>DASYAR010000196.1:0-3278 GCA_036501235.1 Planctomycetaceae bacterium
AAGCGCCCACCGGGTCGGCCGAGTCGCCGGAGCCCTCGGCCGACGAATCACGGAGCCTGTGCGCCGCGTACCAATCGAGCATTCTGGGGAAGCTGGAACAGGGACTGACAGCCCAGCGGATCTTCCAGGACTTAAAGGACGAACAGGGATTTCCGGGACGCTACCACTCGGTGCGGCGTTACGTACGGCGCCTGACGGCGAGCACCGATCTGGCGTTCCGCCGGATCGAGGTTGCCGCCGGCTACGAACTGCAGGTCGACTATGGCAGCGGCGCTCCGTGCCTGGACGAAGCGGGGAAGCGCTGTCGGACCCATGTGTTTCGGGGAGTGTTGAGTTTCTCCCGGAAGGGGTACAGCGAGGCGGTACGGCGGCTGACGACGGAGTCGTTCATCCGGTCATTGGAGAACGCGTTCTGGACCATGGGGGGCGTTCCCCAAGTGGTGGTGTTCGACAACGCCAAGGCGGTCGTGACGCAGGCGGATTGGTACGACCCCGAGTTGAACCCCAAGATTGTCGAGTTCTGCCGGCATTATGATTTCACGCTGCTCCCGACGCGTCCGCGGACGCCGCGACACAAGGGGAAGGTGGAACGGGGCGTGGGCTATGCGAAGTCGAATGCGCTGCGCGGCCGCCAGTTTGATTCGCTGGCGGCGCAGAACGAATTTCTGCAGCACTGGGAGCGGTCGATCGCCGACACGCGGATTCACGGGACGACGAAGCGGCATGTGGGCCAGCTCTTCGAGACCGTCGAGCGGGCGGCGCTGCGGCCCTTGCCACGAGAGCGATTTCCCCTCTACGAGGAAGGACAACGGCGTGTCAGCCGCGACGGCCATATCGAGGTGAAACGCTCGTTCTACTCCGTGCCTCCGGAACACCTGGGCTGTGATGTGTGGGTGCGGTGGAACGAGCAGACAGTCCGGGTCTTGAACCATCGCTTTGAGCAGATCGCCCTGCATTGCCGGCAGGCGGCCGGGAAGTTCAGCACGCTGCACGAACATCTGGCCAGCGAGAAGATCAGTTCGGTGGAGCGCGGCGCCGCGCATTTACTGAAGAAAATACGGCCATTAGGGACGAATGCGGCCCGCTGGGCCGAGGCCACACTGGAGGAACACGGGATCCGCGGCATGCGGATCATCCAGGGGCTGCTGGCCCTCAGCCGTAAATACGAGGCCGCAGCGATCGACGACGCTTGCGACAAGGCTTGGCGCTGCCGGGGCTTTCGTTGCCGGATTGTCAAGAACCTGTTGGAGCGACGGGCCGCCGTTCAGCAGACCCTGGAGCTCCTGGAGGAGCATCCCCTGATTCGACCGATTTCGGCTTATGGAGAGTTTGTTCGTCACGCCCTTCGAAAAGGATAAAAAGATGTCAGACCAATTGTTGTCGATTCTGAGAAAGCTGCGACTGTCGGGACTGGCCGAGTCGCTGGAGATCCGCCTGCACGAGGCGGCCACGACCGGGCTCAACCATCGTGAGTTCCTGGAGCTGCTGCTGCAGGATGAGTTGCTGATTCGCAATCAACGGCAGATGACTCGCCGGACGATGGCGGCGAATTTCCGAGACGTACGGCGGCTGGAGGATTTCGACTTCGGCTTTAATACGTCGATCAAGAAGGACCGTGTGTTCGACCTGGCCACCTGCCAGTTCGTGCGCGAGCGGCGCGATGCCTTGCTGGTCGGACCTCCGGGAACCGGCAAGAGCCATCTGGCACAGGCGATTGGGGCGGCGGCGATCTGTTCGGGCTTCACGGTGTTCTATCGCTCGATCTTCGACACGGTGCGAGATTTTCTGCATGACGAAGCGCTGGCCGGCCAGGAACGGATCCTGCAGCGGTATCTCAAACCCGATCTGCTGATCATCGACGACATGGGGATGAAGCAATTGCCGAAGCGATCGGGAGAGTATCTGTTTGAAATTGTGCTGCGTCGCCACGAGATCAAATCGACGCTGATGACCAGCAATCGTCCGCTGGAGGACTGGGGCAAGCTCCTGGGAGATGTCCCCAGTGCCACGGCGATTCTGGATCGATTTCTGCATCACTCCGAGATCATCCAGATCAACGGCCGGAGCTACCGCCTCGGGAACCGCGAGAAACCGTCAAAAGATACCAAAGCGCCCACCGGGTCGCCGCCCGATAAATAGACCGGCTCCACGAGTCAAAAGGGACCACTTCTCACCGAACCAACCGAAACCCTCCGGCTGGTATCTTTTGAAGCGCCTCCGAGTGGTATCTTTTCAAGCGCCCAATGACAGAAAAGAGCGATGGGCGAAGTGGACGGCGGTGGTGGTGTGCTTCGCGCTGGCTCTGGACCCGCTCTCGTTCGGCCCTGCGTGCTGGCTCGCGGGTGAAAACGAAACCGCGTTGGATGTCATTCCGTATGCCTCTTATCCAATTCTCTGGGTAGTTCGCGCTGAAAGACCGCTTCCCGCGTCTGGAAGTGGGGTCCATTTGATTGAGATTCCGCGCGCGAAAATGGCCCGGTCGGTTGCCCGTGCCGTGCGGCCCTATTGAGCATCGCTCAGCCGAATCCCAAATCCTCAACCCATCGGGATTCCGACTTGATCTCGACAATCGGGATAAAAGTGTGCTCGGAGATCATCTTGCGAACGGCTTGCAGAATTTCGTCCGAGTCAGACTGTGGCGAGCGTTCGCGGATGTACTCGCAGAGCAAGCCTATGGTCTTCAGGGATTCATAATCTTCATCGGGAATTTCGAATCCATAGGTCTTTTCGACCTGCATGATGAAGTCCATCATATCGAGGGACATACGTTCTCTCCTCAGCCAAATTCTACCTGAGCATCCGCGCAAACAAAAACCCCGCCAGATTTCTCTGACGGGGTTCATCGCTTAGCCCATGGTTCAACCTGCCCCCCAGGCCCGAATCCTTTCCCGCCAACTTGCGGGATTTGGTCGCGGCCGGGAAGTCAATCCAGCCGCTGATGCGGCGGCAGCTGTCGACGTTCATTTCGACTCCCGGACTTCCACGAAATCTTCCGGCCGGAAGTGCGACGGAACCTGCATGACGACTCGCGCCTGTTCCCGAACGCTCCGTGCGGTTTGTTAGCGCGGTCGTTTCCAGAATTGGAGGTGGCTCCAAATCGTCTTTTTTCCGACCGCGAGTTGCGATGGCAGGTCCGTACTGGTTTGCGAAGCGAAATTCCTCAGGTCCGAAAGTCTCTCCGGTTGTGGGAGCGCACCTGTCTGGACGGCGTCAACGATGCGCTGCATAAGGAGGCTTGTCGCGTCTTTTGAGTTCAGTTTCACCGCAGCCTTGATTGT
>DASYAR010000197.1:0-23634 GCA_036501235.1 Planctomycetaceae bacterium
CGGATTGACGAGGACGCCGTCCGCACGACCCGCGATGTCGATCTGCTGGTCCGGCGCTCCGATCTGCCGGCCGCCCGCGCTGCACTCGAAGCTGCCGGCTTCGTCTACCATCACATCTTCGACGTCGATACCTTTATCGACGGGCCGCAAGGCAAACCGAGCGCCGGGGTTCATATCCTCTTCGCCGGCGAAAAAGTCCGCCGGGATGACGAGTACCCATTGCCGGATCTCGACGAATCGGAACGCGCCGTCGGATTTCAAGTGACTAGTCTCGAGGCCTTGGTGCGGATGAAATTGATGGCCTGGCGGGACAAGGACCGGACTCACCTTCGCGACATGATCGGCGTCGGGCTTATTGACGCGACCTGGCCCACCCGCCTACCGCCGCCGCTCGGTGCTCGGTTGCAGCAATTGCTCGACGACCCCAACGGGTAATCAGCACGCGGGGGCCACGCATCATTTGGCACCGCCCGAAATGTCATTCGGCTTCGCCATGATTGGCTAGCAGCCGCAGGCGCGAGGGGCACTTTTGAAACATGTGCAAAAATGGAAGAAAAGATCAAAACACGAACGTCTCTCCTGGCTTGAGCACGATCGGCTCGGCGGCGGTTTCGGACTTGACCCGCGCGGCCCAGGCGGCGGCATCCTGCGCGATCAGATCCCACGTTCCGAAATGTGTTGGAATCACACGCTGCGGCTGAATCAGCCGGACGGCACGGAGCGCATCATCCGGGCCCATCGTGTAATTGTCTCCGATCGGCAGAATTGCCAAGTCGATCCCTTCCTCACCGATCAACTGCATGTCGACGAACAACCCCGTGTCGGCGGCATGGTAGATCTTACGGCCGTCGGTGAGCCGGATCAGGAAACCACAAGGGTTGCCGCCGTTCGCACCATCGGGAAGCATCGACGTGTGATGGGCGATTGTCAGCTTGAGGTTTCCGAATGGAAACGTGCGTGCGCCGCCAGTGTTCATCGGATGCACATGTGGCACCCCCTGTTTGGTCATCCACTCCGTAATTTCAAAATTGGCGATGACCGTCGCGCCGGTTCGTTTGGCAATCGCCACCGTATCGCCGACGTGGTCGTTATGTCCGTGGCTGACGAGAATGAAATCGGCGCCCAGAGAAGCGGCGGCGACTTTGGCAGCCGGGTTGCCGGTCAGGAAGGGATCAATCTGCACCCATTTCCCCGCCGTGTCAATTTGCCAGGCGCTGTGCCCGTGCCAGGTGAGGGAGGTTTTCATAATGACCTGCAATCCTATTCGTTTCCTGCCGTCTCATTCCCAGCGTCCCTCTTGGATGGCGGCTGAATGTAATCCTGATCACTGGCTGCTCTGAACACACCGGCATTACGGCTCGTAGTCGATCCTGAAGGGCTTATTGGTGATGAATACGGCGATGACGTCGCCGGCGGCGCTGGCGCCGTGCTCCATGATCTCCCCTTCGGGAAACCAGACGAAACTGCCGGGGCCGAACGTCCCTTTGTGCGTCACCAGCGCCCCTTCGAGGACGAACATGCCGTGGCCGCAGGGGTGGGTGTGGCGTGGATTGATCACCCCGGCAGGATACTTCACGAGCCGCACGAGCATACCGGTCTCGGGATCGGTGAACAGCTCTTTCCGGAAGATGGCTTTCCCGACCTTCTCGTGAAATCGTTCTTCCCAGGGGAGGGAATTGGAATCGATGGCGGCGAAGTCGCTGGTGGACATGGACGTTTCTCCCGGCGAATGCAAAATCTTGCGGCTCGGCCTCTATCCTAACCGTTCCGTGCTGGTTTTGGCCACGCAGCCTTGCTGGCGGAACTTCGCATCGCTGATAGAATAATATCGACCGCACATAGAGTCAGTATCGTCGTTCACACTGGTCCATCACAAATATCACCTCGATGCCTGTTTTCGAAACCAGCGTCACGCTTGACTGCCCGCTCGATCGGGCTTTCGAATTCCTGTTGCGGCCCGCGAACATCGCTTTGATCGCTCCTCCCGATCTGGGATTGGCGTTTATCAACGCGCCCGAGATCCTGGAGCTTGGCAGCCGAATTGAATTCAAGGTGCAGACATTCGGGCAGGTGCAAACCATGCTGCACGAGATCACGCAATTCGAAGAGGGGCGGCAGATCACCGAGACGCAGATCAAGGGGCTGCTCGGCCACTGGATTCACGAACATCGGTTCGAGGCCCAGGGAGAGGGGCAGGTAGTGGTCGTCGACCGGATCGATTTCAATCCCCCACCGGGAATGCTGGGGCTGCTGGTCACTGCCAATAAAATCCTCGATCAGCTCGACGATGGTTACTATTATCGACATCAGCAACTGCAAAAGCTGTTGTCGACGTCACAGTGAATTGCCATAGGAAAACGGCGCGGTGAAATACGCAGAGAAATGACTTTTCCCGCGAATGTCCGCATTGTGCTCGTCGCCCCGGAGCATCCCGGAAACGTCGGATCGGCGGCGCGGGCCCTGTTCACGATGGGGCTCTCGCAACTCTGCGTGGTGAGTCCGGCCTGCGATCCCCAGGGGGATGACGCTTATTGCCTGGCCCACAATGCGGCCGAGGTGGTGCGAAACTTGCGTGTCTTTTCGCGTTTGGAGGACGCGCTGGCCGACACCGTGTTTTCGGTCGGTACGACGCGCCGGACGCGGCGGGTGGGATACCCGATCCTGCTCCCCGAGGAGGCCGTTGCCGAGATCCAGGGCCGCGGATCTGAGTCATCTGTCGCAATCGTCTTCGGACGCGAATCCTCAGGGCTGACGAATCCGGAGCTGGCGCTGTGTTCGATTCAATCGACGATTCCGGCCGCAACCGACAATCACTCACTCAACCTGGCGCAGGCTGTGCTCGTGTATTGTTATGCACTACATCGGGCGGGCGCCGGCGAAGAACTTCATGCCAGTTATGGGAAACTCGTCACCCATGTCGAGCTGGAACACTTTTACGATCACCTGACCGAAACTCTCACGCGGCTGCGGACAAAACCGGCGACCACGATGGAGAGCTACGTCGCCCGGTTCCGCCGGGTGCTCAGCCGCATCCCCCTCGAAACGCGCGACGTCAATCTGCTGCACAAATTGCTCGCCAAAGTCGACGAAGCCACCGGCGCAGCAAGCAACAACGAGCAGCGCGAGCCGCTATGATCGACGCCATCGTTGAGCCGGAGCGCTCGCCTGGCGGGCATCGCATCCTCAGATCATCCGCGGCTCTTCATCCGCGAACGGATGCAGCGCCCGCAGTGTTTTAGGCTTGGGGAGCGCGTCGAGCGCCACCTCGGCGAGGCGAAAATCGTCACCGGTCGTGATCTTGAAGTTGAGAGGCGAACATTCCACGAGTGTCACCAGGTGCCCGAACTGCTCGACGAGTTGCGCTTCGTCGGTCGGTTGCAGCGTCCCTTGCCGGGCGTAGGCGTCGAGCAAAAGTTGCCGGCGAAACACCTGCGGGGTCTGGGCGGCCCACAGCCTGTCGCGCGGCACGGTCTCTGCAATCGTATCGTCGTCGCGGGAACGTTTCAGCGTGCTGTTGATTGGGGTGGCCAGGATCGCCGCCCCCGACTGTTCGGCGGCACGGAAGACGCGATCGATCCATTCCTGAACGATCAGCGGACGGGCCGCGTCGTGCACGGCGACGAAATCGGCCTCGGGCCGGACGCGGGCCAATGCGTTGCGGACCGAATCGGCTCGTTCGGCGCCACCGGCGACGATTTCGATGTTCATGAACGCCATGTTGGGCCCGAATTTTTCCTTGAATCCCTCGATATCTTCAGGGGCCAGCACGACCAGCGTCTGCACGACGTCGTCGCGATTCACGAAATGCTCGGCGGCCCGGAGCCAGACGGCCCGTCCTTTCAAGTCCGCAAAAGTCTTTTTGCGTTGCTGGAAAGTGAAGCGCGAGCTTTTCCCGGCCGCCGGTAGAATGACTGCAAATTTCGCCATGACGGCGCGATCATACCGGCATCGGCCGCGAGCATCAAGAAGGCTGCTCGGCGCACGGACAGGAGTTCAGTATCATGATCTCATCGCCCCCATGCATGAATCGCTTTTCAGGAGCTCGCTCCATGTCAGAACAACAACCTGCCCGTCTGAAGATCCTGACACGGCTCCTCTTGGCCAGTTTGCCGATCACGTTCGCCGGCGGACTGGTCAGCTCGTTGCAGGCGAAAGAGGAGGCGGCTTCGTCGCCCGGCAAGGTCGTGCTGCACGCGCGCCGGCAAGTCGAGACCAAGGCCGGAACCGGGCGGTATCACACGATTACGGAAGCAGTCGAATGGGACCCGAAAAAAACGGCCGTCGTGATCTGCGACATGTGGGACAAGCACTGGTGTGCCGGGGCCACGAAGCGCGTCGGCGAAATGGCGCCGCGGATGAACGAAGTCGTCGCCAAAGCCCGCGCCATGGGCATGCTGATTATTCACTGTCCGAGCGACACGCTCGATTTCTACAAAGATACGCCGCAAAGGCAACTTGCCCGGTCGGCCCCGGCCACGGAGACTAAGCGACCGCTCGAGCGCTGGTGCCGCATCGACCCCGATCACGAAGGCAAGCTGCCGATCGACGATTCCGACGGCGGCTGCGACTGTTCGCCGCAGTGCAAGAACTACAAAGCCTGGAGCCGCGAGATCGCCGCGTTGAAAGTCGAGCAGGGCGACGCCGTCACCGACAGCGGCGAAGCCTACTTTCTGATGCGCAGCCGGGGAATTGAAAACCTGATCGTCATGGGAGTGCATACCAATATGTGTGTCCTCGGAAGGCCGTTTTCGATCCGGCAGATGGTGTACCAGGGACAAAACGTCGTACTGATGCGCGACATGACCGACACGATGTACAATTCGCGGATGGCCCCGTTCGTCAATCATTGCACGGGAACCGACCTCGTGGTCGAGCACATCGAGAAGAATTGGTGCCCGACGATCACGAGCGTCGATTTTCTCGGCGGCCGCGAGTTCCGTTTCTCGGAAGACAAGCGCCCCACAGTCGCATTCGTCGTCGGGGAGGACGAATACAAGACTGAGCAGTCGCTCCCCACATTTGCCGCGAAATACCTGGGGAAGGAGTTTCGCACGGCATTTGTCTTCAGCAGCGAATCCAACAAGTACGATTTTCCGGGGCTCGACGCCCTCGACAATGCGGACGTTTTGTTTGTGAGCGTCCGCCGGCGCGTGCTGCCCAAAGCGCAGCTCGAGCAGATCCGCAAATTCATCGAATCGGGCAAGCCGGTCGTCGGCATCCGCACCGCCAGCCATGCCTTTGCGCTGCGGCCCGATATGCCTCCCGTCGAGGGAAGCGAAGCATGGCCGACGTTCGATCCCGATATTCTCGGCGGCCACTACACCGGCCATCACGGGGAAGGCCCGAGCGTCGCGGTCAGTTTGGCCGAGAGTGCCACGGGCAACCAGATCCTGGAAGGGGTCGACCTGTCGCAGCTTGTTGGTCGTGGCTCATTGTATAAATCGGCTCCACTGGCCGAATCGGCGCGGCCATTGCTCGTCGGCAAAGTTCCCGATCAGGCTCCCGAACCGATCGCGTGGACGAACACGAACAAGTACGGCGGCCGTGTGTTCTATACATCGCTGGGCCACACTGGCGACTTCGAGCAGGAAGCGTTCAATCGCCTGCTGGTCAATGCGCTGCGCTGGGCGACGGCAAGCGGAAAGTGAATTGTGGGTTTGCAATAGCTGGAAATTGCCTGGGGCTCGCAATGGCATCGGTTAACGCGAAATCGGACACACACCGCTACAGCACGTCCTCCGTCCGTAGCGTAATCTCGATGAGCCGCTCCAAGACGTCCGCTGGCGAGCCGTGGGGGAAATTGATGAGGACGACCTCTTTGGCATACAGCTTGCCCACATAGCGGCGATGCTTGGCCGGCGTCGATTTGCTGGCCAGAAAATCGCGGTGGGCCGAGTTGATGACGATCTCATTTTTCGCCACGTCGTATCGCGAGCGCCAGGGCCGGCCGTGCTCGGGTTCGAGCCGATAAGAAGGCAGCCCCTTCCCTGAGTCATCGTGGCCCGCCCCCAGGTCTGCGAGAAACTTCACCGTCACTTGATCACCGGCCGTGGCCCCTTCGTGTTTTGCGTCGACCGCAACCACAACGTGCCCCAGCTCGGCCGACGTCACGGTGCATGACGCTCCATCCAGTTCGTGCAGGGTGCCGGCGCCATCCGCCACGCGCCAGTTGAATTCGACTCCCGTGTCGATGACGATGCCGCTCGCATCGCGTGCCGTGGCTGTCAAGTGGCCGTTGGTCCCCGGTTCTCGCCGTGCATTCCGCGGGCTGATTCGCACCGCTGCCAGGGGACCGGGATCCAGCGGAAGCAGGATTTGGTCTGATTCCGCTTCGCCGGCAACGTCCATGGGTTGTGGCTTCTCGATTGCGAGCTCGATCCGAGCGGCGGCCGGTTGTCGGTCGTCGGAGGGCATCACCGGCTTTCCCAGACCGGCCCGCGATTCGGGAATGTCGAAGAACAAATACTCGTTCGCCGGCAGGTCGCGCAGGGCGCTGACGAACGCCTTATGTACTTGCCGCAGAATATCCCGGCTGGCGCGGGCACTGTCGGCCTCTTCGCGGCTGGCGATCGCCTTCAGGATTGCCGGCTCGATCGCCTGCACGGCGGCTGTGAATGCGACGAGCCGCTCGTCGGGGACGATTCCGCTGCGCGTTCCGGGAGACAGGCCGAGCGCACCGTAATCGAGCACGCCTTCAACGCGGCGATCGGTCCAGGGCGAGTGCTGGAATTGATCGAGCTCGGTGATGTCGCGAAGGACGCGCGTGCCGTCTTTGCAAACCGCCACGCCTCGGTCGGCCCGTTCTCCCTCGGGACCGAAATACAACTCGACGAGCACGTCGCCGAACGGCGTTCCCCAGCGGGATTCCAGCGCCAGCCGTTCGCCCGAAAACTCGCGGGGCTCGACAACGTATTGCTTGTGCGAGACGCGGTCGAGGATTCGCACGGTCGCCTTGCGGCTGCGGATCCGGTCACGCAGTTCTTCGGAAAGATAGCGTTGCAGCTTTTCCCCCGTCACGATGCTGCGCGTCGCCGGCAGCAACGGCCCCACGGTGACGCGCGCCCCGCCGGTCGAGAGCTGGCCGCGCACGGGACGAATCGTGTAGGTGCGTCCCGCGCGAGCCAGTTGCATTTCGTAGAGCCGGCCATCCGCGCCCTGTGAAACGATCCGCAGGTTTTCGCCCAGGCCCCAGAAGCTCAGGAGGCCGATGCCGAATTCACCGTGAATTCCCTGGCGCTCCTGCTCGGCGAGCTGCCGTTTCATGGAATCGCAAACGTGCGTGGCAATGCGGGCGAAATCGGGCAGGCCTTCGTCGTTGCGTTTGACCCCCTGGCCGTCGTCAACGACTTCGAGAAAAATGTCGTGATGGGCGCGCCGGCGGATGATGACGACTTGCCCGGCCCCGGCGTCAAGCGCGTTTTCCGCCAGCTCACAGATCGCTTTCAGCGGGTGCGTCTGCGTGCGGGCAATGATGTTGATCGCGTTCCACTCGTCGCCGATTCGCAGTTTGCCGCTCGACAGGATACGCCGTTTGGCAGAAGATTTGGGGGGCATGGATCATCCTTCAACACTGCGGCGGTGCATGCGCTGCAACACGAAGTAGCCGCCGGGGGTCAAGCCCAGGTTGCGATATGTTTCGTGGGCGTGCTGATTATTGTCTTCGACATACAGCCGGAGGCCGACGACGCCCGGATCGGCTTCGGCTTCGCTTTGGAGACGATCGAAAAGTGCTCGGAATATGCCCCGGCGACGGAAATCGGGGATCACATAGACGCTTTGCAGCCACCAGATGTCGCCGTTGCGCCAGTCGCTCCATTCGTAGGTGTGCATGAGCTGTCCGGCGATGCAGCCGTCCACCTCGGCGACGAGATATCGCCCCTTGCGTACGTCAGCAAGCACGGCTTTGACGCCCGGCTCGACATGCTGCCGGTCGAGCTCTTTCCCTTCGCTCTCGATGGCCAATCGGATATTAAAATCGACGATCGTTGGCCAATCATCGGGTCGGGCGAGTCGGATTTGGATTTGCATGGGCGACCTTGCGATGAGAGGCTGAATGACAATTTCCCCTTACCCCCTGCCCGCCCTTACGAAGGGGGGAGACGATGGTTACGTCCCAACATAACGTGCATAGAGGCTGCGGGCGACTGTTATATCGTCGGTTCCCTTGATGATCGCGCGACCGTCGGGGAATACGGTCAACTGAAACTCATTCCCTGGCAGAGTCAGTCGCAGGAGAAAGGCGTTTTGCGATACGTCCCCCGCCGCGCGGAGCTTGGCAGCCAGTTCAGCCAGCGAGAGTGCCTGCTTTTCAGCCGGAGAAACCTGGACGGCATTGCGGCCGCACAGGGCCGTCGTTTGTGAGCCTTTCTTGCCCGACAGCCAGTCACGTTCTCCGCGAACGCATGCCGGACAGTCGGAACGCTCACGCAGGGTCGCCAAGTTCATCTTGCGCAAGGTGCCGTCCCACACGTCGACGATCATCAGCGACGGTTCAATCTGATTGCGCCGGCCCGCCAGGATTTTCAGTGCGGCGACTACCTGCAGCGCAGCGACCACGTTCACCGCAGGGCCGATCACGCCGGCCGTGTCGCAGGTCTCGGTCATCCCGGGACCTGGCACGTCTCCGATGAGGCACCGCAGGCAGGCCGTTTCGCGGGGGAAGATGGGCAGCACCTGTCCATGGCTGCCGACGCAGCCGCCGTAAACCCAGGGGATTTTCATTTCGAGGGCCGCGTCATTGATCAGGAACCGGGTCTCGAAATTGTCCATGCCGTCCACAATCAGATCGACCCCATCCGCCAATGCCAGCATATTTGTATGGTCGATATCGGCGACGATCGGCTCCAGGCGGATCGAACTATTGATCTTCGCCAGTTTGCGGCCTGCGGCGATCGCCTTGGGGAGCTGCTCGGCGATGTCCTGCTCGTCGTACAGAACCTGACGCTGCAAGTTGCTCAACTCGACGAAGTCTCGATCGACCAGCCGCAGGAATCCCACACCAGCCCGCACGAGGCCGTCGGCAATCACGCTCCCCAGTGCACCGCAACCGCACAGCAGGACGCGCCCGTTGCAAATGCGACGCTGCCCTTCTTCGCCGATTCCGTGAAATAGAATCTGCCGGCTGTAGCGTTCGTCGGAGGGCATGGGGTGCGGAGAGGGGAGGTTGGAACAGCAAGCGAGCGTCTGTCATTAAATAGAGGATAGAAGATAGAGATTAGAAGATCGAGCCGGCGAGCGGGAGGCGTCAGCTTCCTAGCGGGCGGTGCTGGCTTGGGATTTGAAAGGCAAAGAGGGAAGAGCGAAAAGAGATCGCCATGCGCGCTGCATGTCGCGCTCACGCTATGCCGCGGGGCGAACCGCCGGCTCGTGCCACGAAGACGTCGCTTCTTCACCTCGGACGATCTTTGCCAGCTTCTGCTCCAACCGATCCATTTCGGCCTGCACCCGGACACGGTGAGCTTCGATCTGCTCACGCATCTGGTCTGGTGGAATCGTGAGGGGCGTTCCGATCAAATACCAGTTCTCGCTGAACGGCTTGGGGACATATTGACCGGTCCATTTGCCGGGGATGTGCCAGGCGTTTCCGAAGTGCGAAACGGCGGGAACAATCGGTCGGCCGGTACGGGATGCCAGGTAGACCAGTCCCGATTTGATTCCATGATGGGGCCCGCGCGGGCCGTCGGGTGTGATGAAGATCTGCCAGTCGTCTTCTACTCGCATCATTTCGCGCAGTGCCTGGTCGCCCCCGCGAGCTGACGAGCCACGGACCGACCGGATGCCATTCACCCGCATGAATTCGGCGAGATAGGCGCCGTCCTGATGCCGGCTGACGAGGGCGGCGACGTTGGTGCGGGCGATTGATTGCTTCGCCAGCGGAATCAGGATCGAATCATGCCACAAGGCGAAGATGTAACTTCGCGTGAGGGGCAGGGAGGGGTCGATTCCATCGACTTCGCAGAGAGCACGAAAACGCAAAGTACGACTGAGCGTGCGAAAGATCAGTGCGGCCAGCCAGCCGACAAATCTCGTCAAAGTGGGGCTGCGGATTCTCATGGAACTTGATGTGCGGATCAATACTCATGGAGACCAGACGCGCGGACAGGATTCTATGCAGAATGGAAAAATCATCAAATGGCAGTTTCTCTCGGGCCGACACTCTTCTAGAATCGAGCCATGCCATCTTCCGACACAGCAGCAACTCAGCAATCGATTTCGAGCGTTCCCGATGAAAACGGGCGATTTGGCGAGTTTGGGCGGCGTTTCGTCCCTGAGACGCTCATGCACGCCCTGGAACAATTGACGACCGAATACGCCCGCGCCAAAGCCGATCCGGCCTTTGCCGAGGAGCTCGCGGGACTGTTCCGTCACTATGTGGGGCGACCCAGTCCGCTGTATTTCGCAGAACGGCTGACGCAGCAATGCGGCGGGGCGAAGATTTTTCTGAAGCGCGAAGACCTGAATCACACGGGAGCGCACAAGATCAACAACGCGATCGGTCAGGCCCTGCTGACGAAACGCATGGGCAAGACCCGCGTCATCGCCGAAACCGGGGCCGGGCAGCACGGCGTCGCCACCGCTACCGCCTGTGCCCACTTCGGCCTTCCCTGTGTGGTTTACATGGGAGAAGAAGACATCCGCCGGCAACGCTTGAACGTGTTCATCATGCGAACGATGGGAGCGGAAGTTCGTCCCGTCACCAACGGATCGCGCACGCTGCGAGACGCCATCAACGAAGCGATGCGCGACTGGATGAGCTCCGTGTCCGACACGCACTACATTATCGGTTCCGTCGTGGGCCCCCATCCGTTTCCCATGATGGTCCGCGACTTTCAGTCGGTCATCGGCCGAGAAGCCCGTGAGCAGTGCCTCGAGCAACTCGGCAGACTCCCAGACGAGGTCGTCGCCTGCGTCGGCGGAGGATCGAACTCGGCGGGCATGTTCTATCCGTTCGTCGAAGATGGTTCGGTAAAGCTCACCGGCGTCGAACCGGGCGGCCGCGGGAACAAGCCGGGAGAACATGCCTCGACCTTGAGTTTTGGCGTCAAAGGGGTGCTGCACGGCAGCTACAGTTACGTGTTGCAGGATGCCGACGGGCAGACGCAAGACGTCCATTCGGTGTCCGCCGGTCTCGATTATCCCGGCGTCGGTCCCGAACATAGTTACTGGAAAGACTCAGGTCGCGTGCAGTACACGCCGGTGAGCGATCAGGAAGCGCTGGCGGCCTTCGACACGCTGGCGAAACAGGAAGGCATTCTCCCCGCGCTCGAGAGTTCGCACGCCGTGGCCCAGGTAATGAAGACGGCCGGCCAGCGAAAAAAAGCTGAAATCGTCGTGGTCTGCCTGTCCGGTCGCGGCGACAAAGACGTGTACGAAGTCGCTCGCCTGCGTGGGGAAACGATCTGATAAACTCCGGAATTGCGATTCCGCATCACTGACGCCAACATTGTCTCGCAGCATTTCTCATTGACCCGCAGCCCACGGGCCGTGTCCGGTGGGTCCCGTCGTCGTTCTGAAAGAATTCCCATTGACGAATCCCACACCTATCGACGCAACCTTCGCGCGGCTGAAATCGCAGGGACGGATGGCCTTTATGCCCTTCGTCACCGCGGGAGACCCGGATCTGGCGACCACGCAAAACGTCATTCTGGAACTGGCCGGGCGGGGCGTCGATCTAATTGAAATCGGTTTTCCCTACAGCGATCCAATCGCCGACGGACCGGTGATTCAGGCGTCATACACCCGAGCCCTGGCAAAGCACCTGCACGTCGCCGAGATCTTCGCGGCGCTAAGAGAATTGTCGCGCGGACGACCGGCGCCTCTCCCTCCGCTGGTAGCGATGGTGGCGTATGCGATCATTTTTCGAATGGGGCCGGAACGCTTCATTCACGCGGCCCGTGAGGCGGGTCTGACGGGGCTCATCGTTCCCGACCTGCCGGCTGAAGAAGCCGCCGATCTGGCCAGATTGTGCCGCGAGGCACGACTCGATCTAATCGAGCTGATCGCGCCGACGACGACTCCCGAGCGCACTCAGCGCATCCTGCAAACGGCCAGCGGCTTCATTTACTGCATCTCGGTCGCCGGCACGACGGGGGTTCGCGATCAGTTGCCGGCTGAGCTGAAGCAGCAATTGCAATGGCTCAAGACGCAGACCAAGATTCCGCTCGCGGTCGGTTTCGGCATCAGCCGCCCCGACCAGGTCGAGACATTGCGCGGGCTGGCCGACGGGGTGATCGTCGGTTCGGCGATCGTCCGGTACATCGCCGCGATCAGCGAGAACAAAACCTCGCCCGATGCCGCTTTGCAAAACGTGGGCAAGCTGGCCGCCGAGATGGTCTCTGCGACGCACGGCTGATGCGGAGTCCGCCGTACCCTCTCTGATCGGGGCCGGGCGATCACTTCAGGCCGGACGTCGTGGACGGAGCGATCCCGGTCGCCGTCGCCGGGACGGCTGCGCCGGAGGCCACGACTTTGCCGGAGGCTTTGAATGTCACATGCTCTGATCGTCCCGTAATCGTTATCGAGAATTCATCCGCGACCGTTCCCGCTTCCTTGGGCGCGATCAGCGTGAGGGGCAACAGGTGCACAGCTTTCGTGTCGGTCGGGATCCGCGTTTCAAATGTTCCTGCCGTTTTTTCGCTTTCGATCTTCTCGATGGCGAACGGTTGCTTCTTGATGCTGCGAACCACGATCTGTATTTCCTTCCGCTCGCCGGGAGCCAGATTGCCGAACGACACGATGTCAGGCGTCACCACGAATTCGGGCATCACCTGCGCCTCGACGAGCACGGGGATTTGAGGATTGTTCGGGTCGGTGGTCAGCAGGGTCACCTGCTCGCGCAAATCGCCCAGCCCGGTGGTCCCTTTGATCGTGACGTTCAGCTCATAAGTGAGCGAAAACGGCTCTTGCCGCATCAAATTCATTTTGACGGCCACATTGGGGTTCTTGCAGATTGCCTCTTTAATGACCGACTGGCCGCGGCCGTTGTAAACCACGACCATTCTCAGCGGGCTGTCGGCCCCTTTCGAGATGGGCCCAAATTCGAAGGCGCCGGGGTTCAGGATGACGTCGGGATTGATGAACGCCCTGACCGGGATTTGCACTTGAGCGAAGAGCGGCTGGTCGAACGTGACGGTGACGGTCGTTTCCTTGTGACCACGGAACCGGCGCGTGTCCATCGACAAATCGAGCCACGCCACCTCCTCGCTGGCGAGCGTGACTTTCGACGGTTTGCCGGCAGTGCAACCGCAGCTCGACTGCACATTCGCGATGTGCACCGTTTGCTGGTACTTGTTGGTGATCTTCAGGCGATACTTCAAGTCGGCATTGCTCGGCACGATTCCGAAATCGTGATCGACCTTGTCGAACATCTTGTGGGCCCATTGGGGATCCTGGGCACCGGCCCGATCGGCCGCTGCCAGAGCTGCCAGTCCCAGCAAAAGCACGTAGACGACTTTCAATCGCATCACAATCTCCGGTTGAATTCTCACCCTCGGGGGCGCCCCACGACGAGACTCTTCCTGCCGTGCTCGCGCCCCTCTTGGACCAGATTGCATCCGCTAAGCGGATCTCCTGCGGCGCCCGCTGGCTGGATTCTATCAAAGTTCAGAAATTGGCAAATACGGATTGGATGAAAAAATTGCCTCATCTTCGCCGCTGGCCCAGATTGCAATCCTGCGTGCGTTTCATGGCCTCCTGGCAGTCGCAGAAATTGCCGGAATTCGCGTCGCCCTGGCCCAAGCCGGACGATCCCCTAAGGCGTCTTTCTGGCCCTCAGCGTGGGATAAAACTGCACCCACACATTGTCGCGATCGGCGTGCTGCAGATGGCAGTCGTGGCAGGCTTTGTCCGGAAATGCCTTCGCCGTCTTCTGACCGGGCGGAAAGTCATAATAGGCCCAGTCGGTCTGGGAGCCGTCCGGACGGGTCGAGTTCTTGACGGCTACGGCAATCTCCTTCTGCTTGCCGGGGAACAACCCCTGCGATACGACGCTGCGCGGCTCTCCTTCTTCGGCTTTGTAGACATCGAGCACGAGCACCGTCTTATCGGGGAACTTTCCAGTTTTCACGAAATGATCGAACGCCTCGGGATTGATATAGACGTTATGGAAATTCGCCGCTTTGAGCTTGTCGTCCCGATTCTTCCGGGCCGTAGCGTCCTGTGGCGCATCCTCACGGTACTCGAGCCCCAAATTCGATCCGACGAACACCCAGGTCTGAAATCCGCTGGGAAGTTTCAATTCGCCGCTGTCGGTATATTCCGGATCGTGCCGACGGGCTGCCTTGTCGCCTTCCTCAACGGACTTCGATTTTTCCTGCGGAGACCGTTCTTCCGACTGCACGCCATGTACGCAGAGCGCGGTGGCGGCCAATAGCAGCGCAACGACCAAGAACCGACGGCACCGAAATCGAACGTACCTGAGATGGTTCATTGGCGGTCATTCCTGCCGGAGCCAGGGATTGATCAAGGGCGACGCTGTGTTGACTGTAGGTGTCCGTCGAACGAGATTCAATGATCGATCGAAGGCTTCGACCGGGGCCGCCGCAAGGACGTTCGCGGCGCAAGCTTTCAGGTCTTTTCGCTACCTGCTTCTCGGGCGGACAATTGCTGCAACAGATCTCGAATTGTCGACTCGGATTGGAGCTTTTCAGCCGTCATAAGCTCGACCGCCGTCCGCAATTCGGCGTCGCGTTGCGCCAGCGCTGCGCGCTCGGCACGCTGAGCCTGCTCACGGGCCGCAAGCTGGGCCTCCTGCTGCGTGACCCATTCCACCAGGGTTTGCCGCTCGGTGCGGAATCCTTCCCGTTGTTCCTCGATGCGAACTTGCGCCTGTTCGAGCTCCTGGTGCTGGCGGATCAGCGATTCGCGAGTATGGCGGTAGTATTCGGCAAGCACGGCGCGGGCTTCATCGATGCGTTGCTGCGTGACTTCCGAACCGGCCGTCTGCATGAGCTGCGCCGCCGATTCTTCCACCGCCAGCCGCAATTCGAGCGTCTGGCGGTTGGTCTCTTCCAATTCGGCCCGCAGCCGATCGAGCCGCTGGCGGCGCGTTTCGAGGTTTTCGGCATGGAGGGCCAGCATGTCCTGCTGGCGGCGCAGGTCGGCCTTTTGCGTGTCGCGATCGAGCTCCCAGGCGGCCTGTTCGCGGCGCAGGTTCTCGGAATCGACGGACAGCCGTTCTTCCAGCGCGCGGCGCTCTTTCGACAAGACCTGCCGTTCGCGCTCGATCGATTGTTGCCTTTCATCGAGCAGCTCGCGCTGCCTTTCGAGCTGTCCGCTGCGCAGCAAGTTCTGCCCCCGGGTTTCTTCGTCGCGGGTGCGGGCCACCTGCTGTTCATGACGAAAGGCGTTTTGCACCGCCTCGAACTCGTGCATCGTTCGCTCGAGATGCTCCTGCTGAAAGCGGTGACGGTTGTCGAGCAGAACCGAGCGTTGTTTCAATTCGACTTCGGCCGCGTCGTGTTCGGCGATCAGGTCGGCCCGCAGCCGCTCGAGCTCGCCGTACTGCCGCGCTTGCAGCGATTCGACGGCCTTCGTCTGCTCTTCGCGATCCTGAATGAAATGATCGCGCTCGACGTTCAGGGTGTGCCGTTCGCGCAGCAGCGATTCGTGCAGCTCTTTGAGCTCGGTCTCGAGCTTAAGGCAGTCGTTGGCCCGCTGCGACAAGACGGCTTCCTGCTTGGCGATGGCAATTTCCCGTTCTTCCAGCCCCGATTCGAGTTCGGCCACCCACATCCGCTGCTCGCGGCGTTCCTGGTCGACTTGAGCGAGCTGGGCGTGCAGCCGTTGTTCGCGGCGGTCGAGATCGGCATATTGTTGCCGAAGGTGGGCGGCGATCTGTCCGGTTTCCAGGGCGAATCGGTCGTCGCCTTCCACAGCGCCGGCCGCGCGGGCGACCGGGGCGACGAGGCGGACGTCCATTCCCGAATCAGGATTGATCGAGACGTGACGCGCGGGGAAATTTCGCACGGCGGCCGGTTCGAGAGCTGCGTCGGGCACGGTCGGAAATCCCGGCTGGGCGTGCGGCGAATCGACACGCAAGGCCACGCCTGCGGCGACGCGCTCACCCCGTGCCCGCGACGTCTCATGCTCAGGCACGGACGTCTCGATGTCAGCATTCGACGGATCGTTCATGCCGGGATTCCTTTCCCTGGCGAACGCGCGGGGCGATTCAGCCGAGTTGTTTATTCAATGACGACGCGAGTTTGTCTTTGCTGGCCAGTCCTACGATCCGATCGACAAGCTGGCCTCCCTTGAAGACCAGCACGGTCGGGATGCCGCTGATGCTGTAGGACGAGGCCGTGTTCGGATTATCGTCGGTGTTCAACTTGCCGACGCGGATCTTACCGGCGAATTCGTTCGCCAGGGTGTCGATCGTCGGAGCGAGCATTTTGCACGGACCGCACCACGGCGCCCAGAAATCGACGAGGACCGGTTGCTCGCTCTTGAGGACTTCAGTTTCGAAATTCGCATCGGTGAATGCCTGCACGTTGCCTGCCATGACTCGATCTTTCTGTCTCAATGTTCTGCAAAGATTTCGTCCGACAACAGACGAATGAAATCGTGACTGTTGGCCGTGCGAATTATAAGGAATCGAAAAATCGTGTCAACGGAAGTATTTCGTCCGATTCGCCGCAAAGTCAGGCATATCAAAGACATTCGCAAGACGAGCCTCGACAGCCCGCGCCACTCCCGCGACAATAATTCGGCTCGCCGATATCCGTGTGAATCTGTGGCTAACGTGTTTTCGTAATTTCATGCCTGAAAAAATCCTGAATTCGAAATTTGCAACTCGGGAGGGTGCGACTTCGTCCGTCCCCGTTCGCCCGGTTCAGGTCGCTTTCGCCCGTCCGATCCGGCTGGGAGTCTTGATTTCGGGCGGCGGGACGACTTTGGCCAATTTCGTGGAGCAAATTTCCAACGGAGAACTCTCGGCCGAAATCCCGCTGGTCATCGCCAGCCGCGCCGACTGCGGCGGGATCGCCCGCGCCCGGAAAGCCGGGCTGCGCTGTGAAGTCGTCGAGCGCAAGGCACTGGCCAGCGTGGCGGAATTCTCGCAGGCCGTGTTCGCGCTGTGCCGGGAGGCCCGTGTCGATCTGGTGACGCTCGCGGGGTTCCTGTCGTTGATCGAAATTCCCGCCGACTTCGAATACCGGGTCATGAATATCCATCCTGCGCTGATTCCCGCCTTCTGCGGCGCCGGATATTACGGCCACAAGGTGCACGAAGCCGTCCTGGCACGGGGAGCCAAGCTCAGTGGTTGCACGATCCATTTTGCCGACAATCATTACGATCACGGTCCGATCATCGTGCAATCGGCCGTAGAAGTCCGCGACGACGACACGGCTGATACTCTGGCCGCCCGCGTCTTTGCCGCCGAATGCCGCGCCTATCCCGAGGCGATCCGCCAGTACGCACAAGGTCACCTCGAGATCACCGGCAATCGCGTGATAAGACTCGATTCAGCCGGCATCGTTTAGCCGCGAGGCGCGGCCGAGTGCCGTTATGCTGAGCCCTGCCGATTGAATTGTCCGGTTTGAAAACCCGACCTACCCTTTCGGTTTCGGCGGTTGTTTACCGTACTTCGCTTCGTACTGCGCAGCGAATTTGGCTTCCAGCTCGGGATGACAGACAAAGCACTGTGAGTCGGGGCGGTCGTGCTCTTTGCACCAGTCCCCCTTCTTTTGGAACTCGGCCGCCAGCTTGCTGCTGCACAAGCCGCACACTTCTTCCGGCACGCCGTGCTCGTCGCACCACCAGCCTTCGTGCGAGTGGGCGGATCTTTTCTCATCAGGCGCGGCCGACGTGTCGCCGGTTTTGCCCTTGTTTGCAGTCTCCGGCGCGGCAGGATCGCCGCATCCGATCGCGAACAGCAATAACGCAGGCAGAACGAAGTTTAGAGATTTCATCAGGTCCTCCTTGAGTAGGTCAGGCTTTCCAGCCTGACAGCGATAGATTCGTATCAATCACAACGGTTTGCAGGCCTATATAAACGACTCGAACAGAAATTCCGAAATAGATTCCAGATCCGTTTCAGGGCTGGAGCGCAACGGTTTGGCTCGTCACCGCATCGCCGTCAGGTTGGAAAACCCGACCTGCGGGACGATTAAATATCACATACAACACGCGCAGCACCAATAGCGACATGATCATCGCGCCGATCACGCCGCCGATCACGACTGTCGCCAGCGGCCGTTGCACCTCGGCGCCGATGCCGTCGCTGAACGCCATCGGCAAGAAGCCCAGGCTGGCCACCAGCGTCGTCATCAAGACGGGGCGCAGCCGCGTGATGGCTGCCTGCGTCACCGCTTCATCGAGTGCCGTCCCCCGCTGCCTGAGCTGCCGAATGTAGGAGACGAGGATCATGTCGTCGAGCACGGCGACTCCCGACATGGCGATGAAGCCGATCCCTGCCGAGATCGAAAACGGCATGTCGCGCAACCACAGCGCGAAAATCCCGCCGACCCAGGCAAACGGAATGCCGGTGAACACGCGCAGCGCGTCGATCACGTTGTGATAGGTCAGATAGAGCAGGCCGAAGATCAGCAGCAACGCGAGCGGCACGACGATCGCCAGCCGCGTCCGCCCCCGCTCGAGGTTTTCGAATTGACCCCCGTATTCGATCCGATAGCGCCCTTGCGGCAATGCCACGTCGGCTCCGATTTTCTGCCGTGCCTCGGCGACAAAACTCCCCAGATCGCGACCGCGGACGTTGGCCGTGATCGTAATGCGGCGTTGTCCCCACTCGCGGGTGATTGTCGACGGGCCTTCGACGATTTCCACGCTCGCCAGCCGCGACAACGGAATGCGCTTGCCCGACGGTGTCGCAAGCAACATGTCTCCGACGGCTTCTGGGCTCGTGCGAAACTGTTCGGGCAGCCGCGCAACGAGAGGAAAGCGGATCTGCCCTTCGACGATCTCACCCAGCGGCTTGCTGCCGATCGATTCGATCAGGTCGAGCACCGACTGCACCGAAACGCCGTAGCGGGCGATCTGATTCTGGTTCACTTTCACCTGCAGCATCGGCTGCCCCGTGATCTGTTCGGTGCTGACGTCAGCCGCACCGTCGATCGACTTGAGGACCGTCTCGATCTCATGGGCCTTCTTGACAAGGACGTCAAAGTCGTCGCCGAACAGCTTGACCCCCAGATCTGAACGAACCCCCGAGACGATTTCATTCATCCGCATTTCGATCGGTTGCGAATACGCCAGCCGTTGCCCCGGCATATCGCGCAAGGTCTTATCGAGCAGCGTCGTGAACTCGGCCTGGGTGCGGGCATTCTTCCATTTCTCGCGTGGACGCAGCGTGATGAATGTGTCGGTCAGTTCGACCCCCATCGGGTCGGTGGCTACCTCGGCCGTGCCCACCCGGCTCCAGACGTTTTCGACTTCGTCTGGGAACTCCGCCAGAATCACCCGCTCCATCTCGGTGTTGTAGCGGATCGATTCACTCAGATCGGTTCCCGCCAGCCGCACGACGCCAATGGCCACGGCCCCTTCCGACAGTCGCGGCACGAATTCCGACCCCAGGTTGGGTGCGATCATGCCGAACGCCACGATCAGCACGCTGGCGGCAAAGCCCATCACCGCCAGCTTGTGGTACATGGCAAATTGCAAAATCGGGTAATGGATCGCATGGGCGATTCGCATCAGAAATGGTTCGCTCTCTTCCACTTTTTTCGGCAGCAGGAAGCTCGCCAGCACGGGCATCAGCGTGATCGACAGCACCATCGAACCAGCCAGCGCGAAGATCACCGTGAGCGCCATTGGACGAAACATCTTTCCTTCGATCCCTTCCAAGGTCAGGATCGGCAGGTAGACGATCATGATGATCAGCTCGCCGAACATGGTGGGCTTGCGGACCTCGACCGCCGCATCGCGCAAGATCGCCATCCGGCTGCGACCACTGTTCGAATCGTGCGCCAGGTGCCGCACGCAGTTCTCGATCATCACGACCGAGCTGTCGACGATCATGCCGAAGTCGACGGCTCCCAAACTCAGGAGACTCGCCGCGATGCCGAACTTGAGCATGCCGCAGAAGGCGAACAGCATCGACAGCGGAATCGCCACCGCGACAATTACCGCCGCCCGCAGATTGCCGAGAAATGCAAACAACACGGCGACAACCAGCAAGCCCCCCTCGAACAGGTTCTTCCGCACGGTGTCGATCACGAAATCGACGAGCTGCGTGCGGTCGTAGACCGGCGTGACCTGCACATTCGGCGGCAGGCTCCCGCGGATTGATTTCAATTTCTCTTTCATCGCCCGCGTGACGTCGTGGCTGTTTTCGCCCATCAGCATGAAACCCAGCCCGAGAACGACTTCCCCCTGGCCGTTCGCCGTGACGGCGCCGCGGCGGATTTCGTGACCGATGGCCACCTCGGCAACGTCGGCGACGCGCACCGCAGTCCCGTCTTTCGAAGTAATGACGATTTGCTTGAGTTGCTCGACGCCGGCCGTGCGCCCCAGGCCTTGCACGAGCAGCATCCCGCCGTCCTGGCTGATGTTCCCGCCGCCGACGTTGAAGTTGTTCTTCTTGACGGCCTCGACCACCTCACCAAACGTCAGGCCGTGCTTAATCAGCCGGTCAGGGTTGATTCGCACCTGGTATTGCTTCTCGTAGCCTCCCCAACTGTTGATCTCGGCGGTGCCCGGCACCGTTCGTAGTGGCGGACGGATCACCCAGTCGTGAATCGTACGGAGATCAGTGGGGTCGGTCCCCTGCCCCGTGACGACGTAATGAAAGACTTCACCGAGACCGGTCGCCACCGGTCCCATTCTGGGGCGTGCGATCCCCTGCGGCATTTCGACCGTCCCCAGCTTTTCGTTGATGAGCTGACGGGCGAAATAGATATCGGTGCCGTCTTTGAATACGACGACGACTTGCGACAGTCCGAACTTCGAGATCGATCGCATCTGCTCGAGGTTCGTGAGGCCGCTGATCGCCTGCTCGATGGGGAACGTGATCTGCCGTTCGACCTCTTCGGGGCTGAGTGCCGGCGCCGTGGAGTTGATCTGCACCTGGACCGGCGTCGTATCGGGAAACGCATCGATATCGAGATGCTGCAGCGAAAGCAGCCCCGCGCCGCCCGCCGCGAGCGCCGCCAGGATGACGAGCACCCGGTTGCGCAACGAGAAATCGATGATGAGGTTTAAAAAGTCCAAAGATTCACCACCGGAAGCTCTACCGCACAGGCGCTAAGAGCGCGAAGAAACGGAAAGGAACTTTATAATCGGTTCACATACCGTTTGATGCCGTTTTTGATCAGGACAACATTCCAGTTGACGAGGAAACCAAGTCGAATGTCCGCGAGTTTCAGATACGTCAGAATTTGAGCTTCGTGGATTGGCAGCAGCGATTGCACCGATTTGCTTTCTACGAGCACACACCCGGCGACCAGCATGTCGATGCGGTAGCCGGCATCGATCTCGATCGCGCCATATTTGACGGGCAGACAAACCTCGCAACCGACCTCGATCCCGCGAGAACGGATTTCGTGCGCCAGGCACATTTGGTATGTCGACTCCAACAATCCTGGCCCCAGTTCACGATGCACCTTGAGCATGGCATCGACTACCAATTTGGCAATCTGTTCAATCTGATCTCTCGACTTTCCCATAGTCCATTACTTCTTTGCGTTTTCTTCGCGCTCTTAGCGCCTTCGCGGTGAACCGTTCGTCGCCAACAATAATCCGACGGTCCTAATGTTCATGGCACCCGCAGCCGGCGCCCAGGTTGCTGCGCAACAGTTGCGCCAGCAACACGGGGCTTCCTTTCGTGGCGATCACCTCGCCTGGCAAAACACCGGCGAGCAATTCCACATACTTGTCGTCACGGGCGCCAATCCGCACTTGCCGCACGTGGAATACTTTGGGTGAATCCTTCTGCAGGTAATTCTTGTCCCGGACGAACACGAAATGCGCGTCGCTTGTCGATTGCAACGCCTCGCGCGGCACGACGACGGCGTGCGGCTCTTCTCGCAGAAGGATGCGGGCCGTGCCGAATGTCTTGTCGCGCAGCCGCCGGTCATCATTGTCGAGCACCACTCGCACACGCAATGTCCGTGTCTGCTCCTCGACCGCCGGGCTGATCCAGGTAACCGCACCCGCCGCGTCGGTGGCGTTTTCATCCGTGCGGAATCGCACCGCCTGGCCCAGCGCGACGTATCGCGAGTCTTCGGGGCGCACGTTCAGCAAAAGCCACAAATGGCGTGGATCGGCGACCGTGTACAGAATGTTCGTGGCGTTCACCACTTCCCCGGCCACCACGTCGGACGACACGACGACGCCTGCAAACGGGGCGTGCACCGGGATGAGATTCGCGGATTGTGTGACCTGCCGCAGCGAGGCCACGATCTCCGGCGGCAGCCCCAGAAATCGCACGTCATCCGTGAGCTGTTTCGCGTCGCGTTTTTCGATTTCTTCCGGCACGTCGAAGCCCAGATTCGCCAGCGACTGCCGGGCCGAGAGATACGTGATCTGGGCTTCCTGGAACGCGGCTTCGGCTTCCAGCAGCGTCTTCTTCGGGACCGAACCGCTGTCGGACGCGGCCCGGAGCCGTTCGGCCGTCGTCTTGCGCAACTGATATTGCACGACCGTGTGCAACAATTGCGATTTCGCCTGCCCGACGCTGGCCGAGTCGACCAGCGCCAGGATCTGGCCGGTTGTCACGTCGTCTCCCAGCGTTTTGAAGACATGCGCCACCGTGCCGGCGACCCGCGAAGAAAGGTGGGCCACTCGAGTCGGGTCGAACGTCATCTCGCCGTTGGCCGTCACGAATTCGGACATTGGCCGTTCCTGCGAGACGTCGACGTCGATTCCCGCCTTGGTCGCGCTCTCGGCCGATGTGAACTGCACGACCTTCTTGTGCAGCGCATTGCGACTGTTGTTTTCCGGCCGGTCGCGGACGGCGATCGCCTGCGCGGTGTCGTATTTCGGCAATTGGGGCGTCCCTTTAACCTGCGCCAGCTCCGGATGATCGATGACACACTCGGCAACTCCATGAACGCGGCAGAAACCGAAGCTCTTCTCCCGCGGAAACAGTTCCGGTTTGCACTCGATGCACTGCGACTCGGGAACAAGATGTTCGGCACACCAGTCGTCCTCCGTGGCCGACGAGCCGCCAGAGAGTGCCGAGAACTTCGGCATCTTCCACCCGCTGTGATGCCCCCAGAAGAGCAGCCCGGCGAGCACCGTAAATACAATCAGATTCGGCAGCCCTCCGAGGATGCCGACCAAGAGCGGCCGCGTGGTTTTCGCAATGGGCGGTTGTTGCGTGGGAGTCGTGAGCGTAGTAGGCATATTGAAGAATTCCGCGTTGTCCGATGAAAGGGGACGTTGATCGTTTAGCCGCAATCGCACATCGTTTAGCCGCAATCGCACTGAGTCTTCTGAAGTCTGCCTAAGGCGAAACGGGATATACGTGTCGAGCGTGCCAGACGGATTCGACTACGCTGAAAGCGTTTCACAGCAAAGCCCAGGGTTGTCCGCCACAGGCGGGCTACCCTGGGTAGAATGCCCAAACGGACCCGAACCCTGAAGGGGTTCCACAGATGGGGTGAGAACAGCGTCGCCCGCAATCAGGCCTGGTTCGGCCGATCGCCCATTTCGGATGCTCTGCTGCTCCGCAACCGGCAC
>DASYAR010000198.1:0-3006 GCA_036501235.1 Planctomycetaceae bacterium
CTTTGGATCGTCCGTGTGCAGAATATACAAGCCGTCCTGTTCTACCCATTCGCCGCTCGGCCGTCCGTGGCTTGGCGCAGGCCACATCTGCAGCATTTCGGGCGTAAACGAAAACGTCAGTTCGAGCGGCCTGGCTGATTCGATCTCGAAAAACACTGCCGTCGCCGCTTCCGGAGTGTCGCCGCCGCGTGCTGCGAACATGTGCTGCCGAATAGTAAATGCTGCGTGTGCATACGTGATCGTCGTTTCCGCCGGCGTCGCTTGAATTTCTGCTGCCAGCGCATTTACATCGATCGGAACCGGATAGTCTGCCAGCTCAGCGCGGATACGAAAGTCGCTCAAAAGCTTGACCGGCCATTGCCACGCCTCGAACTTGCCGTTTTGCCGGCCGAAAAGAGCTCCGTGTTCCCCTGCCACCGTCCACGGCCTCGCTGGAATTGCCGGCGACACAATCTGCAACCCATTCGAGCGAGTCTCGAAATTTGTCGTGGGCTGCAATGCCGCTCCTGCGGCTGCCGTCGCAATCAACAGGGAGAGCAACTGCCGGTTCCACATACCTCACCATGCTAAACCTGGTTTGTCCCCATGCAACCTATCGTTCAACTGTCGCTCGATCTGATCGAACTGAATGAGGCGCTTCGAACGGCTGAAATCGCCTTACGCGCGGGCGTGGACTGGCTCGAAGTCGGCACACCCCTCATCATCGCCGAAGGAACTCGCGCCATTCGCGAATTGCGCGCGCGCTACCCGAATGTGCCTATCGTGGCCGATCTGAAGATCATGGATGGCGGCTGGCTGGAGGCTGAAATGGCGGCCAAGGCGGGTGCCAGCATGGTAGTCGTCATGGGCCAGGCCCACGAGGAAACCATTGAACTCGTTGTCCAGGCAGGGCGCGATTTCGGCGCCAAAACCATGGGAGACAACATGGCAATGCCAGACCCCGTCCAAGGCGCCCGTCGCCTGGAGCAACTTGGTTGTGATTATATCGTTCACCACATCGGCTACGATATGCGCACTGTGCGTAAAAAGAAAGGTCGAGCCGCTCCCACCCCGCTCGATCGGCTGCGGGAAATCGTCGATGCCGTTTCAATTCCGGTGCAGGCGGTTGGCGGACTCACCCTCGAACAAGCCACCGAAACGCCAGCCCATGGCGCGCCCCTGGTTGTCATCGGCGCCCCGCTCGTCATTGACGCCCACGCATTCCGGACTGCCGGCGGGGACCCCGAAGGCACGCTTCGCCTGATCTGCGAAAAAGTTCACGGCTTCGGGGAAGTAAAAATAGGCAAAGGAGTCACCGCTTGAACAACACCATGCCCGCTCTGGTAAATTATTCGCGCGAGCCGCTGTCAGTCGACTTGCGAGAGGCGCCCATACCTCTGATCGGTGAAAAAGACGTCCTGTTGCGCGTTGGTGCCGTGAGTGTTTGCGGCAGCGATATTCATCAGTGGCGCGGGTCCCACAGTTGGCCAGTCAATTATCCCTGCATTCTCGGGCACGAGTTCGCCGGCACCGTTGCGCAGACGGGCTCGGCTGTGACCCAATTTCATGAAGGCGATCGGGTGGTCAGTGAAACCGCGGCCGTTATCGACGAAACCTCTCCGATGAGCAGATCCGGACGATATAATCTCGACCCCTCCCGCCGCGGATTCGGCAACGGTGTGGACGGTGCCATGACGCAATACGTCCGCGTTCCGGCACGTTGTCTGCATCCGCTGCCGCCCTCCGTTCCCTTTGAAAAAGCCGCTTTGACCGAACCCTGCTGCGTCGCCTACAATGCGGTCTGCGTGAACGGACGTGTTCGACCGGGCGATTCCGTCCTCGTGCTAGGCCCGGGGCCGATTGGTCTGCTCTGCGCCAAAATGGCCAAGCTCAGTGGGGCGGGTCAGGTCATTGTCGCCGGCCTACCTTCTGACAAACACCGCCTGGAAGTGGCGCGCCAGGTGGGGGCCGACGTTACTCTCGACAGCGGCGTTCTCGAATACATTAGGCAGAATGGAGATGGGCTCGGAGTAGACGTCGCGGTCGATTGCTCGGGTGCATCGGTCACGCTCCAGATGGCGATGTACGCGGTGCGCCCGGCGGGCCAGATTATCAAGGTCGGCTGGGGGCCGCAGCCGTTGCAGTTCACGCTTGATCCTCTCGTTCAAAAGAACATCACTCTCTCGGGAAGCTTTTCGCACAACTGGCCTGTGTGGGAGCGCGTCATTTCCATGATCGTCTCCGGCCAGATCGACCTCGATCCCGTCATCAGTCGCGTCGCCCAGCTCGAAGATTGGCATGAGTGCTTTGAAAAGATGGAAGGCGGCGAATACGTCAAAGCGGTGCTTACTCCGTAATGCCGCTCAAAGTTTCAGCGTTCCCCAAGTGCTATCTCGAAGCTATTTCCCGGGGCGACATGTCCGTCTTCGACTGGATCGAAATGGCGAAACAGCTCGACGCCGACGGCCTGGAGATGTACTCCGAGTTTTTCCAAAGCTTCGAAAATTCCTATGTGGATCGGGTTGGCGAAGCCATCTCGTCGGCCGGTTTTGCCATGCCGATGCTGTGCTGCTCTCCTGATTTCACCGTGCCCGACTCAGAGAAGCGCAAACGCGAGATCGACCGCGAAGCTCAGATGATGGCCATCACCCGTCGTTTGGGCGGTCCGCGCGCCGTGTGCCGCATCCTGAGCGGCCAGCGCTATCCCGAGGTGACCTGGGAGCAGGGAAGAGACTGGGTTGTCCAATCCATTCACGAACTCCTGCCGCTCGCGCGAGAACTGGACATCGTTTTAGGGATGGAGAATCATTACAAAGACGGCTTCTGGCAGTATCCCGAGTTCGCCCAGAAAATGGATCGCTTCGTCGCAATCGTGAGCGCTGTGGAAGATAAGAATCACTTCGGTGTCCAGTACGATCCCTCGAACGCGTTTGTTGCCGGCGACGACCCTATCGATTTGCTGCGCAAGACAGCAGATCGCGTCGTGAGCATGCACGCGAGCGATCGCTATCTGGCCGAGGGAACAAG
>DASYAR010000199.1:0-7383 GCA_036501235.1 Planctomycetaceae bacterium
CAGGAATTTGCGCGTTCCACCGGTCGAAACAATCTCGAATCCCAGATCGACAAGAGATCTAACGAACGGCCCTAAATCGGCCTTGTCGCTGACACTGACCAAAGCCCGACGCGGAAACGGCGACGACATGAACGCACCTGACACGGAACACATTGGAAGTTTTCGGGAGAAACGAGAACTATCCCAAAACACGTCGTGGATTTCCACCATCCGTATCTCCCCACCGGAGACATTGAGGTCCGCAGGCGTTGAGCAATAAACCTCCGTTGACGGAACGTCCTCAAACAAATACCTTTCGGCCGATTTCTGCCAGGTTTTGGTCGCCTCGGAGGATTCCCGGGGATAGAGCTGGGTCGACGAAACCGGCAGGCGCTGCCGTCCACGCGACAAGGATGTCCAATGCCAGATTTGCTGCCGGAATTGCCAATTGGTCCCTCTTCGATCATTTCGCCGATGAGCACCGGCTCTCGAGCAAAGTGGTGGTTCGAGCCGGAATTGGCTCTGTTGATCGTCTTTGTGCTGGGGGCCTACTTCACGCGAATGTCCGATCTGACGATCCGCGGAGAAGAATCCCGCCGCGGTTTGATTGCCCGCGAAATGCTGACGACCGGCGACTGGATCGTCCCCCGTTGCCAGGGAGTCACGCTGTTCAGCCGGCCCCCCTTGCAAAACTGGTTGATCGCCGGTCTGGCAGTCTGGCGCGGCGAGATCGACGCTGTGTCGCTGCGGCTGCCGAGCGATATCGCGCTGTTGCTGACGGTCGTGATGATTTACGGCTATGCCCGCCGGTTTCAGTCGCGGCTGGGCGCATGCACTTCCGCGCTGGCGTACGCCAGCATGGGACAGGTGCTCGAACTCGGTCGCATGGGCGAAACCGACGCCCTGTTCACTTTCTTCGTCAGCGGATCTTTAATCGTCTGGCACTGGAGTTTCCAAAAGTACGGCTCGACCGTCGGCACGTGGTGCCTGGGATACCTGTTCGTGGGGCTCGGGATGCTGACGAAAGGCCCGCAGGCGCCGGTCTATTTCGCAGGAGTCATCGGCGCGTATCTGTTATGGACCGGGCACTGGCGGGCGGCCTTCTCGAAGGCCCACCTCGCGGGGATTGCCCTCTTCTGCCTGATTTTCGGAGCATGGCAGATTCCGTTCGTGCGGATGCTCGGTCCCGAGGGGGCCGGCCGGATGTACGTCAATGACGTCGGTCACCGGTTCATGGACATGACGATCTTTTCCTTCGGCGAGCACCTGTTCAATTTCCCGTTCGAAGTTTTCGCCTGCATGCTTCCCTGGTCGGGTCTGCTGGTGGCGTGGAGCATTCCCCGCGTTCGTCGCTTGATCGGCGAGGCGCGTCCGAACTTTATCTTTCTCACGCTGTGCCTGGCCGTCACGTTTCCGACAGTTTGGCTTCCGCCGGGCGCACGGCCGCGGTATTTCATGCCCCTTTATCCGTGCGCGGCCCTGATGGCCGGCCTGGCAGCCGACCGGCTCTGGCAAGCCACGGGCGATGTCACGTTGCAAGGAGTCTGGAAGGTTTTCGTGTGCGCCTGTTCGGTGGCGATGGGGGCTGCCGGGCTCGGCATTCTGGTGATCTCACTGGGCAACGTCCGCATCTGGCTGGCGCAACCGGCCGCCGGCGCCTGGACGTACGCCGTTTTGTGCCTGTTGCTGGCGACGGTCGCGTGGCGTTCGCTCCGCACCGAATTGCCCGGAGCCAGGCGGATCGCAATATTGGCCATCGCCGGATTCTTAGCGCTCACGCATTGCACTGTCGGAATTTCGGCCCTCCAGAGAGACTCGGTCGATACTTCAGGAGAGGTGGCCGAGCTCAAAGCCAAACTGCCGCCAGGAACGAAACTCGTCAGTTTCGAGCAAGTGCACCACATGTTCGTGTTCTACTTCAATGACGACGTGCCGGTGCTCCCCGCTCCGAAATCGGCTGACGATGCGGACGAAATCTCCTATTTTTGCATTGCGCCGGGTGAACTTCAAAAAAGCCCGCTGCCGTTCGAATGGGAGAAACTCGCCGAGATCAATTGTGATCGGCGGATTGAACCGACTCCCCGGGCTCGCGTGGTCATTGGGCGCCGCCTCGCGCGACCTGCCACGGCGACCGTCCAACAGGCCGCCGGCGAAGACGCCGAAACGGCCCGCATTCAGAAGACCTCGGGATATCGCTAACGGCGATCAATTCCCGAAGGCGCCGGTCACTTCGCCTCCCGCACGCGTCGACAAGGCCTGCAACAGCATCGAAAGCCCCGTGCCCGAAGTCGCCGAGGCGTCCGACGTCTGGATTTGCTGGAGGAAGCGGACGCTTCCGTCGCAAAAGACGAAGTGTGCTCCTCCCACATGCATGCTCGAGTTCTCGTCGAATTCCGCGCCGGAGGTGCTGTTAATCGTGTTGCCATGACACAGGACCCCGACAGGAGCCGACGTTGACGTGGGCGCAAATGGATTGGCCGTACCGGCTTGAAAAAAAGCTCCATTCGGAGCGCCCACCCAAGTCGCATTGACCCTGGCCCAGGCGCGTTCCCCAACCGCAATCGTGTTGCTCGCTCCGTCCGTAATGTCTCTGAAACCGATTTTGCTGTTGGGGTACAGCACGCCGTTCCACGGAGTGGTCGAATTGTTCTTGACTTTCGCTGTATGGTCTCCGACGCACCCGGCGTAGCTGGACGGTGTCGCGTCCAACAGCAGGTTCGTTTCCGCCGCATCCGTGTAGATCCCGAACGGCCCGTCCGGATGGATGTCGGACGCACAAAGGAAGGCGGGAATCAGCGATTCGGTCGCCACCGCGTTCACCGGGCTCTCAACCGGCAAGCTGAAATTGATCTGGTTGTAAACATTGGCTTGATCGATGTATGGGAGGATCATGGCCGGCCAGCCCCAGCCGGGCGTGGTGACTGTGGAAGTGACCGTCACATACGTCACATATCCCGGGGGAAACACGTTCATCGATCCGTGATAATTCTGCAGCGCCAGCCCGATTTGCTTGAGGTTGTTTTTGCAGCTCGCTCGCCGGGCAGCTTCACGGGCCTGTTGCACGGCCGGCAGCAAGAGTGCGACAAGAACGGCGATAATGGCAATGACAACGAGCAACTCGATGAGCGTAAATCCGCGTCGACGCAAAGACATGGGAGGGCCTTCCGGGAATCAGAGGAAATTTGAATGCCAGCGTGAAATCAGTTCGAGAGACGCGAGCACTCTCGGTGCTCTGGCTGGCTGGCAAAGTGGCTGGAAGGCCTGTGCTGGCTGGCTTTGTTATTGAGATGAAATCTCAATCTCAATGGCAATAACGATCTTATCCAGCAATTCTGTCGAGGCAATTGTCATAACATTACATTTTCGTAATGTTCTATTGAGGACCGTCGATCTTTGCCGGAAGTCGAGCTTTCCTGCCGTTCGTATCCGTGGGATTGCTGTGCCATCCGTGGATTGATCCCTTCGAGTGGGCGGCCCAATGCTCGTCCCGGCAGTTGACCGGTCTGGATCAATTCGTGGGTCCGCGGATGATTTGTATCGACGGAAGGGCACGGATAGACTGGGATGACGTTCGAAAATTTGTCCCGCGTGGCCTCTTCAGCCCGTACGCGTTTGCTTTCAGGAGCATCTTCATGCCGCACCAGCCGTCGAATCGTCGTCAATTCCTCAAGAGCAGCTCGCTGGCCGCCCTCGGCGGGGCGTCGTTTCCGTATTGGTCCACGCTGGAGAGCAGCCGGGCGCTGGGGTTTTTCGCAGCCAATGAGCGACCGGTCGTGGGGTGCATTGGTGTCGGTGATCGCTGGCGTGGCGGCATCGTCCAAGGGCTGCTGAACTTTGGTGAATTGGCGGCCGTTTGCGACGTCGACGCCTGCAATGTCCGGCAGGGACAGGAAATCGTTCGCAAAGACCAGGAAAAACGGGGTATTGATCGCCAGATCGTGATGTATGAAGACTATCGCAAGATCCTCGATCGGAAAGATATCGACGTGGTCTCGATCGTGACCCCCGATCACTGGCATTCGAAGATCGCGATCGAGGCGATGAAAGCGGGCAAAGACATCTACTGCGAAAAACCTCTCACTCTGACGATCGACGAAGGCAAGCAGATCATCAAGGTGCTCAACGAAACGAAGCGCGTGTTCCAGGTCGGCACGCAGCAGCGCAGCGAGATGGGGAACGCCGAGACTCCGCAGTTCTTTCTGACTGCCGTGGCCTTGGTGCAAGCGGGGCGGATCGGGCAGGTGAAGAAGGTGACCTGTGGAATCAACGGTGCGCCGACCAGCGCCGCAATTCCGACGGCTGACGTCCCACCGGGATTCAATTGGGACATGTGGCTGGGTCAGGCGCCGATGACCGCATATCGCTCGGGCAAGTACGGCAACAACGATCGCTATCGCGAGTCGCGCACGCATTACGAATTCCGCTGGTGGTACGAGTATTCAGGCGGAAAGATGACTGACTGGGGCGCGCACCATGTCGACATCGCTCAGTGGGCAATCGGCATGGATCATTCCGGCCCGATTTCGGTGCAGGGAACCGCCGTTCATCCTGTGCCATTGAAGGATGGAGTCCCCACCGAGGACGACCGTTACAACGCGGCGACGACGTTCAACGTCACGTGCCAGTACCCCAATGGAGTCGAACTGACGATTACCAGCGAGGGCGACAACGGCATCCTGTTCGAAGGGACCGAAGGTCGGTTCTTCGTCAACCGCGGGAAGATCACCGGCAAGCCGGTGGAAGACCTGAAGAGCAATCCGCTCCCCGAAGATGCGATCGTGAAACTCTACAAAGGGAAGAAGCCCGGCAATCACATGGGCAATTTCTTCGAGTGCATCAAGGACCGGACGCTGCCGATTTCCGACGTCTACACGCATCATCGCTCGATGAGCACGCTGCACTTGGCAAACATCGCCATCCGCCTGGGGCGCAAATTGGAATGGGATCCGGAACGCGAGCAGATCGTGGGCGATAAAGACGCCAATTCGTGGCTGGCCCGCGAACAGCGCAAGGGTTACGAGATCGTGACGTAGAGAATCCGGGGGCTGACGCCGCCCGGTTTGCCCGGGCTTAACCGCCGCGCGGCTTGTCGAGCACGACTTTGACGACGACGCGGTCGTCGCCACGGATGACGGTGACTTCCACCGTTTCGCCGGGGGAAAAGTTCCGCAAGGCCAGATCAAAATCGGAGAGGTTTTCGATCTTGCTCTTGCCGAGTTGCACGATCCGGTCGCCGGCTTTGAGCCCTGCTTTTTCCGCAGGGCCGCCGGGGGCGACGCCACCTAGTGCATAACCTGGCTTGTCGGTGCCAAAGTCAGGGACGCTGCCGAAATACGGCCGGCTTCCCTGGCGCTCTTCGATATTGGCCGTCCCTTTCACGGCGACGTACTTGGGACGCTCGGGCAGTCGGGCGACTTCCACCGCCACCTTTTCGACAAGCTCGGCGATCCGTTCGGTGCCGGCGATGTTGATCTTGTCCCAGTCATCGGATGGCCGGTGATAATCTCCGTGCGTGCCGGTGAAGAAGTGCAGCACGGGAATCTGCTTCATGAAAAACGACTGATGATCGCTGGGGCCCATTCCCTCGGGCTTGAGACTCAATTCGAAATGGCCCTCTTTCGCCAGGCGTTTGAGCAGGTCGTCCCAGATTGGCGACGTGCCCGCGCCGAAGATTGTCAGCTTTTCGTCACGCAGCCGGCCCACCATGTCCATGTTGAGCATGGCGATCGTTTTATCGAGGGGGAAAATCGGCTCTTTCGTGTACCGTGCCGAGCCGAACAGCCCCATTTCTTCTCCCGTAAAGGCGATGAACACGATTCGACGCGGCAGCTTGCCTTTGCGGGCGGCGAGCCGGCGGGCGACTTCGAGCAGGCTTACGGCGCCCGAGGCGTTGTCGTCGGCCCCGTTGTGGACTTCGTTGCTGTTAGGAACGAACGAGCCTTTGCCGCCGCGCCCTACGTGGTCGTAATGCGCACCGATGACGACCGTTTCGTCGGCCAGGGGGCCTTCCCCTTCCAGAACGCCGATGACGTTCTTGACCAGCGCCTGTTTGCGCTCGATCGAAACCACTCCGCCAGCGCTCCAGCCGGGGAGCACGGCGCTCCTGGGTTTGAAATCCTTGTCGATCTCGGCTTCGAGGTCGGTCAGCGTCTTGTTGAGCGCGGCCTTCAGCACCTGATCGCAGGCGGCGCGCGTGATGTGCATCACGGGCACGTTGCGCACGACTTCATCGCTGAAGTAGCCGAATTTCATCAGCGTATCGGGCTCGCTGTCGCTCAAGTGCCCCTTGCCGGCTTTGTAGTTGGCGACTTCTTCAGCAAGTTTCTTGCGCGCGGCGGCCGATTTCTCGGCATCTTTGGGATCAGCCGCTTCGAACTCGACAGCCGCCGAGACCACCTTTTCCGCGAGGCCGGCAACCGCCTTTTTCGCCTGCTCGAGCTCGTGCCGGCCCGAGTACGGATCATTGACGAACAGCACGCCCACCGCCCCTTTGGTAAACGCCCGATCGAGTTTCGTGCGCAGCTCGGCATGCGTCGACATGTTGCCGCGCCCCGAGGCGGAAAACACGGCGTGAGGCAGCCCCTGCTGGGGGACCTTTCGCATGACGATGGCGACTTTTCCCTTGAGGTCGATGCCGGCGAATTCGTCGAAGTTCTTGTCCGCCGCTTCGATGCCGTAACCGCAGAAGACGAGGTCGCCGGTAAAGGCCGCGGCTCCGCCGAACGACTGTGGGACGAAATCGGTATTGAGAGCGAGCGAGATTTTTTTATTCTCTGGCCCGATGAATTCCAGAGTGTTCACCGGCCCGAGCGTGGCGCCGGTGCTCATGGTAAAGGTTTGAAAGGGACCGCCATTCACTGCATCAACCTTGAGACCCGCCTTCGCGAACTCGTCGCGAATGTAATCCGCGGCGGCATCCAGCCCTTTGAGGCCCACGCCGCGTCCTTCGAGCTCGTCGGAGGCGAGGTACCTGATGTCGGTAAGAATCCGCCCCTGCGCCTCGACGACGGCATCTCCCGAGTAGACGGGCGCGAGGATCGACAGCGCCAGGACGACGCCTGAGAGCACCGCCGCGAGCATTTTATTTTTCATCAGATTGATACGATTCATCGTGAATTCAGATTCCTGTTATGCCAAGTGTCAACAACGTCAGAGATTTCGTCGCAAATTCACGAACGAGACTGGAAACCCAACCTGGCTACGAATGGCTCGCCCGGCGCGCTGGGCCCGACTTTGATTCAACGAGGGCCACGCGTTCGAATTGTGCCTGGAGGCGATCGAGGGCGTCTTCCGGGTTCATATTGAATAGAGCGCGGCCGCCGGTCCCCCAGTTCCCGTTCTGATAATGAAAGACAGCGGCCGCATCGCGGATATTCCCGACCGCAGCGACGTCTTCCATGTCTC
>DASYAR010000200.1:0-3162 GCA_036501235.1 Planctomycetaceae bacterium
ATGATCAAACCGGGCACGCCGCCAGAGCGATCGCGACGCCCCGAACAAAAACCGGCAGCCGCGCCTGCGTCTCTGCCCCCCAGCACCGGCGCACTGCCAGCCACAGCGGCGCCCGAGGGCGCCGACGACGCGCCGAGAAAAACCACGACGCCCAAACCGCCTGCGAAGCCGCGACCGCCGGCGAAACATCCGCAATCTGCACGGACCGAGCATCAAGCCCCGCCGCTGAGCTCTGGAGCACAGACGGGCGAAGAACCCCTCCGCACATTCGGCCAATTGAAACAGTTCTGGAACAAGAAAAGCCCATGAGTCGACACGAAGATCTCAGCCGAGTTTTGAACAGCGGCATCGTCGCCGTCATTCGGTCCACCTCCAGCGAGCAATTGGTCGAAGTGGCCCGTGCGCTGTATGAGGGGGGGGTTGACGTTTTGGAAATCACATTCACCGTGCCCCGCGCGCTTGAGATTATCGCGGCGGTACGCAAAGCGCTGGGAGACAAAGTGCTCCTGGGGGCCGGGACGGTGCTCGATCCCGAGACGGCTCGCGCCGCATTTCTGGCCGGCGCCGAATTTCTCGTCGCCCCCACCGTCAATCTCGACGTGATCAAGCTCGGCAATCGCTACGACAAGCTCGTCATGCCGGGGGCGTTCACGCCGACAGAAATCCTGACGGCCTGGGAAGCCGGCGCGCAAGTCATCAAAGTCTTTCCCGCCGACATTGGCGGTCCGGCGTATCTCAAGACGCTGCACGGCCCGTTACCGCAAGTGAGGCTGCTGCCGACTGGCGGCGTCAATTTGAACACGATCGCCGATTTTCTGAAGGCGGGCGCTTGCGCGGTAGGTTTGGGAGGCGCACTGGTGGAACCGAAGGCCGTGCAAGCGGGCGATATGAACCGCATCAAAAGCCTGGCCGAACAATATGTCGCCGCGGTCAAGCAGACTCGCGCAGCGATGAAGCCGTAAGGCGATCCGGCTGGCCCAGGACTGGAGTGTGGCAGGGTCAGACCCCGTTCACTTAAACGCCCAAAAAAAGCGGACGGCCGGGAAAGGCCGTCCGTCGTGTCGTGATTGATGAGCAGCGAGGGTGGTTAACCCGCGGCTTCGGCCGGGGCGGCTGCGACAGGGGTCGCTTCCTGCCAGACCATCAAATGCTGTTCGATGGAAACGAGAACCGCGTTCTTCCCGCTCTGGTTCGATTCGAGAGGGAAGCCTGCTTCGCGCAGCTTGGTTTCCTGTTCGGCGCCGGCTTCAACGGTTCCGTCGTCTTTCACGGCCCGCCACCATTGCAGGTGGGGCCAGTCGCGGCGCACGACCTTCAGGCACGAATCCATGGCACGTCCGCCATTCCCCGCACTGAATCCGGCACGGCGGGCGATATGCGTATATGTTGCAATTTTGCCGGCCCGCTTGAGTTCCCAAAGAATCTCCGCCACTTCGTCGGCACGAGACGATGCCATAATGTAATCCCCAGACGTGATCGTTCGACAGGAACAAGAATGGACTTTCCACTCGTGACGCCGGTATCGCCCGATCGTGCGATAGAACCGACACATTCAGGATAGCCGATTTGGCCAGCCGCCTCAACCCCTTTTTCGGCTGAAACGCGGAGTCCTCCTTGCTGTGGACAGTTCCGGTGACAGATTTCTAAAGTGTACACCGCGCGATCCGCCGGGGAGCTGCGCTCCGTTTACTACGATGTTCGGGAGTCTCGCGGATGAATATTACGATGATCGGCACGGGTTACGTCGGTCTGGTGACCGGCACGTGCCTGGCTGAAAGCGGCAACGACGTCACCTGCGTCGATATCGACCAGGGTAAGATCGACCGGCTTCGCCGCGGCGAGATCCCCATCTATGAGCCGGGCCTGTCGGAGCTCGTATTGTACAACACGAAGGCCGGGCGGCTGAAGTTCACGACGAAGGCGGCCGAAGCGGTTCCAGGTGCGAAGTGCGTATTCATCGCCGTCGGCACGCCGCAGCGGGACGACGGCTCGGCCAACCTCGACGGGCTCTGGAAGGTGGTCGCCACGCTCGCGCCGCTGTTGCCGGCAGGAGTCGTCGTCGTCATCAAGAGCACGGTGCCGGTGGGGACGAACCGCGCGGTGGCGACGCGGCTGCGCGAGCTGACGGGCCGCGAAATCGACGTCGCCTCGAACCCCGAGTTCCTCAAGGAAGGCTGCGCCATCGACGATTTCGCCAAGCCCGATCGCGTGGTGGTCGGAGTGACGCGCCCGGAAGTCGGTGACGTGCTGCATGAACTGTACAAGCCATTCCTGCGGACCGAGCATCCGTTTCTGGTGATGGGGCTGGAGAGCGCCGAGATGACGAAGTACGTCGCCAACTGCCTCCTGGCGACGAAAATCAGCTTTATCAATGAAATGGCCAACCTGTGCGAGCGGCTCAAGGCCGACATCAACGACGTCCGCCGCGGCATCGGCCACGATCAACGGATCGGCTTCGCGTTCCTATTCCCAGGAGTGGGCTATGGCGGGTCGTGCTTTCCGAAAGACGTACGGGCGCTCGTGGACGCGGCGGCCAAAACCGGACTCGACACGCGGATCCTCAAATCGGTCGATGAAGTCAATAATGCACAGAAGCACGTGCTGTTCGATAAGGTTCGCAGGCATTTCGGCGCAAATCTGAAGGGCCGCACGATCGCTGTGTGGGGATTGTCGTTCAAACCTCGCACCGACGACATTCGCGAAGCCCCCGCGCTGGTCTTGATCGACTCGCTTCTCGCGGCGGGGGCGGTCGTCCGCGTGCACGACCCGGTGGCGCTCCCCAACGTCCGTCAGATTTATGGCGATCGGCTGACCTATTGCGAACAGCAGTACGACGTGCTGGACGGGGCCGAAGCGCTGGCGATCGTCACGGAATGGAACGAGTTCCGCAATGCCAACTTCGAGCAGATGCAGAAGAAGATGCGCAGTGCCGTGATTTTCGACGGCCGCAACCTGTACGACCCGGCCAAAATGAAGGCGTTGGGGTTCGAGTACTCAGGTATCGGGCTGTTGGTGGAATAGATCGTATTACTATTCTTCCGTTTGTTGTCCGGCTGCGCGCATTTTTCAAACGGCGAGGCTCGTGAGTTTGCTGGTAGCGGCATTTGCCGCGGCAAGAAGGGCCGTGAGGCCCTGTCTGCCCTTTTCGGTGAGGCGATCACG
>DASYAR010000201.1:0-22182 GCA_036501235.1 Planctomycetaceae bacterium
ACGCGCATCAGGATCCGCCCCTGAATCTCGTGGCTGACGAAGACTTTCTTTCGCTTAATGGCATTGTGCATGGCTCGAACCCAGAGACAGACGGCAAATCGCCTTCGAAGCCGAATGGCGTCCTCAACCCTAGATCAATTCCGGTCCATGTCAAATCGACGCCGGCGCAATCGATTTGCCAATCCTATCGAATATAGGAATCGTCCGGCTTTCCGATCGCTGGAAGGGAGGGTGGGTCGAGTTTTTACGAGGCCTGCCGAAGTCGCTATGGCAAAAACCGGGCGCGTTCAGCCGGCGTCGGGAGGCGGCACGTTTCCTTTTGACCGAACCAGCGATAGCGGTGACGGGCCACAAAATCGTAACCGCCATCGCGAATCGGCCGAGGAACGAGTCGCAACAATCCACCGGCGCACCACCAGATGCCTCCCAGCCGCGTCAGCATTCGCCACACGGCGTCGGTTTTGCGATATGTCCCGGTGGCGTCCCGCAGGACGACCGAGCTCAGCGATTCGCCGGCGGCCGCTCCGAGGCATTCGCGAGCCGTTTCTCCCTGCAACGGAGAGAACCGGAACTGCTGCTTTCGATCGCGGGCCAAGATGAAGTCGATCCAATGATTGCACAGCCCGCACACGCCGTCGAAGAAAATAACGGGTTGCTCGGGCGACCGGAGCTCAGGCGGCAGCGTGGTGGGCGAGGCCGCCTCGACGGCAGCCGCAGAAGTCGTATCGCGAATCGCCGGTTCAACGCTCATGATGAGGGCACAGTAGTCGCGTGTGAGCGAGTGCGTCAAGGTGGATCTGAGTTAAGCATCTCGATCCGACACATCGCATTTTACATCGAATCTTGCGACGGTTAGAATTGGGGCGTTAAGCGATCGGCAAATCGTGGGGTGGCGGCATGTGGCATTGGCTCTGCCAGATCAACCGGATTTTCCAGGGGTGGATTAACCGGGATCGCGACGATTTGATTCGCTCCGGGCGTTCGGTCGCCTGGGGCGTTTCGATCGGCATCCACGCCGTGATCCTCGGGACACTGGCGCTGGTGACCCTGACACAGCCACGGTCGGTCGCGTTCATCTCCGTCCTCGCGGATTGGGCCGAGCCCGAGGCAGTCGTCCGGGTTGATCCGCCGCTGCGGCTGGCCATGTTTCCGGCGCAGGCAGACGTCACCGCGTCGGATTCGGCGCCGGGGGGGCGGGCCGGAAACGCCGGGCCGATTGCGGCCGGCGTGGAAACGGCCCAAGAGCAGGCGACGCGGCGCATCGCGCGAGCCGCCGCGGCCAGCGAGACGGTCTTGCCCCTCGACTTCGACCCACGGCTGCCTGCCGCCCGGGATTTGACGGTCAGCGCCCTGGGGAGGAAACTCGGGAAGGGCTTCGCCACGGGCGGCGGATTTGGCAGCGGTCTGGGCGACGGAACCGGGGACGGCAGCGGATCGCAGTTCTTCGACCTGGCGTCGGCGGGCACGAAAATCGTGTTCGTGCTGGATGGCTCGGGGAGCATGACCGAGCCGCACAGCGAAGCCCGCACGAAACTCGACCGCGTCAAGATCGAGCTGTTCCGCTCGATCCTCGGAATGCCGGACGAGATGGAGTTTTACGTCATCTTTTTCAACCGCTTCTCGGTCCCGATGAAGGCGTCGTCGTTGCAATCGGCGACGCCCGAAAACAAACGGAAGTACCTGGAATGGGTGGCGAAGGTGCAGGGGGGTGGAGGCACCGATCCGAGTGAAGCGCTCAAGCTGGCCTTCGAATTGCAACCCGACGTCATCTACCTGCTCACCGACGGCGTGTTCAATCCCAAAATCGCCAAAGAAGTCGACAAGCGCAATACGCGCGGCGTCGCCGTGCATACGATTTGCTTCGGCAGCACGACGGGGGAAGTTATGCTGCAGGATATTGCCCGCAAAAATCACGGAACGTATAAGTTCGTGCCGTGACTACCGCGACGAAATCGCATTGATGCACGGATTGGCGCGACCAAGTCTCACAGACGGCCGTATGCCGCATTCAGCGCGAAGCTGCAATCAATGCACGCCGGCCGTCGCCGCGGCGACAGGATACAGGTTGCCTTCTTCGTCGAACTCCATGTCGCGCGGCTCTTCGATCACTTCCAGATCGTCGCGAGTCTCGATCAGCGGCAGGTAGGCTTCACTGGCCAGAACTTCGGCCAGATGCAGCGTGTTCGAGATTTGCAGGACGCGCGCATGTTCGGGGTCTGTCAGGCCGATCGTGGGGAGCGCGGCTTCGAGCACGTCGCGGTCGGTGTCGAACCCGATCGGCAGCGACGCGGCAGGTGCATGGCCGCCGGTGATGGCATTGATCGCCGTGATCCGCCGATCGACCGACGCGATCGTGCGATTGTTCGTGAACTCGGCCATGCCGATCCCGCAGGCGTTGCCGTGCGTCGCCTCGGTGAGGCCGCGCACGAAGATCGTCTTGACGGCGACGGTGTCGCGGTCGGTGGCGCGATGATCGTTATACTTGCGGCCGATGACGTTGGTGTCCATTCCCGACCCGCTGATGTTTTTGCCCAATTCATCGACGATCAACAGGTCGACCTTGGAAAACGGCAACCGCGGCATCCACTGTTTGGCCAGGATCAGCAGCTCGGTTTCGCGCTTCAGAAACTCGTGCGGCGCAACGCCGGCGAGCAGCGCTGTTTCGTCATAGGCGTTTTCGACGATCCCGACGCCGCACACGACCTTGCATTTGCGCAGCACGCTGTCGGCGACCGCCTTGACGATTTCCAGCCAACTGTAATCCATGATGGCCCGGTGATAGACCTTGGCCCCCTCATGCTTCCCCAGGCCGATCAGCATCATCTTGTGCAGACCGCTTTCGATTTCTCCCACGAAACCCGTGTGCGGTTTAATGCGGCCGGCGACCACGACATGGTCGGCCCCGTAGGCCTCTCTGTCGAAGTGAACGGGAATTCCCTGCGGCGTCTTGTCGACGATCACGGTCTCCATCGACGAGCGAATCTCGGCCCCGACGAAATCTTCGGTCACGCCGTAGTCTTCAACGATGCCCCGTTGCCCCGCGGCCGTGCCGCCGCCGTGACTCCCCATCGCGGGGACAATAAACGGGACCGCTTTCAAGCGTTGGAAGTGGGCCACGATGGCCTTGGTGATCACGGCGATATTGGCAATCCCCCGACTGCCGACCGTGACGGCCACCGTCTGCCCCGGCTTGACCTGGTGGCCCAGATGGAGCGCCTGAAGCTGGCGTTCAACCTCGTCCGGAATGTCGTCGATGCGAGGACAATCGAACTTCTGACGCAGTCGCAGCATTTTGGGAAAAGGCATCGGGCGCGGTCTCCGAATTCGGTGTGCGGGCGTTTTCCGCAGTATATCGCAGAAGTCCGCCGCACGGAACCGGGAGCAGGCCAGTTATCCATCAAGCGCGGATCACTGTGGCGATCGTGCCGGCGGAGGCGATTGGTTATTGCCGCCCGGGTAGGAGCCCGTCAGGGGCGAAGAGTCACCCGCGCCATACACCCGGCCTTGAGCCGAAGGCACCACGGCCGGTGCGACGACCGGATACGATAGCGGGCGTCCGGGCATCGGGTAAGCATTTCCAGACTGCGTGCCCTGCGGCGCACCCATTGCGGAGTTTTGTCCCGCCGAAAGCAGTTGAATCGTCTGCGTTTGTTGACCCTGGAGTTGCGGCGCGGCAGCGCCACCGCCAGCCGGTGTTTGCGACCAGTAATTGACGGACGGCACGACGCCACCCTGACCCTGACGATTGAAATTCTGCTGTGCCGATCCGCCGGACGGAGCCTGTCCGTTCGTTTGTGCCGACCAGTCGCCGGTTGGAATTCCCATGCTGCCGGGGCCGGCGCTCAAACCCATTTGAGCCGCTGCGGCCTGGGCCTCCAGCGACGAATTTCGACCACGACCCGGCCCAACATTCTGCTGTTGCGCCGAAGCGGGTTGGACTTGGTTCGACTGATTCATTCGGTCCGATTGCCCCCGAGCAGCCGGGCTGCCGGGCCATTCGGGGATGCGATAGTCGGCCGCGACGTTGCCGCTATTCGGCAGGGGAGTGAACACATTGTCCTGCGGCAACGAATTGAGCGATTGGTTGTAACCGGCGCCGGTGCTGGCGGAATCCTCGCGACCCGGTCCCGGGGTAATGATTGGAAGTTGGGGGCGCTGGTTGCCGCCGCCCGGCTGATTATAGTTCGTCTGCGTTCCCAGGCCCATCTGCGGTCCCTGCGCTGCACCTGGCGGCAGGCCAGCTTGAGCCGGCGGAGCATAATTGTTCGGTCCCAAGTTTCCTGGTCCGAAGTTTCCTGTCTCAGCGGTCCCCGGTCGATTCGCCTGGCTGGACGATGCTCCTGGAAACGCTGCGCCGTTCCGGGGAGTACCGGCTGGCCCCGAGTCGCCATACGAGGGCCGCATGCCGGAATTCGCGGCAGGAGCGCCGTAGCCGTAAGGTACCGTGCGGTCTTGCGCACCGGCCAGCGGGTAATTTCCGGAATCACGCGACGGTGCGCCGCCACTCACTGGCCGATTGTTGTTCCACGGGGAGGGAGCCGAAATCTTCTGCGAATCTTGTTTGGCCCGTCGCTGCTGGAGCTGCTTGTCGTTTTCAGCCTTGAGCCTCTGGAAGTCTTCGGCCAGCTTCTTCGCCTGGGGAGACGCGTATTGAGTCTCCGGGACTTTTGCCGCCGCGCGCCCATCGGCTTGCCGGACCGCGCCCGGCGAAGGGGGCAGAGCTACAAACCGCTGATCGCGGTCCGGTGCAGAATTGGGTCGTTCGCCGGATGCCGGAATGTTCCCGGAATTCTGCGTCAACATCGCCATGGCTTCCTGCGCCTGGGCTTCGGTTCCCGCCGTGCGAAAGCAGTTCCAGGCGGCGTCCAGATTTCCACGGGCGCCGTAGACGAACCCCAGGTCGTTCAAAGCCACCTGATTTTGAGGTTGTTGCGCCAGCGATTCTTGCAGGCGGCGTTCGCTTTCTTCGAAACGTCCTTGCAGATAATACGACCAGCCCAGGCTGGTCAGCACGGCCGCATCGCCCGGCTTGTCGTTCAAGAGGCCGAGGTAAATTCGTTCCGCATCGGCAAATCGCCCCTCGTCATCCGAAATCCTCGCCAATTGATACTTGCCATCGAGATCGAACGGGTTGATGCGTATCGCCTGCTCGCACGCCAGCCGCGCGCTGGTGAGATTGCCGGTGCGGCGACTCTGCTCGGATTCCGCCAGAAGCTCGACAGGGCTGCGGTTGGCGTAGGGATTCGACCAGATATTTGCCCGGCTATCCGGGGCGCCGGCCTGCGCCGTCCAGGTGGATGGCGGACTGCCCTCGGTCGCCTGATTGTCCGAAGCCTTGGCTTGATCGGCGGTAGTAGAGGCGGCCTTGTTTCGCGAGGTCAATCCCGAGAAGAGATTGGGGGACGCGCAACCGCCCAACACCAGCAGGGCCGGAATAAGGAGCCGGAATTCGTGATGCGGCATGTCTGGATCGGCCTCCTGGCGAAGAGACTTCGCCGAGTCGCCATCCTGTAGGGATGCGGATTGTTGAGAGGATCAAGCAGAGGAGATTGCGAGAAGGGATCGGGAATATAGGAATAGCTTGGAACTCTGTCGAGACCAACTACCGCCCACCCGCGGCGCCGAACCCGCCAAATCCCCCGAACGAGCTGTTGGTGCCGTTGTTGAAGCCACCGCCGCCGTTGGTGCCGCCAAATCCCCCGCGACTGAAAATATAGCGGAAGTAGTCGATCTGGCCTTCCAGCGCCACGCTGCCTCGGCCGTACGCCGTGGCGACAAACGTCCGCTGATCGGCGTCCGGGTTGCCCAAATCCTTAAGCACCAGCGCCACCATTTGCCGCCGTTCCGCGTCGAGCTGCGGGTTGGCGTTGTTGTCGGTGCGTTCGACGACGACGGGAAACGGAGTGCTCTGCAGCCGGGCCGCAATTTCCTGAATGTGGTCGCGCCCGTCGTTGTTCAATTCGGCGGTGTCGCCCACGAAATCCATCTGATGCATCACGAAGTCGCCGGCTTCACCGTTGGTCTGCATTGTGTGAAAATGCGCACGTTCGACGGCGCCGAGCGGATACCGATCGGGGATCGCAGCCGAGCGGCACAGCGCCCACGGGCCGGAGCACCCGGAAACGATTCCGATCACCGCAAAACCGGCGGCCTGTAAGCCATACGTGATCCAGTTGAAGTGCTGGCGTTTCATGGAACCGCTCGATTTCACAAGATGGGAAGCCTGCGTGGATTATGTCTTTGAGGAAATCGCTGCCAATCATCACGACATGCGGCAATTTGACCTCTGAGACCCTCGTCCTTCTTTATCGGTTGCCACGGTAATCCGTCTCTTCAGAACTTAAGGGACGGCGAACCGGCGGTTTGCGAGTCGTGCTGTATCCTGCCGGTGTCGCTCGGTTCAGCGACGGGCCGGGAGCATGGCCGTCATAGCGCCGCTGGGCCGAAGGAGTGCCGATCGGCTGCGGCCGTACGCCTTGACCCCCATTGGGGATGACTTGCGAATTCGGGCCATTCCCTTGAACGCCTGGGACCGGCGGCGGCAAGACCGGACGTCCCGCAGGGCTGCCGTAGGGCGATCCCTGAAGCGATCCATTCGTCAACGGCGCCTGGTTGCCGCCGGGCGGAATCGCCGCGCCGGCGTATCCGCCGCCCGGACCGGGGTTGAAGCTCGGATATCCGACGGGGATTCCGTTCCCATTTCCACGGCCCAGCGGGAACTGCCGATAGACGTTTTTGTCGGGGGCGCCTTCGGTCATGGCGCTCCAGTACAGCTCGCAATCGTTGGGGTGGGTGACCTCGAAACCGGGAACCGGCGGCACTTCGTCCGGGTCCATCGGCCGGATGATTTCCGGGGTCACGAGAATCAACAGTTCGGATTCATCCTGACTGGCGCTTTTGTTGTTGAAGATGAGCGGGCCGATAATGGGGATCTGTCCGATAATCGGAATCCGCTGGATCGTCGTACTCGACTGGTGAGACAACAAGCCCGCCAGCGCGATCGTCTGCCCTTCGCGCAACTCGACCGTCGTCTGCACGCGGCGCGTGTTCGTTCCGGGCACGCCGTTGACGGCGATCGATTGGTCGATCGCGCTGAACTCCGGCAATATCTGCATGCGGATGAGATCGCGATCTTGCAGCGTCGGCACGACGACCAGCGAGACGCCGAACCCGCGGAACGTCGTCTGCTGACCGCCGACGCCGTTGATTCCGACGATCGTGGGCACGGCGAATTCACCGCCCGAAAGGAAGCTGGCCGGGTGGCCGCTCAAGACGGTGATATTGGGCTCGGCCAGGGTCTTCGCCGTTCCGTTCAGCTCGAGTGCGTTGATCAGCAACGTGACGTCGCCGGATGAGAAGATTCCGGTAATCGTCGTCGTCCCGCCGGCGATGGCCGAGGCGAAGAACTGCGAACCGTCGTTGATCAGCAAATTGAAGTTGATCCCCAACTGCCGGAGCATCGAGCGTTTCAGCTCGGCGATCCGCACGCGAAGCGCGATCTGGTTTTCGCCCGGGATGGTCAGCATGTTGATGATGTAGCTCGACAAGAGCCCGTTCCCGCCGAGCGCATTGGTCGGATCGGCTCCATTGAACCCGTTCCCGATCCCCCCGCCGAGGCCGCCGCCGTTGATCCCATTGGCCCCCGGACCGAACAGATCGCCGTTCTGATTGATGACTTCGCTGCTGATGACCTGCAGAATCTGCGTCGCTTCCTCGGGATTGCGGGCTTGTCCTTTGACGACGATTTTCCGGTGCAGCGGAACCAGGTAGACCTTACTGTTTGGAAACAGGTCGGCCACCTTTTCCTCGAGTTTTCCGTAGTCGATATTCCGCTGGTCGTCGATGGACGGATCGTTGATGACTTCGACCAGATAGATCAGCGGTTGAGGCGAGTCTTCGAACCACATCGTGACGGTCGTGCTCCCCACCATCATGCCGATGAAGGCCAGCTCGGTCGGGCTGAATTGCACGATGTCGACGATTCGCTGGTCGGCGATGGCCGTCCGCACGACGTTGCTTTTGGTGATCATCAACTGGCTGCGGCGCCGGATGACCTTCAAACTGGCCGTAACGTCCGGGAGCGAATCGATGTATTGCGGAAGAGCCTCCGTTTCGACCTGCCGCAGCCGGTTTCCACCGGGAGTAAATTGCGCTGCCTGGCGAATTTGGGCGTCGGCGAAGCGCGGCGCGAGGCAAGCTCCGACCAGCAGGAACTTCACCCATCCGCTGCGTAGTCCGTGCAGTTTTCTCATGTTGAGACGCCGCTCCTAAGTGACCTGCCTGGAAGGATTTCAGTCCACGCCACCGCGGTCTGTTCGACCGAATTCTCGATCCTTCGCCGGCCCGAAATGAAAACCTACATTCCCTATCGCTTGCGCTGATGTCAGGGGCTGCAAGTTTATCGACTGTTCCGGTCGTAGGAGTTTAAGCGATTGTGAGGCATTTGCCTGATTCTCCTCCCTCGTCCCCAGGAAATATGACGTCGACGCACCGGAACGAACGTGACACTTCTACCGCTCTTGCGGCGGCTGACGTGCCTGCTGCGATTCGCGGGTGACGGCAGTCGATGATGATGGAGTTGCAGGCCGACGCAGGGAGTGCCGCCGGGCTGCAAAGTCGCGCAAGGACCCGCGGCGCAATCGGGAAGGAATCTCTTCGAAAGTCGATTTTTTGACGTCCAGCAGCGCCAGGGCCGCTTATGCGGCGATGAACCAGTGGAACTGGTTACCGGGCGCGGCGTGACGACCACCGACCGGAGGATTTCATGTCTGCTGCGCTGTTGGCCACGACGTTGATGATCGCGCTGGGACAAGTCCAAGGCGACCCCAACGCCCCTTTGCAACCCTACCCCAACAACCAGGGTTACGGCCTGGGACCGAATTACGGACCGGGCCAGGGAAATGGGCCGGCCTACGGCGCGGGCCCAGCTTATGGCGCAAATCCGGCCTACGGTGCGGGCCCAGCTTATGGTGCCAATCCAGCCTATGGTGCAAATCCGGCTTACGGCGCCGCGCCGATGCAGGGCCAGGGCGCCCCGAACGGTGCGTATGACCCGGCGGCCGGCGGCGCTCCCGGCGCGCCCGGCAGCTTGAATAACGCCTACCAGGGCTATCGTCTCACACCGGGGATGGGTGACGGCGGCGGGTACGGAACCTCCACCTTCAACTACGCCTACCCCAATTACGACGCGTATGAACCCTGGGTGCATGGATACTGGCAGGAACTGCCGGCTTTCGGCGGGTACGCCTATTTCCGCCCTTACAACTACAGGCATGTCTATGCGCAATCGGAAGTCGCGGCCACCTGGGGCACGTCGGCCGTCATGCCGTATTCGCATGAATACTTCCGCCGGCCGCGTGAGCAGGGAATTTACGAACAACGCACCTCGGCAACCGGTCGCATGGGGTACTCGGGCGCGATGGCTTACCGCCAGCAACCCCGCCGGCCGCAGCAGAACAACGAGACGATCGCCCGCACGTCGGGCATTCGTCCCGCGCCGCGCCAGCCGGCTCAGGCCCCCGCCCGGCAAGCTGCGAACGGCCTGTCGCTGTTCTCCAAATCGCGAAACTGATCAGGGATCAGAACGCCCCCTTGGCTTTCACTCCTTGCGTCGGGTTTCGCAGCAGGTTGCGGTAGTTCATGCGGTTGTCGTTGTTGAAGTAGTTGTTTTGGTCTTGCAGGTTCTTAAGCAGCGCGTCTTTACCTTGCGGCTCGGCAGCGGCGGGCTTGGCGGGCTGCACTCCCGCGGCGGTGTTCGGGACGTTCCCTAACACCGTCTTGCCGCGATAGAACGCGTAGCGATTGGCGTCCGTCCGGGCGATGACGGTGCTCGTGCCGTTGATGCCGTCCGCCACGAAGATCCCGCGCAAGTCGCTCTGCCCCGACACGAACTGGTCGTTCGCGCTGCCGATCACTTTCACGTGCACGTTGTGTACGTACTTGTCGGCCGTCACATCCTTGATCGTCACGCGCACCCGGCCGCTCGTCGCGTCTTCCTGAATTTCCAGCGCCAGGGGTGAAACCAGCACGAGGCCGCTTGTGTACAGGTTCTCTCCCTGGCACACCACGAGATACGCACCTTCTTCCTTGAGCGGCAGTTCCAGATCTTTCTCGCGGTCGCGGTAATCCTTGCCGTCCCCCAGCGCGAGGGCCAGATCGTGATACGGACGGATACCAGCCAGGTTGATCCCGGTGATCCGTGCCAGGTTCCTCTGCAACAGGCCGAACTTCAACAAGTCGATCCGGTACACCTTGATGTTCGCATTCGTCACATTGCGGAACTTGAGGGGCACCTTGGCCGCGGCGCCCGGCTTGACCGTCGTCACCTCCGGCAGACTGATCTCTTTGCGGGTGAAGAACTCGATCGCCTCGTTGGCGTCGGCGAAGCGGTCTTTCACGCGGCTGTACTCGGTGATCGCCTCGGCCGGTTTCCCCAGGCTGTGAAACACCTGCCCCATGATGTAAATCGCCTGGAATTGATTGGCTGCCGCCAGCTCGATGCCGGTGGTGGGGTCTTTGCGTTTGAAGTCGGCCACCTTGCGGCACATTTCCAGGGCCGCATCGGACTGGCCGATTGCGAACTGGCTGTAACCGATCACGTACCAGAAACTGTCGAGCAGCTTGCTGTCCGGATAGCGCTGGGCGAACGTGCTGCTCCGCTTGATGGCCGTCTGGTACTGTTCGAGATCGAGCAGCGCATTGGCGAGCGCGAAGCTGGCCTGGTCGGCGGCCGGATCGGTCGCCCACGTCGAAAGGAAGTGATCGAGCATATGGATGCTCGCCGCGATGAGATCGACGCGCGTCACTCCCGCCTCGCGCAGCTTGACATTGGTGGGGGCTTCCGCCGCTTTGCCATAGACTTCCTGCGACAACGAATACGTGGCGGTGGCGATGTACGATTCGGCCGGATATTCGCGGAGCAGCCTCTCCATGACCTGCACCGACCGCAAAAATTCTCCCCGCTCGTCGAGGAACCCGGCAATCTGGCTTTCGCGCATGAAGTTCCCTTCGGCCGTGGCGCGATACACCAGATAGCTGCGTTCGTATTCACCCAGTTCGGTGTAGGCGCGGGCCACTTTCAAGATGTTCTCGAACGAGACTTCGACGTCGGGATACTTCTCCTTGACTATTTCGAAGTACTGCACGATCTCGCCGTGATCGTCCGCCGCCAGGGCCGCGTCGAACAGCAGTTGCACCACCTCGCGGTAGACGTTGTCCTGCAAATGGAAATTCTTGAAGAGGGGCCGCAAGTGTTCGGCTGCCCCCGGGAAATCGCGTTTCGCCGACAACCGCTTGCCGAATTCATACAGTTCCTGCGGCGTGAGCTTGTAAACGTCTTTCGATTTCTGTCCGCGGGCCAGCACGTCCAGCGGCAGATCTTTGGCGATCGCGATCCGCTCGGGCTGATAAAAACTCCGCAGAATCGACGGGACGTTCCTGTATTTGCCGGGCAAATAGCCGACGAGTGAATATTGAATCCCCCCCAGGTGCGGGCGGTCACCCAGATAGAACGTGATCGCCCCCGGCGTGATCTCGTAGCGGTCGAACGTCCCCTTGATCGAATCGGTGAGAATCGACGTTCCCGCGGGGATCGGTTCGGTATAGATCAGGTAATCGAGCTGTTCGTCCTTGGCGCCGGTCATCCGGTCGCGCCACAGGTGGATCGACACTTCACCCCGCTCGCCCAGCGGCAATTGCGTGAGCGGGTTTTTGAATGCCGTGTAACCTCCCGTCAACACGCCAAACCCGCGCGGAATCGCCTCGCCGTCGAGCATCCGCAGGGCCGGTTCGTAATGCCGGCTGAAATGCCAGTCGTTCGTCGTCCCCTTCAGCTTGTCGGCCGGAACGAACCCCGCCAGCACGGCGCTGTAGCTGAACGTGCCGCGCCCTTCGATGTCGATATTGATCCGCTGCGGTTTACCGGCCGCCAGCATCCTGGCGGGGACTTGCACGACCCGGCTGGGCTCGACGGCCGGGTCGATCGTGAACTTGTCGACCTGCCGGTCGTTGGCAAAGATCGTCAGCGTGTACTTTTCATTGGTGAGTTTGGCGCGACCAAACCAGTCGGCCAGCGCGGCGATGACGGCGCCGTTCGCCTTTTCCGGGCTCCATCGCGACCCGACGCGGGCCGCCATCAGCCAGTCGGCCAGTTCGCCGTTGATCGCCCCGCCCGGCTCGACGGCATTCAGGGCCAAAAGATACAGGCCGCGCAATTCCACTCCCGACTGCATCCACGGAATGCAGCCCTTGAGCGCCTCATCCGCCTCAACCGCGCCGCGGGCGCGAGGTTTGGTCGAGATTTTCGCCTTGGCCAGGGCCAGCAGATCTTTCGCAAAATCCTGGCGGTCGAGTTTGCTGAAGACCAGCGCCAGGTGCACCAGCCCCGACGCGCTCAGCGCGTTGCGGTTGCGGTGCAGGCGATTGGCGTGCGCGAAGTCGGCGGCGCCGGCCGCGGCCAGGCCTTGCAGAATGATCACTTTGCCTTCGTTGTCGGACTCGCCCGCGGCAGCGAACGCCGTATTCAGATTCTGCACTCCCTTGTCGAATATCGGCTGCGGCACGGCGAAACCCGCGCCGCGCGCGGCGGAGAGCGCCCACATCGCGCGGCTCGACATGTAGCGGTCAGACCGCTCGCTCGCCGGGCGACCCGCCCAGCTCCATCCGCCGTCGTCGCGCTGGCTCGACACGAGTTGCGACACGGCCGAAGTGATCTTCCCCGAGAGGGCCTGCGCTTCAGGGGTTTCCGCCGTGCGCGTGGCGCCGATCATCTTCAGGAGCGCGACGCCCCCCAGCGTGTCGGAAATCGCCCGCTCGATGTCGCTCGACAGCTGCGCCGAGTTCACCGGCGATCGTTCATACAGGCTCGCGCTGCCGCCGATGACCGCATCAAGCAGCGTGCGGTTGACGCTCGGCCCGATCACCAGCTCGAGTTGCGGATTCTCGGCCGCCATTCCCGCCGGGTGCTGCACGATCAGCGACGTATTCTGCGCCGCCGTGCCGCTTGCCGTGGCAAAAACGGGAGCGCCGTACGGCACGAGTGAAGCGGTGCGGTTCGAGACGTCTTTCAGCTCACCGCTCGAAACCGTCAGTTCGAACTGCGCGGCATCGCCGGCCGTGATCTCCACGGGGAAACTGACTTCTTCGATGCCGATCTTCGTCACGGCGATTGACTTCTTGAGCTCGATCGTCTGGTCGCCGATCGTGCTCTTGAATTTGACCTCGATCTTCCCCTCCTTGAGAGTCGCATTGTGGATCTCGACGAGCACATCGGCCTTATCGCCGATGGTGAAGGCCAGCGGCGTCTTCATCTCGCCGAACAGGTCTTTCTTCGAGATCAGCTCGATTTCGCTCTGGCCGGCGAGCGCCTCGGCGTTGATTCCCTTGGAAAGGAGCTTCCAGCAGGTCGACCGATCGGGGAGGCGAATCGCCAGCGTGGCCTTGCCGTCTTTGTCGGTGACGATCCGCGGGTTCCAGTAGGCGGTCTCGGCCGCAGCCATCGCGGGCATGATTTCCAGCCCATCTTTGGCGAATTCCTGCAGGGCGCGCACCGACAGCCCATTGACGACCTGATACTCGCCGTAGTAGTTGAGCGCGAGGACGGTGCCGTTAGTCTGCTGCGCGAGTGATTCCAAGCCCAGACTGAAGTGTGAATCGCCACGATTCAATTGGAACGTCCCCAAACCGTTCGAGTTAAGCTTTCCATTTGCGGCCCAGCTCGCAACGGCGCCAGAAGCATTCAAATCCAACCAGACATTGTCGTGGATTGCGTTGTAGTTGTCGTCGTCGCTGTCGCCCGAAAAATCGAGTGGGCCCTGGCGTATCTCCAACGACATTGTCGTCCGATAGGGCATCATATTGCCCAAGCCGGCAAGCTCCTTGCCGCCCCCAGATTTACGACGCAACGCGTCGGTGCTCGTTGAGTTTTTGGCGAATCCACGTCGTTTCCCCGACATGACACCCGTCCCACCCATACCGCCGCCCATCGCGCCGGCCGGACGATTCGTTGGTGAGGCGCCCGCCCGCTGGACATCATTCGGATTGTAGAAGGCGCCTGATTGCGACAGACCGAAAGCGGGGGCGTCTTCGGCCGTTTCCGCAAGCTCCAGCAACTCTTCTGCCCCGTCTTGGACGATAATCCGGGCGCTGATCTCCTGATCACTCCGTGCATCGGAAAAAAGTTCGACATTGTCTTCCGCCTTCGCCGAATCAGAGAGTTTCTTGTTAAATCTTCCGCCGCGCATCATTTTTTGCTCGACCAGTTGCGGCGTCGCAGAGCGTGCCGCCGATTCCAATTCGAGGATCTTTTTCCGGTCTTCCTCCGCCAGCAGAAACAAATTGATCGGCCGCGTCGGCGGCGCGTACCGGAATACGCAACTCGTCGTCGCGCGGATCGAGACTTGCCGCATTCCGCCGTTGAAAAACGTGTCGATTGCCGCCGCCTGATCCGGAAACGCCGACAACAGGTTTTTCTGGATCAGGGCCAGAGAGACTTCGGCACTCACCGGCTTGCCGTTGGCGTCAGTCACCTGAACGTCGACATTCACCGTGTCGCTCGGTTTGAGGGTCGTCTTGTCGGGTTTCAGTGAAATCACCAGTTCACGCACCACGCGGAATTCGCTGCGGGCTTCGTGAAATTTGTCGGTCTCCATCACGGCCACCGACAGATCGAAGTTCGGGGCCAGTTTTTCATCGAGCGGCAGATCGAGCGGATTGGCCCCGGTTTTCAGCTCGACAAGCCGGTAACCGAGCACTTCGGCTCCGTCATACGTGATCAGCGCCAGCGCCGGCGCGTTCCGCCAGTGGAGCTGCACCTTCCCCGTCTCGCCGACTTTATAGTGGTGCTTGTCCGCCAGGATCCTGAGCCGCACCCGGTCTTCGTCCCCCGACACGATCAGTTGGGCCGCCCCGCTCACCGGATTGCCGAAGCGGTCGGTTCCGGTGGCCCGCAGCAGATACCGCCCGGCCTTTTCGACGCGGACGGTCTGCTGCGCCTGGCCCGTTTTCTCTTCCGATTTGGCCTCGTGTGTCTGCACGAGCCGCTCGCCCGCCGGCAATCCGCGCGCGGCGGGAGTCACTTCGAACACCTCGAACTTGAGCGCCGTCCCCACCGGTTTCCCCGCCGGGTCGCGCACGGCCACCGTGGCGTCGAATGTTTCGCCGGCGATGTACACCGGTCGCAGCGTCGAGACGCCGATCTCGAACCCGCGCGTCGCCAGGTAAATCGTGTCCCCCGTCACGAGGTTGCGTTCGGGGAATTGGGCCACCAGCTGCAAGGGCTGCGATTCGCTGTAGCGCTGCGTTTCCAGATCGAACGCCACTTCACCCTGGGCGTCGGTTTCGGCCGTGTACAGCCGATCGTCCCCCAGCCGGTATTGAATCGTGCGGCCGGCCAGCGGAGTGCCGTAATAGTATTTGAGCACGAATTTGCCCGTTACATGCTCGCCGCGGAAGAACACTTTCTGTTTCAGATCGACGCTGAACTGGATCGGCTCCAACTGGTACTCGTGAACGACGAAGTTCGTCTCGTACGACTGATCGCGCCCCGGCTGATGCAGATGGACGCGGTACGCTCCCTGCGGCGCCGTCCCGGGCAGCAGGAAATGGGCCGCGACCGTGCCGAATTCGCCCAGCGCGACCGTTTCGGTATGGATTACCCGGCCCCGCGCGTCGTACACGTCGAGCTGATACTTTTCGCCCGCCTTGAATGTATACCGATCATTCGTGACCCAGCGGACGACCCCTTTCAGATTCACGAGTTGCCCGGCTCGATACGCAGGCCGCTCGGAAAACAGATAGCCCTTCGGCGAGAGGCCGACGGCAAATTGCAGCCCTTGCAGGCTGATCAGGCTCGACGCGCCATGCCCCTCGTGCGTGGCGAAGACGCGCAGGTCGCTCACCGTCTTCAGTTCGTCGAATTTCTTTTGCAGGATTCCATCTTTGCCCGTTGCCACCTCGGCGAATACTTTGCTGCCGTCGCTGATGAGCAGGTTGACTCCCTCGGCCGGCTTGTTCGTCAGCAGGTTCTGTGCGAAGACGAACAGTTCGTTGCGCGAGCTTTTCACGATGATGTCGATGTCGCTGACGACGACCATCGTCGTGGCTTCGAGCGCGTCGCTGGAGACGGTAATCGCCGTGACCCCCGGACCGGGTACCGGAATTTCGACCGCCTGCTCGGTGCGGCGATATTTCTCGAAGTTCTCGATTTTGTGCTCCCACGTTTTATCAGGATCAATCAAAGCGATGTCGAGCGATTCGACGCCGGTCGCCAGGTGCATTTTGCGGAAGTAATCCGCCAGGTCGACCCGATACGCCTTGATCGAGACGTTTTCGAGGTTGCGGGTGGTGAGCTTGATCCGCGGCTTCTCGTTGCTGCGGAACTTGCGCTCGGTGACGATTTCGAGCTGCTTGGCCACCAGATTGGCGATCCGCTGCTGCGCCTGCCCCTGGTGCTTGCCTTCGACCTTTTTGTAGGCTTCGAGCGCGTCGGCCAGTTTGCCCAGGTGATTTTCCAGCGTCATGCCGATGTTCAGCGCCCCCTGCGACGCCTCGTCGCTGCCGGGATATTTGCTCACCAGCCGTTGCCAGTCGGCGATCGCCGCGGCGAACAGCTTATTCGCGGCTTCCGGATCGGGTTTGGGTCCTTGTCCGGGTTGTGTTGCAGGCGTCTCGCCTGCTTTTTCATCTTGGGCATCCTTTGCTGCGACTCCCGGCAGGCGAGACGCCTGCGCCACAAGTTTCTGCGCTTCGTCGAATTCCATCTGCCCGAACAGCAGCAGGATGTATGCCGCGCGGCCGTCGAGCGGATATTTGTTGAGGAATGTTTCCCACAGCTTGCGCGCGGCGGCGTAGTTTTCGCGTGCCCGTTCTTCTTCCGCCATCGCGTATTCGGTGTCGACGATGACGTGCTGCACCGCGCTCCAGCCCGGATCGGTCGGGAATTTATCAAGGAAGGCATGCCAGGCGTCGATGGCCTCGGTGAATTTTTTCTGCGCGGCGTACGACTGGCCCAGCAGGTTCCAAGCCGCGGGAACTTGCTTCGCCTTGGCGTAGTCGGGGTTCTCGATCAGCTTCTTGAGCGTAGCGACAGTCTGTTCGAATCGGCCATGTTGCGAATAACTCTGCGCGATTTCGAATTCGGCCTGTGGCGCCAGCTCGTGCTTGGGGAACGCCTTGACGAATTTCTCGAGGGCCGCGACGCCGAGCTCCAGATCACCCACTGTCGCCGGCGCGGGAACGCCATACGTGTGCGCCAGCTGATAGGTGGCTTCGGGGATGAGTTTGCCCCCCGCTTCTTTGGCCGCATCACTGGTGAGAAAATCCTGCCACGTCTTGCGGGCTTCGGCCGGTTGGGCGGCGGCCAGTTGCGCCCGTCCGAGTTGGAACGTGGCGTCGACTTCCAGTGCCGGCGGAAGCCGGTCGGCGGGCTGCACTTTGCGGCCCGTATAGGCGGCGAGAAAATTGCGGTACGCCTCGATCGCCTGTGGAAGCTGATTCAATTCCTGATGGCAACGGGCGATCCGCAATTCGACCTTCTGACGAACGGCGCGGCTCGGTTTGAGCTGCAGCGCCTGCGCATAGAACGACAGGGCCTGGTTATAATCGGGCTGCTTGCGGTTGGTCGGGCCTGTTTCGGGCTCCCCTTCGAAGAACCGGTCGGCGAATTCAAGGTAGATGCCGGTCAGCTCGTCGCGGCGGCCGTTCGAGAGAAGTCGCTCCGACTCAGCCTTATAGATGGCGGCGGCCGCCTGGTAGTTGCGCTGTTTGGCCAGGGCGGCGCCGCGGCCGAATCGCGACCGCGACAGCCAGGCGCTTTTCGGGAACTCTTTCTCGAGCCGGGCGAAGTTGTCGAGGGCCCCGTCGAGCTGCCCCTGACTGATCTGGGCAATGCCTTTCAAATACAGCAGGTAATCGACGTCGGCGTGCCCTTTCTCGGCAACCAGTTGGTCAATGAGCTTGACCGCTTCGCCGAAGTTCCTGTCCTGTAAGGCATTATGCAGTTCCGGCGGCAGATGCGGGAGCGAAGTGACGGCAGGACGGGGAGCTGCGGGTTTGTCTCCTTCCGCACCCCAGGCAACCGGACAAAACGCCACAGGAGCCCATCCGCACGCCGTGAAACCGCAGATCGCCAACACGAGAACGCAGGAACCGAGTCGCATGGTTGCTCCTTTTGCAGTTTTGGCGGGAACGCGCCACGTTTGTCGCCCGCAGTTTTGCTTAACAGCCGGTTGAAAAGGGGACTGTCCCTTTCCAGTGCGTGATTTCCCGGCGACAAATTGATTTTGCCGGGAGAGACTGTCCCCTTTTCAACAGGCTGTTAACCCATTAGACGAACGAAACCGCAAAAAGTTTAGTCAACTTTGTAACATGCAGACATTTTGCCTCAGATTGGCCAAGTTCCGCGGACCACGGCTCACGTTCGGTGTCCCATCGCACCGCCACCTCGTTCCCACGCTCTGGCCGCCTCGTTCCCACGCTCTGCGTGGGAACGCACGTACCGACGCTCTGCGTCAACGCCATCACGCGATTCCGCCACCCTCTGGAAAAACTCGCCGACGGACGACGGCCGACGGCCGACGAAGGTAACCGCAGAGGTCGCAGAGGCGCGCAGAGACAGAATGGGAGAGACGCAACAAGTCCACACTCACGCCGTCAGTCATTGATCCGCCGTCTGTCCGTCTCTCTTTCTCTCTGCGACCTCGGGCGTTCTCCGCGGTTCTAACTTTCTACATTTCCCGGCCCTTTTCCCAATGATTCCCGATTTTTTGCATTCGTCCGACGGACGAAGATAACCGCAGAATTCGCAGAGGCGCGCAGAGAAGGAAAGAGCTGCGAGCCGAAACGGATCCAGGCCCATCCCGTCATGCGTTGATCCGTCGTCTGTCCTGCACCCATCTTCTCCGTATCGTCGCCGATTCGATTTGTTCCATTTCCGGCCCTTTTGCCAATGATTCCCGATTTTTCGAGTCCTACGTTTCTCCTCACGACTCTCAACCCCTCTCCTCTCTCGCGCAGCGCAGCCTGTTCCGCTAAGAATTCAATTTCGATTTTTTTTCCGGGTCGTCAGTGCGACGCGTAAGCAACCACGAATGCGTCGAATGCAACGAATAGCTCATGGAACGAGAACCGATCACTTTCCGGCCTTTTCGCCAATGATTCCCGATTTTTCGCGTACCTGCGACGGACAGAGCTAACCGCAGAGTTCGCCGAGGGGCGCGGAGAAAGAAGTGCCGAATCCAGTCTGATTTCGGTTCCAACCGTCGTTCGGCCGTCCGTCCCCGTTCCGTTTGTTCTCCTCTCTACTCTCAACCCTTCTCCTCTCTCGCGCAGCGCGGCCTGTTCCGCTAAGAATTCAACTTTGAATTTTTTTTCCGGGTCGTCGGCGCGACGCGTAAGCAACTGCAAATGCGTCGAATGAAACGAATGCCTCATAGAAGGAGAACCGATCACTTTCCAGCCTTTTTACCAATGATTCCCGATTTTTTGCATCGCTCGGACGGACGGAGCTAACCGCAGAGTTCGCCGAGGGGAGCAGAGAAGGACGAGCTAACAGCCGAAACGAATCCGATCTCATCCCGTCATGCGTTGATCCGTCTTCTTTCCGGCTCCCTTCTTCTCCGTGTCCTCGGCGTGCTCTGCGGTAAAATATTCCTTCGTTTTCCCGCCTGTTCCGCTAAGAATTCAACTTCGAATTTTTTTTCGCGCCGTCCGCGTCACACAGACGTCACTCCGAATACGTCAAATGACACTCCCCGTCATTCGTGAGGGGCTCCCGCCCATTCGTGAGGGGGTGCCGCGCACCCCTCACGAATGCAAATTCTCGGGATTTCTTCCATTCGTGAGGGGCATTCGCCATTCGTGAGGGGCTCCGGCGGGTGTTCCGGATCGGAATCGCTCTAATCGGCTGGAACCTGGCTTCGAGCCAAGCCGCCGCAGACGCCTCGGGCTCCTGGGAGCTGGCCATGGCGCCACCCGGGTCGCCGGGTTGGTCAGAGGGGCGGTCACAAGGTCCGTCAGATGACCGGCCATGCGAAGTAGCATCGACTGGCGACGAACGATCCGCATCCGCGCGCATGAGCGTCTCCCGACGTTACATGATTGAAATGGTCCTGCGGTCTGTTGAAAACGGGGACTGTCCCTTTCCAAACAGGGAACTTTCCGTAACAAATCGATATTGCCGGGTGGGAATGCCCCCTTTTCAATGCGAGGCGCCTGACCACTTTTTCAGCACGCTGCCTGGGATGGCCGCGCGCCTTGCCGCTTCATTGATATTATACATAATAACTAAATATGTCAATATCAAGTCGGACTAAATTTCGATGCATGATTCTCCAGGGTCGCTGTGACATTTTTCGAGTCATGAGCTTTCAATAGCACTGGACAGCGTTCCCTTTCGACCGGAAGACCTGGACTTTCGCCAATCCGCCCAGAATTCCCCGGAATCGTGGATGGCAGTTTCCCTAAATCACGAGTCCCGGAGATTCAGACGAACTGGTTGTCGGGAATGGGAATGTCGGATTTGTGATCGGAATGATTGTTTCGCCCTTTCAGGGCAGATGCTGATGACGACGAATTGTCCCCAGGGCGGCGCCCTGGGCTGGATTGTTTTGGCCTTTCAGGCCGCATGGCCCAAGTCTCTGAAATGTGTCCGTCCAGGGACATGTCCCTTCTGTCCGCCTGAAAGGCGGTAAGATGACAGCCCAGGGCAACGCCCTGGGAAATCGGTTTCACGGACAGGCCCGTCGCCCTGAAAGGGCAATTCCGCCGGACCTCGCGCCGGTCCTGGAACGGTTGCACATCGGCGACGAAGGCTGGATGCAACGGATGGCTCGATTCAGCCGGCTGTTCCGGCGCGCAGCAGGACGCCCAAGTTCGCTGCAGAAAGAACGCGAGCAGCGCGGCTGCCGACTGATGCCAGGGATCCGGCACAGCCGCCAGGTTTTTGCCTGACCTTGCCGTCCGGTCAAATCACGACGACCCCGATGCTGCGGCCCGTTCGCTGCGGCCCGTGGACACGACTAGCGACGCGCCGCCCAGTCATCGACGGTGAACGACGGTGGATACCCGCCCGTTGGTCGCCTCGCTTAAAGGAGCTGACCTTCTTCGTCCGGCCCCGGCCGCGCGGCCAAATTGCATCGCTCGCGTTGCTCCGTTCGGCGCCGCAGATCGAATGAGAATCCTGCTTGTGCCCGGGCACTTTGATGATGTGGCGGACCCACTCCCGGCCGTCCCCACGCAGATTTTCGAACCACGCCACGCGGCCATCCAAAACATCCCCCTCGGCCTGGATCAAGTCGAAATCACCGTCGCGATCGAGATCGACCAGCCGGGCCCGAGTCTGGATCCCCCAGGGGCCTTCCGTGCCGAAATCAAACACGCGGTGTTCGATCCACTTTTCCCCCTTGCCGTCGGCATTTTCGAGCCAGCGATCGACCCTCGCAATGTCCACGTCTCCATCGCCGTCGATATCGCCGACCGCGATGCCGCCGTGATATTGCGGTTGCGTCACACCGAGCACCTGGTGCTCGATCCAGCGCTGCTTTGGATCGGCTGGAATGCCGTACCAGAACACGCCGGCGCGGTCCAGGATCGATACCAGATCGAGTTTTCCATCTTTGTCGATGTCCGCCACGAGGTTATCGTGAGTCGGCGTCGCACCAGTCTCGAATCGCTCCCAGCGATCGGCCTCGCGAGGATTGCCGGGATTGCGAAACCACGTGCCCCCTGACACCTGATCGATCCAGCCGTCACCGTCCACGTCGAAAGCCACGCCTCCGACGTCGGTGGCGGCCTTCTGACCAATCAGATGCTCGAACCATCGTCCGGCTCGCTCAACAGGAATGCGAGGAGCTAAGCACGTAGAGCAGTGGCAAACCGACAGCCAGATCAACGGCCATGCGCTTTGCCCATTTCTCCCGCCGGTCGACGATCCGCACCGTCAGCCAGACGCAGAAGGCGGCGAAGGCGATGGCCATGACCAGTCGCCCACGCAGCCATTCAGTCAATTGAGTTTTTTGACCGCACGAAGTCAACAAACGCGAATTGCAGCTCACCGCAACGGCATTCCTGGCGTGGTCCGGCGAGAGGCCGTACAGGGCGCGATCCGCCAGTCTTGCCCGTGGGCCGCGACAGAATAGAACTGAACGTCGTTCTTTCCGAGACGAAGTGATGACTCCGGGACCAGGG
>DASYAR010000202.1:0-3223 GCA_036501235.1 Planctomycetaceae bacterium
CATACGGACCGTTCGATGTGTTGCTTTCATAGTTCGTCTCCTGCGTTCAATAATGCGTTCCCTAGATTGCCGGCAGGTTCGCTCCTGCCTGGATTGCGTTTCCAACATCAGCCCATCGCCCCCGTCGCCATGAACACCGGCAACAGCAACGCGATCATGATAAATAAAATCACCAGTCCCATCACCAGCAGCATGAGCGGCTCGAGCAATTTCACAAATAAGTCCAGCTCGCGATATGTGCGCTGTTCCATATTTTCTGCAATGTTCAACAGCACCTGTTCGAGGTTATTGGCTTCTTCGCCAACGGCGATCATTTCGACCACCTCGCGAGGAAAATGGCCGCTCGACCCCAGCGGCCGCGCCAGCGATTTCCCTGCCGAGATGCTCTCCGCGGCGACGCTGATCGCATCGCTGAGGACCCGATTGCCGGTGGCGTCTTTGGCGATTCGCAACGACTGCAGGATCGGCACGCCGTTCTTGAGCAGCGTTCCCAGGATCCGGCAGAACCGCGAAATAGCCAGGCTGCGGACGATCGGCCCCAGCCCCTTGAGCCGCAGTCGAACGCCGTCAACTCGCATTCGACCTTCTTCGGTTTTCATGTAGTTGTACACCCATCCACCGGCAAGAGCGCAGGCGGCCGCGATCCAGATGCCATACTTTTGGAGCACGTCGCTGCCCGTTAGCAAAATCGTCGTGGCTAGCGGCAATTCGCCGCGCTGGGACAGTCGTTCGAACACGGGGGCGAATTTCGGGACGAGAAAGACCAGGATCCCGGCGACGATCACAATGCAGGCCGCCATCAGAAAGACAGGATAGGCCATCGCCCCCAGCACGCGATTTTTCAGCTCTTCGTGGTGCTCGGTGAAAATCGCGATGCGCTTGAGGGCGTCTTCGAGAAAGCCCCCCTCTTCGCCGGCCCGCACCATGCTGATCGCCAATTCCCCGAACACCTTGGGATGCCGGCGCATCGAGTCGGCCAGCCGCGTTCCTTCGGCCACCTGCTGCCGCACGTCTTGGAGCACGGCAGTGACGGCCGGTCGCGACGCCTGTTGTTCGAGGATTTCGAGCGACCTGAGCAGCGGAACCCCTGACGACAACAGGTCGGCCAACTGCGAAAAAATGATCGCCAGATGTTTCGCGGCAACCCGCTTGCCCACCGACTGCTGCTGCTTAATCTCGGTTTCGGCCAGCGCGATCCGCGTTGGAAACAACGACTTGCCCGCCAGCGAATTGACGACTTCCTGCTCACTGCCGGCCGTCAGCAAACCTGTGACTTCACGGCCGGAGATCTCGCGGGCAATATATTGGAAATCGGGCATAGGAGAGAATTGCTACCGAACCGGTCAGTGGAACTCAGCCTTCGTAATTCGCGCAACTTCATCGACGGAGGTCATCCCCAGCAGGACTTTGCGCCAACCATCTTGCCGCAGCGAAATGAGCCCGTTGCGCAAGCCATACGAGTGAATTTGGACGGCGCTGGCCCGCTCGACGCACAATTGCCGGACTCCTTCATCGGTGCGCAGCAATTCGAAAATCCCTTGCCGTCCCTTGTAACCCGAATCGCGGCACTGCCGGCAACCCACGGGGCGAAACAGCTTCTCGGGGAGCGGCCGCGGGAAGTCTTCAGGCACGTCGTCGTCGGTTGGTTGGAACGGCGCCTTGCAATGCGTGCATAACACGCGCACGAGCCGTTGCGCCAGCACGCCTTCGACCGTGCTGGCGACCAGGTAGGGCTCGACCCCCATGTCGACCAGCCGCGTGAAGGCCCCCGAGGCGTCGTTCGTGTGCAGCGTGCTGAACACGACGTGGCCGGTGAGCGAGGCTTGAATGGCGCTGTTGGCCGTTTCGCCGTCTCGAATTTCCCCGATCAGGATGACGTCGGGGTCATGCCGCAGAATGCTTCGCAAACCCGCGGCGAACGTCAGGCCGATCTTGGAATGGACCTGAATCTGGTTGATCCCAGGCGTCTGATATTCGACGGGGTCTTCGACGGTGATGATCTTGATGGTCGGGTTTTTGATCTCGTTGAGCGCGCTGTACAACGTCGTCGTTTTACCGCTGCCTGTGGGTCCGGTGACCAGAATGATGCCGTGGGGCATTTCGATCAGCTCGCGGAACGTCTTGGCCATGCCATCGGCAAAGCCGACGTTCTTCAGGTCGAAGACCATGCGCCCCTTGTCGAGAATACGCAGCACGACCCCTTCGCCATGCATCATGGGGATGATCGACATGCGCACGTCGATCTCGCGCTTGTGAATGCGGAGCTTGATGCGGCCGTCTTGAGGCAGTCGCTTTTCGGCAATATTCAGCTTGGCCATGATCTTCAGACGGCTGATGATCGCGGCCTGAAAATAGTTGACCTCTTGCGACAGCGGCTGCACGCGGAGCATTCCATCGACGCGGAACCTCACAATCAGCGCGCCGTCCTGCGGCTCGAGGTGCACGTCGCTGGCATTCAGGTTGAGCGCCTCGATGAGCAGCTCGTTGACCAGTTTGACGACGGAGGCCGCCTGGGCCATTTCGGCCAGCTCGCCGTCGGCTTCGCCCAGCCCTTCCAGCAGCTCGACGTCTTCTTCAGTCCGCTGGGCGACCATCTCGCCGATCGTATCGCCGCCAACGCCCAGTTGCTCTTTGATGAGCCGTGAAATGTCTTCGTTCCGGGCCAGCACCGGTTCGAGCCGAAAACCCGACAGCGAGCTGACCTCGTCGAGCGCTTCGAGATCGAAGGGGTCGCTGGTGGCGACGATCACGCTGCCGTTGCGCCGCGACAGCGGAAACAACGTGTGCCGGAAAATCTCGCGCGCCGGAAAACGATTGAGAAGCTCTTTGTCGACCGTGACGTCGGCGAGCTCGACGTACTTCATCCCCAGTTCGCTGGCCAGGGCCTGCAACACCTGCTCTTCGCTGGCCAGGCCCATTTCCACCACCTGGTGGTCGAGCCGTTTGCCGTTGGCGTTTTGCTTCGCGAGTTGAATCTGTTCTCGCGAGACGACGTTTTGCAGTAGAAGTATCTCACCGATGTCCATGAGGCCGATTATCCTGCGATTCGTGCGACGTCACTGTGATACAAACGGGGCGATGCAAACGCGGGGATGCAAACGCACCGGATGCAAACTCACGTGATGAAAACCCTCTGTCAGATTGTCTCAGACTGAGAGTTGCGTCGTCAATCGAGGTTCCGCCGGCACGATGAGCCGTAAAATCAGGCCAGGTGGGATGTAAC
>DASYAR010000203.1:0-6980 GCA_036501235.1 Planctomycetaceae bacterium
ACCAAGGCCGAGGTGCGGTTCCGGGAAAGCCAGAAACTGTACCGGCAGCTCTTGTCGACGATCCGCACGAAATTCCTGGGAATGAATTTGAACAGCGAGCTGCAGGTTCGCGCGGGGACGTCGCCGGCGATGATGACGGCCCCGACGTTGCAGCCCGTGAGATCGGCCATCGATCCGCAGAAGCAGCAACAGTTGCAGCAGGAACTGGTGGCCTGGGCGCGGGACCAGGCGCGCGACTGGGGCCAGCCCGGCTACGAGCCGATGTATCCCGATCTGCCCCCGGAGGAACCGGCCCTGCCGGAGACACTGCCGACATTTGGCGGATCGGCTGGCCGATCACCGGGTGAGTCGTTGGGTGAATCGGGGGGGGTTGCACCGATGACAAACGGCGCCGCTTCGCGGAACGAACAAGCCGCCGGCGAGATCTACAGCCGGGTTGACGCATCGCATGTGCCAGGTCCTGAACCGCTGACCGGCACAGACCGGTCACCGCTGCCCGCAGTAGGAATGAATGGCTTTGCCGACGTGCGGGCCATGCAGATTCACGACAGTTACCTGGTCGTCGAAACGGCCGAAGGGTTGCAGGTGGTCGATCAGCACGCGCTGCACGAACGGATCTTGTACGAGCACCTGCGAAATCGGGTGCTGTCGGAGTCGATCGAGTCGCAGCGGCTGCTCGTGCCGCAGCCGATCGAGCTTTCGACTTCAGAGGCGGCGCTGTTGGCCGAGCATCGCGATTTGCTCGCGCGGTTCGGGTTGTGCCTGGAAGAATTCGGCACAAATACGGTGTTGGTGACGGCGTATCCGGTGATGCTGTCGAAGGTAGACCTCACGCAAATGGTGCGTGACGCCGCCGAAAAAATCGCCGAGTCGGGGCGCGACCCGTCTCACCGCGACCTGCTCGACAGCCTGCTCCACATGATGTCGTGCAAGGGGGCGATCAAGGCGGGGCAGCGGCTGTCGCCGGAAGAAATCGAAAGCTTGCTCGCCCAGCGACACCTGATCGACGACGCCCATCATTGCCCGCACGGCCGCCCGACGGCCCTGGTCTTGAGCCGCAACGAGCTCGATCGGCAATTCGGCCGGTTGGGATAGGTTGGGAGATATTGGGTGTGGACTGTCCCGACACGAATGTTCCGACAGGACACGCGCGCAAGTCTCGTCGTCCGGTCTGCTGACTGAATCAGAGAGATGAGCTGCAGCCGCACAGTTCGCTGCGATCCAAATTCGTTCCGGCGAGCACATACGCCAGCCAGACGCGCGCCCGGCCGGGGGCGACAGTGTGCTCGGAAATCTCGGTGGTCGGCGTGCTCACAACGTATTCGCGGCTCTCAATGTCGAGTTGTGTGCATCTGTAATACAACCCGTCTGAGTTTTCGCGCGCCGCGAAAACATTTAAAATACAATAAAGAAGGGAACCGCGGATGGCGCGGATACGCGCGGATAAGTACGGACGAGGTCAATTGCCCTATCCGCGTTCATTCGCGTCATCCGCGGTTAAATTCATTTCTTCATTTGGTTGCGGCCGAAGGCCGCGCTGGGTATTTCGCGTCTTTCGTGGTCCCTCCTGGCGTGGTCACGGCTTCGGCCCCGTCGGCAAAAACAACTCATTCAATTTATCCTTGGTGGTTTCGGCAGATTCCGTCGCCGACCACAACGGCATCGCCTTTTTCTCCGGCGGATACAGCGATTCCATCGGCTCCCAGGCTTTGTCGACCCGGTCGGTAAACAGATCGCCGATCAACAGATCCGTGACAATCCCCTTGAGGTCCGGAAAGGTCTTCACGAACCGGCCGAAACTGAATCCGTCATAGTATTCGCACACCAGCCGCCGCATGCGATCGACCCCCTGGTTGAACATGGGCCCCCAGTGGCCGAGTTGCGCTTTGGAGACATCGCCTTTGGCGAGTGCAGCAACAATGGCGTCGGCGGCCAGTTCCCCCGACTTAAGGGCCAGCAGCACTCCCGACGAATACAGCGGATCGAGAAAGCCGAACGCATCGCCGATCAGGACCCAGCCGTCGCCGGCCACATCCCGCGAGCGGTACGAATAGTCTTTCGTGGCGAAATAGCCGGTCTTGCGAGTCGCTTTCGCAATCCGTTCCTGGACGGCCGGGCAGAGCTCGACTTCTTCGGTGTAAACCTGCTCGTGACTCCCTCGTCCCTTGAACAGGTAATCGAACGGCGCGACGACCCCCAGGCTGACGACGTTGTTGTGCAGCGGAATATACCAGAACCAGCCCTGTTTATTGGGGGTCTGGATGACGATCGTGGCCCCTTCGTCGCGTCCCACGTCACGGTAGGCCCCTTCCCAATACGTCCACACGGCCCCCTTATTGAGAACGGGGTCCCATTTCTTGAGCTTGAATTTGTTTTGCAGCATCGCGCTCTGGCCGCTGGCATCCACCACGACCTTCGCCCGCACTTCGCGCTGCGTGCCGTCTTCGTGCTGAACCTTCACCCCCACCGCCCGATCGCCATCAAGCAGCACTTCGAGGACCCGCGTCCCTTCGTGCACCGAAACCCCCTGCTCGCGGGCGTTGTTGAGCATCATCAGGTCGAATTCGCTGCGTACGACCTGCCACGTCTGCGAGCATTCGTGCGGCTTGTTGTCCCAGAAATAGAACGGGGCCGAGAGTTTCCCGGTGGCGTTCACGAACTGCACGGAATACTTCTTGATGAAGTGACTGTTCTTCATCTTGTCGAGCATCTTGAGCCGCTCGAGCACCCAATAGGTTTCGGGGATCAGCGATTCGCCGATATGAAAGCGGGGAAAATGTTCGCGCTCGAACAGCTCGACGCGCACGCCGTGCTGGGCGATCAATGTCGAGGCGGTGCTTCCCGCCGGCCCGCCGCCGATAACGACGACGTCTGTTTCAGTTGTTGCAGTGTTCACGATGTATTTCTCCGGAGTATTTTCCGATTCGACGTTTGATGTTCGTCATGTTGCACTTACACCCACGTACTCTCATCGCCCTCGTGCGGCCCGCGCGCCGCCTTGAGCAATGAAACCAGCTCCTGCAACTGTTTCGCCGACAAATGGCCGAGCTGCCGGGCGTGGCACTCGGCAATGGGCTTTTGCAGCTCGCGCAGCAGCTCGCGTCCCGCCTCGGTGATGGCAATGCACACAATCCGCCGATTTTCGGCCGGGCGGTCCCGTGAAATCAGCCCCCGCTCTTCGAGCTTGTCGACGAGCCGCGTAATGTCGGGGGCCCGCGACACGAGCCGCGCGGCCAGATCCAGCGTGCGGATCGGCCGGGGATGCTCGCTCTTGAGCAACCGCAGCGCGTTGTACTGCTGGGGAGTCAGCTCGTAGCGGGCGAACAGTGCGTCCTCGAGCGCCTTGAGGCGGTCATAAGTCCGCCACAAGTTGAGGAAGGCCTCCTGTTCGAACGAATCGAATCGTCGTCGGCCTCGCGGGTGCCTGGGAGCAAGCGTAGTCATGCCCTCCATAATAGTCATTCAGACAACAGTTGTCCAGACAACTAATTGGGTCAAGTTTTTCAACCTGACGGCAGTTGGGACAGCGTGGCCAGCCCGATGATTAAGCTCCACGCACGGCCATCGCACGGAAACGTCGACGGACCGACTGCCTGACTCGGCGAGACGTTGTTGCGTCGAGCCGCGCCCGTAAGGAAGCGGTGTCCGACTTCCGCTTTCTTACGGGCGCGGCTCCACAAATGTCTGATCATTGACCAAGCGGAGTATACGAACGAAGAGGCTCATAGCGAGTCGGGGTCTTCGTCCAGCTTACGGCGGGCCTCCTCCATCGCTTTGCGCCAAGGCTCGTATAGGGGTTCGTCGTGCAGGTAACCCGCGTCTTGCTTCCAGGGCGCTGCGCCCGCGACGCTGAGATCGGCCAGCTTCGCGCCCGCGTTCACCCGCGTACGGACCTGATCGGCAAGTCGGTCGACGGCTTCCGCGGCGGTCGCCCCTTCGGCCGTCAGTCCAACCGAAAGCCCGCCTGCCCCGGTCGCGCGATATCCATTGCCGCTGACCGTTTCAATGATGACAGGAACGTCCATCGAACATCCTCCCTTGCACGGATTCCCAGTTCGCTCATTCTACCCACGAACGAAACGAACGCAAAGAGAATTGCAAATGAAGAGAATCGTTTAACGTCCACGGCGCCCAGGCTATCAGCACGCTGATTCTCCAGACTCTCAAGCGACACGGAGGATCAGCGCTCGTGGAGGAATTATCTGCCTTGCAGATCTCCGAAGCCGCGCCGACCATCCAAGAATCGTACCGCGAGCTGCTGGGCTACCTGCGAAACAACCTGCACCGCATGAATTATCCGAAGGAATGGCACCCCTTACGCTTGAATCGGCTCGCGAGTGGATGGCGAAGATGTTGCAAGCCTAGCCACGATTCGTTCCCGTTTTCCTTTGGGGGGAAATCAACTGCCGTAACCGAATGAGACACAGACTTGGGTTGTTCTGCAATTCATGCTCCCAAATTCTTACGGGCCGGATTCCAGACTGTTGAAGAAATTCGTCAACTGCCTTATCGCGCTCCCGGTTTCGGTCGAGTTTCGCTTTCCAAAATGGACGGTTGACGCCGGGAATGTGGCCACATTGCGGGCAACCGTGCCAAAAGCAACCGTCAATGAACACTGCAACACGACTTGCCGGAAAGAAAAAATCGGGCTTCCCTTTGAGTCCCTTCGGGTGCAGCGACCAACCACGGATGCCTGCGCGGATTAGAATTGCCCTGAAGCGAATCTCCGTTGTCCGATTTTCGCGACTGCGGATCGCCCCCATTCTGCGTGAATGCGTGGCCGAGACGTTTGAAAATCGTCCCGCCGGAAGTCTGTCCCGCAATGCTCTTTCCAAGGTTCAAATGCCTTTGTCGTAGAACGCGCTCATCGCTGCCGCCAACCAGCAAATCTCGTGCTCTTGGAAATCCTCACGGACCCAAGCCGGCAAACTGCCGCGAGGAAACGTCAGCGTCGCGAGGGCCTGCGAGAGTTGAAGGATTTTTGTGTTCACACGTTCCTCCAAACTGGCGACGGTCATCCCCTTGGAAAGTGCCTTTGCCAGTGCCAGCAAAACCTCAAGGTAGACGAACAGTGATCGTTCCGGCTTCAGCGGGTCGCCGATAAAGGACCAGAAATCAATTCCCACCTTTCGGTACACGCGAATCTTTCCGGTTTCTTTGTCGATCAAAACGCCCGGTTTCGTTTCACGGTCTTCTTCAACAAATCCCTTTTCCAGCAATTTGACGAGAATCTGATTTTCCTTGTTGTTCGTGGTTCGTTCCGTGCCATAGGTAAGCCCGATAACGATGTCCAATTCCGTGACGTTTGGGTACGACTTTCCGGTTCCCTGTTTCCAAATCTTGTATTGCTGGGCAATCGCATCTGTCATCCCCTTCACCTGGGTATCATTGATACAACTTGGACCACTCTTGATGCTGACCAGATAGCGGCGTTTGCCAATTACGCAGGACTTATCAACTTCTCGCCAGACTGAGTCGATCCGCTTTTGCGCCTTTTCTTCGGTTCCCAAGCTGGCGAGAGCACTACTTTCCGCCAACTTTTCCGGAGGTTCCCTCCACTTGCTTGAAACCCCCGCCGTAACCGGGTACGGCAATACCAACACGGATTCAATCGACTTGCCGAACGACGTTTCGAGGCCCATGTACAGTTTGTTGTTGAACAGAAAACTTGCGAATTTACTCGGATCAACAAGCTGCATCACGCTTGCAGAGGTCAACAAAACGTATGGATTGGTGCGATATTCTGCCAACCCCTCTCGTTGGTCGATGGCTCGCGGCAAGTTTTTGACAATGTAGCCCGCAATGGCGTCCGCCAGGTTACTCACACGATCTTTGTCGGTGCGCCCAAGAAGTTCCGCAACGTCTTCGGCCTGATACGGACGATGGTGCGTCTTTATCGCCTTGTAGAAGCCCCGGACTTTGGCCTGCATTCCTTGCGGGTTGGTCTTCGCCATAATTGTTTCAGATACCCCGAACCTTGCGTTTCGTTTTTGCCGGGCCGTACTTCGCGTGGCCGTTCTCCGCGCCGTCCTCCCACACGAACGTCATTCCCGCTTTGAACCATTGGCGAGTACGGATGTGGGATTTGACGTACACTATCCGGCAGGGAGGATTCTCCCCCTTGGCGATCCGGTTGCCACTTTTGGAAATCTGGTCGAGTTGCTCTGCGACAATCTCGCCACAGACTCGACCTAGGCGCACTGGAACGGCATTCCCAACTTGCGTGTATTGCTTCTGGACCGTTCCGCAAAATTCCCATTCGTCGGGAAACTCTTGAACTCGGGCGCATTCCCGCAAGGTTAAGGCTCGGGTTTCGAGTGGATGGCAAAGCGCCGTCCCCGCATGGTTCGGCATTGTCACGATGGTCGGGCTTGGCAAGTCAAACGTGAGACGCCGCCACCAGCCGGAACGCCCGCCCTTCGCAAAATACGCGCTGCCCATCGACTCTTTCGCAACATCGGGAGGCAATGACCGCCAATTGCTCCCGGTCGGGACCATTTCCAAATATCGCTTCTTGCGAGGGCTGAAATCCAAAATGGTCGGGTCGGTTTCGACCAGTCCCGCGAGAGCATCGCGCAGAGTACAGAAGGGCTTGAGATCGGGTTCCGGTTCATCGAACAATGTCCGCTCCTTCCGTTCATTCTGGCCGTGTGTCGGAGCGCGGAACTCTGTCAGCCGATTGAAACGATTGCCGATGAAGATTGCCCGTTCGCGGAGTTGAGGCGCACCGTAATTGACGGCGTTGACTTCGAAGCAATCAAGCCGGTACGCATTGTGGAGGTCGTCAACGAACAAGCGCATGACCGATCCGGGACGCTCATCGGGAGCAAGAGACGGGCCACCATGCTCGGGACGGTCTTTAATTGGACGATGCCGAAGGGCTGCCGACATCAGCCCACGGACGTTCTCCATTAGAAACATCTTCGGTTGCAGGTCCGACACGAATCGCAGGAATTGCCAAAGCATAGTCCCACGGGGGT
>DASYAR010000204.1:0-9373 GCA_036501235.1 Planctomycetaceae bacterium
GCTGAATTGCGTATTTGACAAATCGAGGACCGAAACTTCGTTCACCAATCGCAGCTTTGAGAACCAGGCTTCATCGAGCGTCTTGTCGTGGATCCACAGTTCCTTCGGTTCCTGGAACCACGGCAACAATTCAGCACCCAGCAGTCTGGCGGACCAGCTTGGAGCTCGCTGAACGAATCCCCCGCCGCCGGTTGAGGCATTCACCAGTTCCTCAATCTGCTGCATGCGATGAAAATTCCAATACCACGATCCGCCCACGATGAGCAAAAACACAGGCAGGCCGGCGCGGACCACCATGAGTAGTCGTCGTCGCCGACACGGCGGTTTTTGAGTGATGTCCATAGCGTGTGACTGCGCTGGAAACTGCTCGTCAGCCAACAGCCTGGCCATCCGTCAGCCGCTCTCGTTTTCGTGGATCTGACTGGCGATTTCGTCGCGATGCGAATCGGCATATTCCCATGCCGCCAGAAGGTCGGCATCGGAAATCGTCGGGTAGTCGTCAAGCACGTCCTCTCGCGAGATACCCAATTGACGCGAGCGTTCGAGCACCCAGACTGGGATTCTGGTGCCTGCAACGCATGGCACGCCGCCACAAACGCCAGCCGTGCATTCAATCGATGATTTTGTCGTGCTCATTGATCACGCTGCTCCCAGCCTGCACTTCAACTCCTCAGCATCTCAAGTCTACGAAATTCAAAGAGAGGCGACAATTGCAATTGTTGCGAGCGGGGTGGGAACTTTGCCGATGGAAAGTCGATTGCGCGAACCGACCCGTTTTGCCGGGTGTCTTTCCGGCAATTCCATTCATAGTCTCGGAGAGATTCCCATTTCGAACACGCATCGCACCCGCAAGCCGGATCGCAAACTGCTCCAGCTTTGCAGCCAGGTCGCCGATACGCTCAATCAAGTCTTGAGCGGCGAATGCGGAGACGACGTGCTGCGCAGCCTGTACGTCGTCTCGGTGGCGCCTGCCCCGGATGCGGCGCAACTTCTCGTGGTCGTCGCGCCGGTGCTTACCGGCGATCCGATTGATCCCGTCGACGTGTTGGGCCGGCTCTCGTCACACGCCGGCCCGCTCAGGCACGCGGTGGCGACGTCGATCACGCGACGGCGCGCACCGCGGCTGCTCTATCAGGTCGATGGAAGCAATCGTTAATAGAAACCGATGCCGACCCCAAATCGCGGAAATGGTGTCGCGCCATAGGACGGATAGCCAAAGGCGCCTCCATATCCGTACGGCCCGGAAGCGATCGGATAGCCACCATTGGCAAATCCCCCGCCATATCCCCCATACCCATATCCGCCAAATCCGCCTCCATAGCCACCATAGCCGTATCCGTAACCTGGATACCCGCCAAACCCGCCATAGTAAAAGGGCCGGTAATAGGGTCGATAGAATCCATACCCACCCCAACCGCGATAACCACCCCAGCCGTAGCCGCGAAAACCACCGCCCCAACCGAAGCCACGATGTCCCCAACCGCCACCCCAGCCGCCGCCGAATCCGCCATGCCAGCGAACCAGTTCAGCTTGCAGGCCTGTGGCAGCAGATTGAGAATCGTCGCTCGATAATTGCCCGGGTGATTGTCCGGGTGATTGTCCCGGTATCAACTGCCCCGGCCCCGATTGATCGGTGGTCGACAGGCCAGATGTCGGTCCACTCGCCGTCGGGACTTCGACTCGATAAATTGCGGGACCGACCGGCACACCGCCGTCATCCGCATTCGCCGGCGCGGTTGCAAATGCACTTCCCGCCAACAACCCGGCGACCACTGTTCCGATCATTCCTTTTCGCGTGAACACGGTAGCACCTCCTGATTTTTCATGTTGCGCGGCCCACAAGCCAGCACGCATGCTCATCCCAAATCGTACCTTCGCCGCGACGAGAAATTCAAGAGGCCGCGCTTTACGTTTTTGTAAGAAATCACGTCCCACGGTCGATCTTGAGTCCGGGAACCGCCGCCTGGAGCTTTTTGACCCCTTCGTCAGTCACCTTCGTCTGCCACAGATACAGGTTCTTCAGCTTCTTGAGCCCTTCCAGATGCGCCAGTCCCGCGTCGGTAATTTCTGTGCCATACAGGTTCAGGTATTCGAGATTCTCCAGTCCTTTCAGGTGCTCGAGTCCCTTGTCGGTGATCTTGGTCTTTTCCAGATGCAATCGGACCAGCGTTTTCTGGCCCGCGATGGGGGCCAAAGCGTCGTCGCCGATTTCCAGCCGGCCCAGGTTAAGTTTCGCGAGCCGCGTCAAATCCTTGAGCGGAGCCAGTTGTTCGGCCGTGATTTTCGGCGGGGCGGTGATGTAGCTCACGTCGAGCCGATTATCGTTCTGGGCGATTTCGAGAACCAAGGCCCCCGACTCCCGAATCTTCGCGATCGCCTTCTTCTCGGCCTCGGCATCCTGGGCCTGTGCCTGAGCGAACAGCGAACTGACCAAAGCGATTGAAAGAACGAGCATGCGCATCGGAGCGTCTCCTGAATCCAAGGTGTACAGACCAGAATTCGATTATACTCAAACGGCGACCGGCGTCGACCGACTGGGCGCCGCGATGCGATCCCATCTGGTCTGCGATGAAGCATGAAACCCAAGCACACCGATGAGCAGGAACTGTCGATGGCGAAACTCTCCCTGATGAATACCACCATGGCGCAGCTTGTCCGTTCGATCATCGCGGCAGCCTTCGTGATGGCTGGAAGCTGGTCGGAAGCCGGCGCTGCCGATCCGAACGACAAACCGAAAACGTCGCCGGTTGCCGACAATGCCGGATTCGAGCCGGGGACGATTCGCAACATCCGTCTTTCCCTTTCCGAAAAAGAATTTGCCGCGTTGCAGCCGATCTCATCCCGCGGCGGGTTTTTCGGATTCGGCGGCCCTCCCCGCGCGCCTGCCAAAGATCCTGCCGAACCCCCTCGTGAAATGCATCGCAACGCGTTCGGCATGGACCTCCCCTGGTGTACGGGCGCCGTGGTTGTCGACGGCCAGACGTTCGACGACATAGGCATTCGCTACAAGGGAAACGGCACGATCGGCGACGCGTCGCGCACGATCAAAAAGTCGATCAAGATCGATCTCGATCATTTTGGCGGCACGGGCCGCTGGCATGGCCGAAAAACGCTCAATCTGCATTGTGGCGTCACCGATCCCTCGAAGTGTCGTGAAATGCTGGGGTATCAACTGTATCGGGCCGCCGGCGTCGCGGCCCCTCGGACGGCCCTCGCAGAGGTCTGGCTCGATGTGCCCGGCAAATACGACAACCAACTGCTGGGGGTGTACACCGTTGTGGAACAACCCGACAAGCAGTTTTTGCGGACCAATTTCGGCTCCGACAAGGGGTTGTTGATGAAGCCCGAAGGTCTGCGCGACTTTGCCGACATGGGAAACGATTGGAATCGCTACAAGCAGCAATATGAACCGAAACGCGACGCGACCGACGAAGAAGCGGCGCGGATGATTGCTTTCGCTCGGCTGGCAGGCACAGCCAGCGATGAGGAATTCCGCCGCGAGATTGCCGGTTTTTTGGATATCGAGGATTATCTCAGGTTCCTGGCCGTGACGGCGTTCGTGTCGAATTCGGACAGCTTTTTTGGGCTCGGTCACAACTACTACATCTACCTGCATCCCGAGACGGGCAAACTGCATTTCTTTCCCTGGGACCTCGATCGCGCGTTCGCCAATTTTCCCATCTTCGGTTCGAAGAGCCAGCAGATGAATTTCAGCCTGACTCACCCCTATGCCGGCAAGCACCGTTTGACCGAACGCCTGCTGGAGATGCCCGGAGTGAGCGAACAGTATCAAAAACTGCTTAAGGACCTCTCTACGACCGTACTGGCCCGAGAGACGCTCCTGCGGGAAGTCGGAGCGCTCGAGGCCGCCGTCAAAGACCTTATCGAGCGCGACGCGAAAGCCGCGTTGGCACGGCAAGACGGCGTCGCCGGCTTCGGTCCATTCGCCATGATGGGCCAACCACCCGACCTGCGGATCTTTGTCGAGAAGCGGACGAAATCGGTTGCCGCACAACTTGACGGCACGTCGCAGGGGCACGTTCCCACCGGTGGCTTTGGTCCCGGTGCATTCAAGATAGGCGATATGCTGGCAGGACCAGTACTGGAAATGTTCGATGCCGACAAGAACGAGCTTCTGTCGCGAGCTGAATGGCAGGCGACGCCGCAGCTCGTGTTCGATGCGTGCGAAAAAGACGACCAGGGCCGCTTGTCGGAAACGAGTCTCGCAGCGGGCCTCAACAGTATGTTTCCGAAGCCCCCGGAAGGAGGACCTGGAGGGGCGCCCGGCGGTGGACCGCCCGGCCCTCCCGGCGCCTTTTCGCCGGGCGCTTTCCTGGCAGGCCCCCTCGTCAAACGGGCCGACGCAGACAAAGATGGTAACCTGACTCTCGCCGAACTGCTCGTTGTCGCCGATAAGCTCTTCGACGAATTCGACAAACAGAAAACGGATCAGCTCGACGAAACGGCCTTAGGTCTGATGCTCAATTCCCTGTTTCCTCCTCCCAATTTTGGCCCACCGCCGCGCCGGCCAGCCGAACTGGAAGGGCCTGAACGAAAAGCCGGCGAGCCGAGCGAGGACCGGAAGAAGGAATAACTGTCATCGTGGCTCGCCTGGCGGGCAAGACATCCTTGGACGGATTGCGCCGTCTGGGTAGCATATCTCAGGCGGTTTCGGTCAACTTGCAAGCTTCCATTTTTTCGGCCAGGAGGTGAACCATGTCCGGCCCGTTCAAGTGCAAATACCATCCGGGACGGCCCGCCGTATTCGACTACGACGGCAGTCACTATTGCGAAAAGTGCCAGGCCGGCTACGAGGCTGCCGTTCAGGCCGTGAAGCAAAAGAACCCCCATGTCGAACCGAAGGATTGCTTCGTCGATTACGGCGGAGGCGATATTTGGAATCCCCTTCCGGGAACGGGCTGCACGCACTGGGCGGCACACCAGAAAAACCTCAAGGCGACCGGCAACGCCTATCGGTGCTTGAAGGGCTTTTGGGTCCGCGTGCCGGACCTCGCCAATTATTGCCGCACGGCTGGCACAGAGATCAAGGGGCTCAAAGACGTGAAGGTCGGAGACATGTGGTTCGACTCCAAATTGGGGCACAATGGCATTGTCTACCAGGTCCTCCCCGCGGCCGATCCGACGAAGGCCGACTACACGCTGCTGATCGGCATCCGCCACGATTCGAGCGGTCAGGGACGAGTCGCCGAGAATAATCTGCAATGGCTGATCACCGCCGGCAAGCATGGACCGGGATTGGGGACCTTTTTCCGTTTGCGCTGACTTACATCCGCCCCAGGTTCTTGCCGCGCACCATCGTTGGATTCGCGCCTTTTCAGGATGGTGCGGTTCGTGAATCGTCGCTCCGCGGCAGGCCCTCTTCCGACCCCGGAAAAAGGGGCGCCGCAATTGTGTTTTGCCGCATCTTTTGCCGGCCATTCCGAGTTGACGTGCTCAGCCAGCCTGTTAGACTCTGTTTCGTGCAGTGGCGCAATCAGGACAGGCATTGTCGGGCAACGCTGCGGAGTTTTGATTTCAGGAACAAGGCATGGCAGAAGGCAAGATCAAGCGGCTCACCGACAAGGGATTCGGTTTCATTGAAACCGGAACCGACAAAGACATGTTCTTCCACTCGTCGAATCTCGAAGGGGTGCGATTCGAAGAGTTGCGCGAAGGGCAGCGCGTCTCCTACACTCCGGGACATGGTCCCAAGGGCCCCCGGGCCGAGAACGTCCGGCTCGCCTGATTGCGATCGTTACAACAACACAAAAAGCCGACGGAATGTTCCGTCGGCTTTTTGTTTTTGGCAGGCATCCTGTTTACCAGAAGCCGCGCGCATGATTACTCGCATCAACGCACGTCGATTGTTACGATGGGGAACCCTCGCCTCTTGATCGACCAAAATGAAGACGAAATTGAAAAGGAGACCTGCCTTGCTGACGCGCCTCTTCGGTCTTGCCACTCTCGTGGCGGCTTCACTCGTTTTGTCTCGCCCTGCCCAGGCGGCCGAGCCTCCCAAAGCGCCGGAAGGGTTTACCGTGCTCTTCAACGGGACCGACTTCACCGGCTGGCACGGTATGGGGCATTTCGATATTCGCAAGCTGGCCGAGATGTCCGAGCAGGAGCGGGCCGACAAGCGCGCCGCCGACCTGAAAGACTTGAACGAGCACTGGAAGGTCGACAACGGCGAACTGGTCAATGACGGCAAGGGGGTCTACATGACCACCGATAATGATTATTCCGACGTCGAATTCCAGATCGACTTCAAGCTGATCCCCAAAGGGGACAGCGGCATCTATTTGCGGGCGACGCCGCAGGTGCAGGTGTGGGACTTCACTGAAGCGGCAGGGTACTGGAAGCTAGGGGCCGACAAGGGCTCCGGCGGGTTGTGGAACAACTCCCCATCCAACCCCGGCAAAGATCCGCTTCTCTTCGCCGATCGGCCGATCGGCACCTGGAACACATTCCGCATCCGCCAGCTAGGCGATCGCACGTGGGTCTGGTTGAACGGTCGCCTGGTGGTCGACGGCGCGCCCCTCGAGAACTATTTCGACAAAACGAAGCCCCTGTTCTCGAAGGGGCCGATCCAGTTGCAAACGCACGGCAATGAAGTCCGCTGGAGAAATATTTTCATCCGCGAAATTTCGGCCCACGAAGCCAACGCCCGCTTGCGCGAAGTGAAGCCTGAAGGATTCGTCTCGGTCTTTAACGGCAAAGACCTGACGGGCTGGGCCGGTGATGTCGACAACTACGAAACTCGCGACGGTTCGATTCTGTGCAAACCCAAAAAGGGGGGCACCCTCTATACGGCTGAAGAATACGACGATTTCGTGGCCCGAGTCGACTTCAAGCTGCCGCCGGGGGGCAATAACGGCCTGGCGATCCGCTATCCGGGAAGCGGCGACAGCGCTTATGTCGGCATGTGCGAGCTGCAGGTGCTTGACGCCGAATATGAACGGACTACGAAGATCGACCCGCGGCAAGTGCACGGTTCGGCCTATGGGATGGCCCCGGCACATCGCGGTTACTTGCGTCTCACCGGCCAATGGAACTTCGAGCAGGTGACGGTCAAGGGCTCGACGATCAAGGTCGAGCTGAACGGCGTCACGATTCTCGACACCGACTTGTCGAAAATCACCGAGTACATGGCCAATTCGCCGCATCCGGGCAAAGATCGAACGCGTGGCTTCTTCGGATTCGCCGGGCACAACGACCCGGTCGAATTCCGCAATATCAGCATCAAGAAGCTCGTCGCGACGAATTAGTCGTCCATGATCTCTTTGTCCTTCGAGGCCGCCAGGTCGTTGACTTTGGCCTCGAAGGTTTTCGTCAGTTCCTGCACCTGCTCCTTGACTTGGTCGCGCTCGTCTTCGGTGCAGGTTTTTTCTTTCTGGGCCGTGTCGGCGTGTTTGTTGCCGTCGCGGCGGACGTTGCGGATCGCCACGCGGGCTTCTTCAGCCATCTCTTTGACACGACCGGAATATTGCCGCCGGCGCTCGGTCGAAAGCGGAGGCACGTTGATGCGTATCAGGCGGCCGTCGGAATTCGGGGTCAGGCCCACGTCGCTCGACTGAATCGCCTTGACGATATTGCTGATCACCGTGGCGTCGAACGGACGGATGACGATCTGCTTCCCTTCCTGGACGGTGACGCTGGCCATCTGCTTGATCGGCGTCTGCGAGCCGTAGTAATCGACGCGAATCGAATCGACCAGGCCCGGCGTTGCACGGCCCGTGCGAATCCCCTGCAACTGGCTTTGAAAGACCTGCACGGCCTTTTCCATGCGTTCTTCAGTGTCGAGCAGAATTTCGTCGCTGTCCATGACTGAGTTCCTGAAATAATTGCTTAAAGACTTCTTGCGGACGACTCGAAGGCCACGTGATAACTGGGAACAAGACAAGGAGAGGGGGAGACCAAGAGACAAGGAAAATTCGTCGGAGACGTTGGTCCGTCGTTCTCTCCTTGTCTCCCCCTCTCCTTGTCTTCAGAATTCTTCGAAAACAGCTCTCTCAGTCAAGCCTACGCGCCCGCCGCAATCCGGGCCGCCGAGAGCACTCGCGTTCCGATCTTTTCACCGGCGATCGCCCGTTCGATGTTTCCCGTCCGGCGATAATTGAAGACGATAATCGGCAGGTTCTGGTCCTTGCAATGGTGAATGGCCTGCGCGTCCATGACCTGCAGGTTCTGACTGAGCACGTCCTGGTAGGAAATCTCGGTGTAACGGACGGCGTGCGGGTTCTTTTCTGGGTCCTCGGCGTACACGCCGTCGACCCGCGTCGCCTTGAGCAGCACGTTGGCCTCGATCTCGCGGGCCCGCAGTGCGGCAGCCGTGTCGGTCGTCACGTACGGGCTGCCCGTCCCCCCGGCCAGAATCACGACGCGCCCTTTTTCGAGGTGTCGCACGCAGCGCCGGCGAATAAACGGTTCCGCCACCCCTTCCATGCGAATCGCCGTTTGCAGCCGGGTGGGAACGCCTACTGATTCGAGCGCGTCCTGCAATGCCAGGCCGTTGATGACCGTTGCCAGCATCCCCATGTAATGGGCGGTCGACGGCGTGATCGTGCTGCTGACGGCGGAAAACTCGCGGCCGCGCAAGATGTTTCCCCCGCCGACGACGATCGCCAACTGGACCCCCGCCGCGACGACCCGCTTGATCTGCTCCGACGCCGTGCTCACGGCCGCCATGCTGATGCCGGTCTCACCCTGCCGGCAGAAGCCTTCACCCGAGAGCTTCAGCAGCACGCGGCGATACGCCGGCACAAAGGGAGGAGAGGAGGCAGTCGACGTAACAGGTACATCAGGCATATCGGTGCTCGACAGAACAAGACTATTCTCGCAAAGCGACGTTCACTTCATAACTTCGCGAAGAGGCAAGCCGTGCAAAGTTCACTCGCGTCGGGCTTGCGTCTTCGCGATTTCCCGCGCCACACGTTACGGCTTCCCTAACCGCCAGCGAATGAACCCGGTTGCGGTCAGCCCCGCCGCCGACAGCGCCTGGGCCACGGTTTGCTTGTCGTCTTTCACGAACGGCTGCGCTACGAGCACCCCTTCGCTGGCGTAGAACGTCCGCATCTTGCCGTCGACGATTTTGTCGATGATATTCTCGGGCTTGCCCGATTTGCGGGCCTCTTCCGATTGCTTCGCCCGTTCGGCGGCGACGGCGGCTGGGTCGAGCTGCTCGGGGAGACAGACCGCCGGATTGAGCGCGGCAACCTGCATGGCCACGTCGCGCAGAATCGGGGCCGTGGCGTTCTCGCCTTTTGCCTGGAACAACACCCCCAGCGTGCCGTCGTGGTGCGTATACCCGGCGACAGGGCCTGCCACCTTGATAATCCGGCCGACGACGATCTTCTCGCGGATTTTGTTGAGCACT
>DASYAR010000205.1:0-8634 GCA_036501235.1 Planctomycetaceae bacterium
CCAATCCGCTGACGCTGATCCGCCGCGTCGCATTCGATCTGACGGGGCTGCCGCCGTCGCCGGAAGAGGTCAACGCGTTTGTTCAAGATGCCGCGGCCGATGCCTACGAAAAGATGGTCGATCGGTATTTGCAGTCGCCTCACTATGGCGAGCGCTGGGCTCGGCACTGGCTCGACGTGGCTGGCTATGCCGATTCCGAAGGCAATGGCAACGAAGATACGACGCGCCCCTACGCCTACAAGTTTCGCGACTACGTGATCCGCTCGTTCAATGCCGACAAGCCGTTCGATCAATTCATCATCGAGCAGCTCGCCGGCGACGAGCTCGTGCCCCCACCGTGGAACAATCTGCCCCCCGCGCAGATAGAAAAGCTGATCGCGACCGGATTCGTGCGGATGGGAGTCGACGGCACGGCCACTGGTGGGGGCGACCAGGCGTTGGCGGCCAACCAGGTCGTGGCCGACACGCTCAAGATCGTCGGCAGCTCGCTCTTGGGGCTGACGGTGGGGTGCGCCCAATGTCACGACCATAAGTACGATCCGGTTCCGCAGGCCGACTATTTCCGTCTGCGGGCCGTGTTCGAGCCCGCGCTCGATCCGGCCCACTGGCGACGACCGGTTCAGCGGCTCGTGTCGCTTTACACCGATGCCGATCGGGCCAAAGCCGGGGCTGTCGATGCCGAAGCCCAGGTCTTGCAGACCGAGTATAATGCCAAGCAATCGAAGTACGTCGCGGCGGCCCTCGACAAGGAATTGGAAAAGCATCCCGAAGATTTGCGAGGTACGCTCCGCGACGCGTACAACACGCCTGCCGACAAGCGCACCGACGAGCAGAAAAAGCTGCTGGCCGATCGGCCCAGCGTAAACATCAATCCCGGCGTCCTCTATCAGTACAACCAGGCGGCGGCAGACGAGCTCAAGAAAGACCAGGAGAAGATCAACGCCAAGCGCGCCGAGAAGCCGGTCGAGGATTTCGTCAGCGTCACGAACGAAATCGCTGGAACACTCCCCGTAACGCAACTTTTCTACCGCGGCGATTACCGGACGCCGAAACAGCCGATCGCGCCAGGCGATATGACGATCGCCGCCCCGGACGGCCGGCGTGTCGACATTGCCGACAAAGATCCGAGCCTCTCGACGTCGGGCCGCCGGCTGGCCTGGGCCCGGCACCTGATGAACGGCAAGCACCCGCTCGTGGGACGCGTGCTCGTCAACCGCATCTGGCTCCATCATTTCGGACGTGCTTTCGTCGAGACGGCCGGCGATTTCGGGACGCTCGGCACCCGGCCCACGCATCCTGAGCTGCTCGACTGGCTCGCTGATGAATTCGCGAGCCGGAACTGGAGCCTCAAGCAGATCCATCGGTTGATCATGACGTCCGCCGTCTACCGGCAGTCCTCGACTGTAGGGCAGGTTTCCAACCTGCCAGATTCCACCGACCCGCGCCGCGTCGACCCCCGGCGAATTGATAGCGACGACTCTCTCTACTGGCACTTCCCTCTTCGCCGGCTCGAAGCGGAAGTCCTTCGCGACCGCATGCTCGCCGCCAGCGGCCGTCTCGATCGCACGCAATTCGGTCCGGCGATCCCGGTCGAAGAGGATTTTGCCGGCCAGGTCGTCGTCAAAGGAGACAATCCCCGCCGCAGCGTGTACTTGCAGGTCCGCCGCACGAAGCCCATGTCGTTTCTGACGACGTTTGATGCACCTGTGATGACCGTCAATTGCGAACGCCGCTCGTCGAGCACCGGCGCAATGCAGTCATTGATGCTGATGAACAACGAGCAGGTGTTGAAGGAGGCCAGCCTGTTGGCCCAGCGTGTGCGCACGCAGACCCCGATCGACTATCAGCAAGAACTGGCTGCACCTTTCGCGGCGAAATTTCCGCGCCACAATGCCGCCTGGCAATTTGGATCCGGAGTCTATGATGAATCCGCCAAACGAGTCGGTCAGTTTTCTGCTTTGCCGCACTTTACCGGCTCGGCCTGGCAGGGGGGCGCGGCGCTGCCCGATCCGACCTTGGGTTGGGTGCTGCTGCACGCCGCCGGTGGTCACGCCGGCAACGATCAGCAACATGCCGCCATCCGCCGCTGGACAGCCCCACGCGCCGGAGCCGTGGCCATCGCCGGTAAACTCAAGCACCCTTCTGAAAACGGCGATGGTGTCCGTGGCCGAATCGTCGCCGGCAAATCGGGCTTGCTCGGTGAATGGCCGGTCAAGGCTCGCGAGGCCGACACGAACATTCCTGCCGTGCAGGTTGAAGCGGGCGAGACGATCGACTTCGTCATTGATTGCGCGGGCGACGTCAACAGCGATTCGTTCGAATGGACCGTCGATTTGAAACTGTCCGACCTGACCGTTGGCGACGGGAAGGGCGCTCTCCTCGATTCGTGGAATTCATCCACCGATTTCCACGGACCGGCCGGCGCGCTCTTGCCGCAGCAGATTGCCTACGCCTGGTTGATTGCCTTCGACCGCCCCGTCTCGGCCGAAGAGCTCGATATCGCCTGCCAGTTTGCGGGTCAGCAGATTGCCTGGTTGCGGGCCAGCGGCGACAAGGCCGATCCCGAAGTCACCGCCCTGACCAGCCTGTGCCAACAACTCTTCAGCTCCAATGAGTTCCTGCATGTCGACTGAACAGATCGTTCCCACACGCCGTCAATTCCTCGCCCAGTCAGCGTTCGGGATCGGTTCGTTCGCACTGGCCCAACTGCTGGGCCAGGACGGCCTACTCGCTGAGTCCAGCGGCAAGCCGGGCGAAAACCTGCCTCTCGAATTGAGGACCCGCGCGCCGCACTTCGTCCCCAAAGCGAACGCGATGATTTCGCTGTTCATGCATGGCGGTCCGTCGCACGTCGATCTGTTCGATCCCAAGCCCGAATTGACGAAAAACAGCGGATCCGATTACGGCGGCGACGTCATTTTCAGCTTCGTCAACCGCGCCAGCAAAAAGCTGTTCGGCAGCCCGTTCAAGTTCGAGAAGCGCGGCCAGTGTGGCACCGAGATTTCCGAGCTGCTCCCCGAAATCGCCGGGATCGTCGACGACATCGCCGTCATCCGTTCGATGCACACCGGGCACAACGGTCACGAGGTTTCGATCCGTTATTTTCACGGAGGGATTGCCGGAGTCACCGGCCGTCCCACGCTGGGGAGCTGGATCGTCTATGCCTTGGGGAGCGAATCGCAGAATCTGCCGGCGTACATGGTCCTGGCCGATCCGGAAGGCCATCCGGTCGACGGCACTCTCAACTGGTCGAGCGGATTCATGCCTCCTCTCTACCAGGGAACGGTGCTTCGACCGCAGGAGCCGCGGATCTTCAATCTCGATCCCCCCGCGCGCCTCAAGGGGACGCTCCAGCAGCAAAACCTGGCGTTCCTCGACCAGCTCAACAAAAGGCACCTGCAACAGCACGCGGGCGAAGCCGAATTGGAAGCCCGCATTGCCAGTTACGAACTGGCCGCCGCGATGCAGACGGCTGCGAAAGAAGCCCTCGATATTTCGAAAGAGCCCGAGCACATCCACAAGATGTACGGACTGGATGAAGACGCCACACGTTCATACGGCGAGCGCTGCCTGATCGCCCGCCGCCTGGTCGAGCGCGGCGTGCGGTTCGTGCAGTTATTCCTGGGAGGCCAGCCGTGGGACAACCACACGTCGATTCGCACTGCCCTCCCGGCCATCTGCAAGCGGACCGACAAGCCCTCAGCCGCCCTGGTGAAAGACCTCAAGCAGCGGGGCCTGTTGGACACGACGATCGTGCATTGGGGTGGCGAGATCGGTCGCCTGCCGGTGTGCGAAGGCGAATTGACCGAAGCGGCAGGCCGCGATCACAACGGCCAGGGCTTCACGATCTGGATGGCCGGCGGCGGCTTCAAACCGGGAATCACCTACGGCGAAACCGACGAAGTCGGCCACAAGGCGGCGGTGAACGTGCTGACGCCCAATGATTACCAGGCCACGATCCTCAATCAACTGGGCCTCGATCACACGAAGATCGTCTACCACAACAACGGCCGCGAACAGCGCCTGACCGACGGCCGCCCCGCCCGCGTCGTGAGCGAAATCCTCGCGTAGCTGTAGCGACAAGCTTGTCTAAGTCGAAGCTACTGTTCATTCATCCGCGAGCGTCACGACCACTCGTTTGCCCACCGCCCCAGCATATCGTACCAGGGTTTCAATCGTCGGATTCGGCCTCTTGCCGGTTTCCAGTTTAGAAATCGCCGAGCGATCCATTCCGGTCAGGTCGGTGATGTTTGCGAGGCTCAATCCCTTTTTCTCACGAGCGGTCTTCAATTGCACAAGCAAGTCGTGCAATTGGTCGAGAGTGCTCGCACGTTCGTGGTGACGGGCAATGAGATCCGGCAATTCGCCGGCCACTTGCTCACGAATCGCCATGTACTTCGCCGATTCCTCTGCGGTTAGCTTGCGGTCCCGAGTGATACGTTTCATGATCGCGTCTTTCGAGGAACTTCATACGCAGTAACTGGATAAACCGTATCTTCGTCGATCTCGTCATAGACAACCATGAGGTGTCTCCCACCGGAAGTATTACCGAAAATGACCGGACGTCCGGAGGAACGACTGATATCCGCGTCGGTCAAATTCTCGAATACTTCTTCGATTTCTTCCTTGGAAATTCCGTGTTCTGAGCAGTGCTGGACGTTTCCATCGGGATCATCGTCCAAATCCCAGATGATCGTTTCGTATGCCATGACTCCGTCTATTGAATTATAATACCACAGCAGCATAGAGGGTCAAGCCAGCATTGGCGTCCTGACCCCGCTTTGGAGAAACAACGCGAATCTTCGCGCCCGGCTGCAGCCGGTACTACGAGCACTTTCACTCTCAGGCCGTCGCCCCGGTGAACAACGGCTCAATCACCGAACCGCGATTCAACTGCACCGGGCGGCCGAGCCGGTCGTGGACTTCAGCGGCGGGGTTCACCCCCAGCAGCGAGTACACCGTCGCTCCGACGTCGTCGGGCGAATAAGGCATCGTCACCGGATAGGCGCCGATGTCGTCAGACTTGCCGATCACCTGGCCGCCGCGCACGCCGCCGCCGGCGAACAGGCCGAAGAAACAAGGGGCCCAGTGATCGCGGCCGGGGGCCTGCCTTGGAGTCGAATTGAGCTTCGGCGTACGGCCGAATTCTCCCAGCAGCATCACCAGCGTCTCGTCCAGCAGTCCCGAATTGCCCAGATCGTCCAACAGCGCCGCCACCCCCTGGTCGAGCGGCGGCAGCAGGCGCTTCTTCAAGGTCGGAAAAATGTCGCCGTGGTTGTCCCAGTTCTGCGCGTTGCCGATATTGACCTGCACGACCGGCACTCCCACCTCGCGCAGCCGGCGGGCCAACAGCAGCGATTGGCCAAAGCTGTGCCGTCCGTAGCGGTCGCGCACGGCATCGCTTTCACGGTGCATCTCGAATGCCCGATTGATCTTGCTCGAGGTGAGCATGGTGAATGCCAACTGCTGCTCGTCCGAGAGGCGTCGCGATTCGGCCGCTTCGTCCAGCCCCGCGCGCTGCCGATTGACTTCGCCCAGCAGGGCCCGCCGGTTTTCGAGCCGCGAGACGTCGATCCCCTGCGGCAGTTGCAGCGCATCGACGCGAAAGTCAGGCTTGTTCGGATCGCGGGTGATCTGCCAGGGATCGTGCTTGGCTCCCAGAAAGCCGGCATGCTGCCCCGGCCAGGTGAGCGGGCCTTGCTGCAGAAACGTCGGCAGGTAGATGCCGGTCGGAATGCCGTCGCTGCGGGGATGATAGTAATCGCATGCCGAGGCAAAGTTGGGAAAATCGTCGCGCGACGCGACTTTGTCGAAGAACGCGCCCGGTTGCTTGTTGCCCGTGAGCACGTGGTGCGTCGCCACGAGGTGATTGTTCTCGCCATGCGACAGCGAACGGACGATCGAATACTGATGCGCCCGTGCGGCCAGTTGCGGCAGGTGCTCGCACACGTGCAGCCCCGATGTCGACGCAGCGATCGACTGGAACTCGCCTCGAACTTCCGCCGGGGCCTCGGGCTTCATGTCGAACGTGTCGTGATGGCTGGGAGCGCCGGTCAGGAAGATGATGATGACCGACTTGTTCGTCCGGGTGGCGGCCCCGGCCGCTCGATTCCCATTCGCCGCGGCCGACTGTCGCGAAAGGAGCCCCGGCAATCCGATCCCCAGGAGTCCCGAGTAACCGACCTGCAACATTTCGCGGCGTGAGATCCCCAGCACGTGCCGATGAGCATCGTTCGCGCGCGGCATCATGTGACGGTCGGCCTCATTCAACATCAACGCAGTCTCCGAAGGCAGGCAGGAAGCCACTTCACGGGAAGTGGCCGGCAGGAATCACGCGCACGCATCAATTTATCTTGATCTACCTCTATTTGATCGGCATTTCAGCCTCCGGTCAATAGTCGTGCCATCCGTCGCGCGATAGCATTCAGTTGTGCTTCCACCGCGGCGATCTGATCCGTGCAGCATGCAGAATATCCGCTCATCAACGCCGTCACGCGTTCTGGCTTTTCTGGCGGGCGTATTGATCGTCAAAGTCACGGTCGGAATCGTGCTGAAGTATCGAGATTATCTCCCGCCGGATTTCGAATCCGATTTTCTCCGAGGGCGCGAATCGTATTTCTCAGGGCCCTACCACTGGGCGTTCTATATCCATATCGCGTCGGGGCCCATCGCGCTGCTGCTGGGGTTGATCCTGATCAGTGAGCAATTTCGCCTGCGATTTCCCAAGTGGCATCGGTCTCTGGGACGGATCCAAGCCCTGGGCGTCTTATTCCTGGTGGCGCCCAGCGGCCTGTGGATGGCATTTCATGCCGAGGCGGGGCCGATCGCCGTCCTGGGGTTTGCCGCGCTGGCGGTCGTCACAGGAACATGTGTTGCGCTGGGCTGGAGATCGGCCGTGAAGAGGCGATTCGCCGATCATCGCCGCTGGATGTGGCGCTGCTTTCTGCTCTTATGCTCAGCCGTCGTACTGCGGTTGATCGTCGGGCTGGCGACCGTGACAGGCCTCCAATCCGAGTGGCTCGATCCCCTGATAGCCTGGGCAAGCTGGTTATTGCCGCTCCTGGCTTACGAATTGAGCGGCACAGCGAATCGACATTTCAGGCGAATGTTCATTCCAACGACATCGCCGAATTCATAGCGTGTAGGCCACGGCCTGACCGGCGAAGGCTCAAAAATCCCCGACTGTGTCTTTTCCCGCGATTGAGATCAGCGCACGGCGCGTCGCGGCCGGCATCGCGTTGGAAAGAAATTGAACGCTTCCATCGCACAGCGCAGCGTGCGTCCCTCCCGTGTGGGTGAGTTTGGGATGGGCCGGGATGCTCATGATCATCGCTTCGTCCGCATCCTGGGGCGACATCCACGGGACAGCCTGGTCCGACGCGACTTCGATCAGCATGAGAGTATTCGGAGTCCCGTCGGTGATCTCGGAGAGAAGTCTCGGTTCTGTCAGCCGAAAGCACGCGTTCGGTCCCACGCTGGCCAGGTAGGTGGTGTAATTCCGCGGACCCGAAGAGGTCGTAGGATCCCGCAGACCTGAGTCAGACGGACAATCAAAAACCGCGACGTGCGTATTGAAGGCCGCCTCATTTGCCGGGTCATCCCACGGTTTCGAAAGATCGATCGAGTTATAGAGCGGTGCGTGATCGAGATATGGCAGGATCAGCGTCCGCCAACTGTGCAGCGGTTTGCCGTCGACGTCGACCGTGTAAGCGGGAGGCAAGGCATGGTGCTGGTATTCATAGCTCAACAACGCCCGCGCGATTTGTCTGAGATTGTTTCGGCATTGTGAGCGGCGAGGAACCTCCCGACCTCGTTGCACGCTGGGCAACATCAGAGCGACCAGCACGGCCCCAATTCCCATCATGGTGAGCACTGTGCCGCAACCTATGAGCGACTGCTTCTCCACTGGCGAGTCGCTGCCGCCATCCAGATCAGGCTCGGGATTTACGGACATCGGGAAAATTCCAGATTCTGCACAACGAATCTCGAAGAGATCGTTCTTAACGAGGAGCTTCAACTGATTGTAAATTTCATTTCAAGGAACGGACAGCCCTTCGGCCTTCTCCTATTTAAACCTAGCCGATGCAAGCAGGAAACCTTGGCCGCAATGTCCGAAGAAGCAGATCATCCCTCGATTTCCCAGATCGACGATACGGACTCCGGCCAGCATTCTTCAAAGTTCTTGGCTGTGACTCCCCGCGACAACCAGACGATGAGTACCGCAATAAAGAGTGCCAGCACGATCGTCGGAACTGCGGGAAATCCGTATTTTAGAGTAAGAATCATGGCGCCCGAGGCAACGGCAACGACGCCGATTGCAATTGCCGGCATCAAGGCGACGTCACCCAGATTGGCCCGACCTGCATCCGTGGCAGCGCCGGGAGGCCATTGACCGGCACGACGGGCCAGTGACAAGAGCGGCCAAATCAGCCGTGTAAGCCCTGCCATCGAGTCGGGCGGCTCGTCGTTGGATGACGAATCCAGTACGTCGTCAGGTCGTCTGATCATGGCGGTCGTGCAGGTGTCGGTCAGGCTATGCGCAGCCTGACCAACAAAAGCTATCGTGACTTCCCGTCTTCTGCTCGGCTCCCGCCTGATCCGAGCGGCGATTCTTCCAGCGCCGTCAATTGCCGG
>DASYAR010000206.1:0-2756 GCA_036501235.1 Planctomycetaceae bacterium
ACGAGGGTCGAGCTGAGGATCGGAATCAGGCAATGGATAACCTAGATCTGGCAGCCGTTGGCCACGTGGCGGCGGGGGGCCCCGGCCGCCAGGGGGGCGTCCCTCAGGCGGAGGTCGCCCCGGTGGAAAGTGGTCATGCGGGGGACGATCCGGCAGAGGCCGATCGCCCTGCGCACGGTCGACGCCTCCACCGAGGATGTCGCGCGGCACGCCGCGCAGGCTCCCCTCGAGCACCCGGGCCGCGGCGATCAAATCCGAATCGATCTCATTGATTCGCAACTGCCGCACCGACGAATGAAGTACCGCCCCGAAACCGGAGATCGCGAGAAACAAGATCGCGGCGTGCCAGACCTGCAGCCGCCAACGAAGGGACCTAATCATCGATGAGATATCCCTGTCCGCGGCGCGTGATAATGAAATCCTTTCCAATCTTTTTGCGCACGTTGGAAACGTGCACGTCGACCAGGTTCGACAGGCTTTCGTCGTCTTCGTTGAACAGGTGATCGTAAATCATCGTGCGGGTCACCAGCTCACCGCGGTGCAGCGCCAACAGCTCGACCAGCGAATATTCCATCGCGGTGAGGGGGATCGTCTCGGCACCGCGGCTCACCCTGCGTTGGACGGTGTCGACGGCGACGTCGGCAATCGTGATCACCGGCCGGGGCTGGCCGGCCGATCGGCGGATGAGGGCGCGGAGCCGGGCATGCAGCTCAGTCAGCTCGAACGGTTTGACAAGGTAATCGTCGGCCCCCGAGTCGAGTCCACGGACCCGATCCGACGTGGCGTCGCGCGCGGTCAGCATCAGCACGGGCGTGGCTTTGCTATCGCGCACCTGCCGCAACACCTGCCAGCCATCCTTCCGTGGCAGCATGACGTCCAGCACGATGGCGTCGTAGTCCCACGACAGGGCCTTGAACAATCCCTCCTCGCCGTCGGCGGCGGCGTCGACGGCGTAACCCTCTTCTTCGAGGGCCGCGACCAGCACGCGCAGCAGATCGGGTTCATCTTCGACGACGAGTAATCTCATACCCGATCATCTTAGGCCCCGAATCGTGAAATGCGAGCAGCTTCACGCAATCTTAAGGTTGGCGCCTCGTCTCGCGAACTGTCGTGCACGCCGAACCTTTGATGCTCGTCGTCTTCCCGTAGGAGACTCCCGGTGGCGGTCGGTCACGGCGAATGCCCAACCCGGTGGCCGCAAGGCAGATTAAAAAGGCCGCGGCCCCGCCCCGCATCAGGCAGCCTGAGCCCTTTGGCAATTCGGCTGAAGCTGTCATTGACGCCACGGCCTTCGTTACGGGGAGGACCGGGATTTCCGCGGGAAGCGAGACCGGAGGCTGCAACCGAGCTAGATGCTGCTCGAGCAATGACAGCACCTCGGCAGCCGACTGAAATCGATCGTCCGGTTTTTTCGCCAGCAGCTTGATGATGATGTCGCTCAAGAACGGAGGAACGTCGAGATTCACCTCGTGAATCGGGCGGGGGGTCTCGCCGCAGACCCGACTGATGACGGCCTGCAAAGTCGTGCCGCGAAATGGGGAACGACCGGTGCACATGGCGTACATCACGCTTCCCAGACTGAACAGATCACTTCGAGCATCGATCTTTAGACGACGGATGCGCTCGGGCGACATGTATTGCGGCGTTCCCGGCACTTCTCCCGACGGCTTCCCACTGAAGTCGTCCAAGACTGTTGCCATGCCGAAATCGACAATTTTGACCCGCTCCAGGCCATTCTCGAACAACACATTCGCAGGCTTCAGGTCGCAGTGCAGCAACCCCAATCGGTGCGCGGCCTCCAGTCCGGCGGCGATCTGCGAGCCGATCACCAGGATCTCCCTCAGCCGTAACATTCCTGCCTGCTCGATCCTCTCGCGCAGCGACATGCCGTCGACCAGTTCCAGCACCAGCCAGGGGATGGGGCCTTCGTTCTCGACGGCTTCGATCGCGACCACGTGCGGATGGATCACGGTTGCCGCCCGTTGGGCTTCGCGGATGAATCTCGCTCGCACTTCCGCATTCGCCGCGAGCTCCGGCGACAGCGGTTTGACGGCGACCTGGCGATTGAGACCGGTGTCGAGCGCCTTGAAGACCAGTCCCGTCAATCCGTTACCGATTACCGAGAGCATCTCGTACCGCCCGAGCCGCCCCAGACTGTCAGGCCGATCCGAACGAGGAAGATAATCGAGCTGCGTGAGCACAGGGAGTTCGAACACCGTCGTGCTCGCCTCGTCGCGGACGGCAAGGTCGCACGTGTCTCCCGCCTGGGCTCTGGTTAGCTCATGCACGAGTGTACCTCAGCGCTGTCGCAGGAGTCTGTTGACCGTTCGCACAAACTTCAATTATTCGGAGCCCGACGCGCCGTTTCGATGTGGCGGCGCGTGCGCCAAGTCAAATGACGTTCTTCAACATTAACTGAACGCGTCGCTGGACGTCCACCCTGGCACGCGCCTATTCACTCGGCCGGGGAGTCTCGCGCGGGCGGTAGAAGAGGGCGATCGGCAGCATCAAGAGAGCGGTGGCCGCGAACAGACCGCACGCCCGAAGTTGCAGTTGCGGCAATTTGATCAGCCAGATGAACAACCCATACACACCCGCCGACAGAAAGATCCCCACCCAATTGAACAGGTTCATGGCGCCGATAATGCGCCCGCGCTGGTTTTGGGGCGGACGGCCCTGCAGAAAGACCTGCATAGGCACGCTGAAGACACCCGTCGCCCCGCCCACCAGGACGAGGAACACCGAGGCCAGGATGG
>DASYAR010000207.1:0-4268 GCA_036501235.1 Planctomycetaceae bacterium
CCACGCTCTGCGTGGGAACGCACGTCATTCTGCGTCAAGCTCACATCTTTGTACAATGTAAAGATATATTATTATTAAATACAAAGAAGCAGCAGAAAACATGAAGCGAGCGCAGAACCGCTGTCTCATACGAGCCAAAAGCAGGCGATCGCGATGAACGTGGGCGGGAGTGCGCCGAGAAAGAGACCGAGAGGGCTGATGCCCTCATTGCCAAATGCCTTTGCCGACTGCAGAATACCGACACCAGCCGGATTCGGTGCGTTGGCGATGACGGTCAGTCCGCCCCCCGTGACGGCCCCCGCCACCAGAGCATACTTCAGGTCTGTGCTAATCCCCTCGACGAGGGAGCCAAGGTATGTCAGGGCGGCATTGTCCGTGATGGCCGTCAGCGCCGTCGCACCGAAGTAGAGCATTGATCCGGACAGATTCGTGATCACCGGTTTGAGCCAGTATTCCTGGAGACTGCCGAGCGTCACGAGGCCAGCCAGAAAAAACCCGACCAACAGGCCTTCCCGCAGTTTCAGGCCGTCCTGATATTCTCGCGTGGCCGTGGTAAGTCCCAAAAACAGCATGAACACTCCGAAGAACACGTCCGGATGATGAGCAAAGGCAACAACGGTCGCCAGGAAGAGGACATGCAGACCTGTCAGCCAGGTCGGCACGCGTCTGTTCGGACTCTCCGCAGGCACGATCGAGATCAATTCCCTTCGAAAGGCCAGCGCGACCGTCACCGTGGAGGCAACCGAACTAAGGACTGCTCGCCATCCAAAATGGCGCAGCATGTACGGAGTGTTCCAGTCCCAGGTTTTGGCCACCATCAATACGGGCGGAGCTGCAAAGTGCGTCAGCGTACCGCCGATCGAGACGTTTACAAAAAGCAGGCCCAGAGTCGCATACGCCAGGTGTCGACTGATTCCCTGATCGAAGTAACGGCGTTTGAGGAGAATCGCCAGCAGCGTCATCGCTGCGGGCTCGGTGATGAAGGATCCCAGCAGCGGCCCGATCGCCAGCGCCGATACAAAGAAGGCCAGCCCTTCAGGAATTGGCAACAGGCGTGCAACGATATTGAGGATTCTTTCGGCCATCTGCACGACCGGACGAGTCGCAGCGACAACCATCACCACGAGCACAAACTTCGCCTCAGTGAAATTCAGGCTCTCGATGTAATGCACGGCTTTTCCGACGGAACCCTCGATAACTCCCGCGCCCACGAACAGAACGGCGGCCCAAAGTCCAAAGACGACTTCAGTTTCGGCCAGAAAATGCAGAGTATTCTCGGGAATCGACCCGGATGGATATCTATGGGCCCAGTGGGCGAAGCGTTTCACCGAAAAAGTATGGAGAACAGCAAAAATGAACAGTACTGTCGCCAGAATTTCGATTGTCGATGGATTCATGATCTCGAATTGTTAACAACGCGTTTGTGAGTCACCGACTGACATATCGCAGCGAAATTTCCGCCGTGAAGAGTCGGAGTGTGGGCAGTGCGTCCGATTCGATCAGCTTTAAGAAGGCGATCGACCATCAAAAGCTTACCGACGACGGGCACATGAGCGACTGGAATTGTTGCCAGACAAATCGGGCGGGACTTGGAAATGCCGCATCAGTCAATCCGACAGACGAATCGGGCGCAACATTGGCTGAGAAGCGCGAACCGAGCGTTATGAAAGCCCCGTCGCCAAAGCCCCGTCACCAACCGCCGCCGTTCGTGATGAACAGCCTCAGATAGATTTCGTGCTGGGACGTGGGATTGACTGTGGCATTGCTGCGCATGATCCAGCAACTGTATCTCGCGAGGCGGCACCCGGCAAGGTGTGATCGCGAAAAGAGCGGTGGGAAGTCTGTTGCTCAGAAGAATCCCACCGCTCCCGGCGAGAAGATAGCGTAACGCCTCAACCGCCTGTTGCTTAAAGTCTGGCCGACGACGATGGCCGGCCATTTCCAGCCGAAAACCTGCATAGATTTATTCCACGGCATGCAGCAGTCACCGTGTTTTCTGAAAATGACGCGACGGGTCGGTCAAGATTGACTGAGTCGCAACAATTCCACTGTCGGCACAACGCTTCCCCCGGTGCCTGCAGAATTTGCAAAACGGAAGGAAATCGTCGGCTACTGGGCGCTTACATCAACAGCGGAAGATTGAGCTGGATGTTGCCACGGAGATGTCGAAACAACCGGCGTGCTGATTCACCGGGAGTGACGAGTTCAGATATATCCGTGATGAAGATCCTGCCTTCCTCCCCACGTTTCCGGTTGAGGCGGCGACAATGGCAGTTCAACCTTTTGATGCGATCGGCTCCTTTAACAATTGAAACCTCTGCGTCCCATTCATCGGTGGAGCAACGCTCAAGGAACAGAATTCCTCGCCCCTATGCGGAATCTTTCTGGATTACGAATCCGTGGTAGGCTTCATTGCCGTGCTCACCGATATCAAGTCCTTCAATTTCCTCTTCTGCCGAAACTCGCATTCCCATCGTAGCTTTAATGATCGCCCAGCAGATCGCCGAGGCCAGCATCACATAGACGGCCGTTGCGACAATTCCTGTCAATTGGGCGATCAACTGATCCATGCCGCCACCGAAGAAAAGGCCTCCCTTGAACTTCGATGGGTCGAGTCCGCGCGACTTCATGATTTCGGGCTCCGCGAATAGGCCGATGCACAACGTCCCGAAGACTCCATTGACAAGGTGCACCGACGTGGCGCCGACGGGATCGTCAATCTTGATCCTATCGAATCCGATAACTGCCAGCACGACCAGCACTCCCGCAATCGCACCGATGATGGCTCCCGAGGTCACGCTGATCCAGGCACATGGCGCCGTAACCGCCACGAGACCGGCCAGACAACCGTTCAGCGTCATCCCGATGTCCGGCTTTCCCAACATGAGCCAAGCCGTCGCCGTCGCCGTGAGCGTCGCCACGGCGCCACCCGTGTTCGTGACCACGCAAACGTCGGCAATAAAGCCCGGATCAGCGGCCATCGTACTGCCGGGGTTGAAGCCGAACCATCCGAGCCACAGAATCAGGCAGCCGATCGTCGCGGCCGTCATATTATGGCCGGGGATCGCATTCACCTTACCATCGGAACCGTACTTGCCGATCCGGGGGCCCAGGATCAATACTCCGATGAGTGCTGCCCAGCCGCCGATCGAATGCACCTGTGTTGAGCCGGCGAAATCCAGGAAATTTTTATCGGCTGCGAGCCAGCCGCCACCCCAGATCCAGTGTCCGACGACGGGGTAAATTACAATCGCCATGAAGACGCTGAAGACGATGAACGATTGGTATTTGATCCGTTCCGCCACGGCTCCGGAAACAATTGTCGCGGCCGTTCCAGCGAAGACGAGTTGGAAGAAGAACTTCGCCCAGAGCGGAACGCCGGTCCAAGCGATCCCGCTATACACCCCTTCGTACTTATTCAGCGCCGGGTCGGCATTTGATAAAGCGGGGCTATTGTCTGCTCCACTCACGGCGAACAGGCCCTTCTCGCCAACCCAACCGTTTCCGTCGCCGAACATGATCCCCCAGCCGAGGAGCCAAAAGGCCACCGACGTCACAGCAAACACGATGAAGTTTTTCGAGAGGATGTTGACGCAGTTCTTCGCCCGGCACATGCCCGATTCGACACAGGCGAACCCTAGATTCATGAAAAAGACGAGCATCCCCGTGACCAAAACCCACACAGTGTCGGTGGCGACTTTTAGATTTCCGTAATTGGTTTGCAATTCGGCCAATGACTTTTGGACCGAATCGGCGGCGTCGCCTGTCGCAGTTACTAATGGAGTCGCCTCGGTCTTCGGCGATTCGTCTTGCGCTCGGAGCGGGGTTGCAAATAATGTGCACGTCAGCAACGCCGCCCATGCGAATACGCCCAGAATTCGTGTCATGTGGGTGAATCTCCGACTCGTAAATGAAAGTTGCTCGCCGCCTGAACTAGAAGCCGCACGCGATGGAAGCGCCCGCACATCGAAATCTCGGCACTCTGGTGCGCACTCGTACCGTGAGTCCCTCAAATCTGATATTCGAGGAACGAATTGCATTCGGGGCGAGCCGCAAGCCACCGCGTTTTGATGAGCTGTGTGCCGAGCACGGCAAATTACATGCCCGCAATCAGAGCGAGCAGCTCGAATCATTACAAAAGTTTAATACAAAATGACTTGCGACATTGAGCTTTTCATTAATGCAATAGGACGAGGCATCATGGATGCCCGATTCTGGGGCATGCTGCTCAATCGTTCGCGGGAGCCGCTGGCGAATTCGTAGAACTG
>DASYAR010000208.1:0-41234 GCA_036501235.1 Planctomycetaceae bacterium
TCTCCGTCGACGGCCCCTTCGACAAACGCGCACTGGATCCGCAATACGTCGCTAGCCAGGAAGACCTGCTGACCCGCGGCTGGCGGCGGCTGCAAGAAGTCAGTTCGCTAGGCATTGCGATCAGCGAATACCCGCTGCCTGAAATTCGGGCTCGTCGTGACGCCTCTCTTACGAAGAAGTAACGCGGGCAGGTTGAGACGACCAGCCTTTGCGAGCGTAGAATTTCATGGAGGGAGACGGGTGCTCGCGACTGTGGCACGACATGTGGTGTGACGGGAAAACGCTGGTGTTTTCCGGCATGCCGTCGAGCGGCCCGATTCCCAAATTTGCACAACCCCCGCAAGCCGGGGAGGAGAGGATTGTCATGTTAACACGACGCGCGAAAATCGGAATGGCAGTCGCCGGTGCGGCATTCATCGCCGCATTGACGACGGCGTGCACGCAGGCATCGGCGGACGATGCCCGTCTAACGGTCACGCCGGCCGTCTATCAGACCGGCGATTCCAGCCAGTCCGCCCAGATTCAGTTGGTTCGGCATGGCTGGGGAGGCGGCTACCGCGGTTGGGGAGGTGGTTACCGCGGTTATGGTGGCTGGGGTGGATATCGGGGTTACGGATATGGCGGCTTTTATCGTCCGTACTACCGGCCCTTCATCGGAATCGGAATCGGCCCCCGCTACGGATACGGCTTTGGCTACGGCGGATATGGGCCGGGCTATGGCTATGGCTATGGCTATGGTGGATACCCGGTCTATGGCTATGGCATTTGGTAATCGACCACGAAATTCAACAACGGGCACCAATTCACTGCGAATCGGTGCCCGCTTTCGTTTAAGGGTATCGCTGCTCGCGCCCAGACCAAAAACACCCCAAATCCCCTATTTCATCTATTTCACTTGATTTCGGTGTTGTAATCGGCATAATCAGTATATTCGCCACCCAGCGGTCGTGGCACGTCGCGATGAGCGGCGTGAGGAATGCGGAGTTCCTCGATGTGCTTTGCCGACCCGGCTGGAGCGGCCGCTTGAACGACTCGAAATTGAGGTGCAATGATGCGAACACGGAGTTTTTTGGGAACGGGATTCGTTTGTCTGGCCCTCGGCTCAGCCGTCATTTCGACCACCAGTCGCGCGTCGGCAGATGATGCGGCGGCCACCGTTGCGCCGGCGATCAATCGGCTCGACGAGTCAGGACAGCCGGCAGCCAAGATCCAGCAGGTCCGCCGCTGCTGCGGTTACGGTGGGTACGGGTACTCGAACTACGGATACGGCGGCGGCTTTGGTGGGTACGGCGTTGGTGGATACGGTGCTGGTGGATACGGCGGATACGGTTCCTATGGATACGGCGGATATAGCCCCTACGGTTGGGGCTACGGAAGCTACCGTTACACCGTTCCGCACTACGGAAACTATTCCTATGCCCCGATGTATTACGGCGGCTATGGAAATGCCTATCCCTACTCGGGCGCAGCAAGCTATGTCGCTCCGACAGGCTATGGATATGGAACCAATTCCTATGCTGCTTACGGCTTCTCAGGTCCTGGCTATGGCAGCTATGGCAGCTATTCGTACCCGACGTATTCGAGCACCTGGGGTGGCTATTCGGCCCCCACGTACGGCTACACGCCGATGTATGGCTCCTATTACGGTGGGTACCCCAGCTACGGATACCCCTCGTCTTATGCCCTTGGCACGGTCGGCGGATACGGTTACGGCTACGGCTGGTAAGGGCCGCGAGGAAGTTGCAGTCTCTCTACAATCCGGACTGGGTCGGCACGATTCGCTCGGCAGCGATCGTGCCGACCCCGTCGTGCGGATTGGGTATGGCGAGCCTCTTTTCCTGTGAGAGACGGCGTGTCACGAGCCAGAAACGCGCGTTGAGCAGCAAGGCGGCCGCGGCCAGGCCGGCAATCAAGCCGATCCACAATGCCTGGGGACCGCGCCCCTGTGTCATGCCCAGCATGTAGCCGAGCGGCAGTCCGAGCCCCCAGTACGCCACGAGCGTGATGAGCATTGGAATTGCCGTGTCCTTAAGTCCACGCAGTGCGGCCGCGCCGGCCACCTGCAGGCCGTCGAAAATCTGAAAAATCGCGGCCATCACGAGCAGGCTTGCGGCAGTTGACCGGACTCCCTCGTCTGCGGTGTAGATCGAGGCGATGAGACGAGGAAACGCGGCCATTACCAAGGCCGTGAGCGACATGAAGGCCGCGGCTAATCCTGCTCCGACCAGGCCGCTACGGCGGGCATGGCGCGGTTGGCGGCGACCCATCGCATGACCGACGCGCACGGTAATCGCCACCGACAAGCCGAGCGGAACCATGAACGTCACCGAAGCGACGTTCACGGCGATTTGGTGGCCGGCGACGATGTCCTGTCCCAGGCTGCCCATCAACAGCGACACCGTCGCGAACATGCTCCCTTCCATCAACAGGCAGACTCCGATCGGGCTGCCGAGCTTCAACAGCCGCGCAATCCGAGTTCCGTGCGGCCGTTCACCCTGGCTGAACAGGGCATACGGACGGTAATGCCGGTCCACCATGATCCAGGCCACGAGACTTGCCGTCATGATCCACATCGTGATTGCCGAAGCGACTCCGCATCCGATTGCCCCCAGCGGGGGCAGCCCCAGGCGGCCGTACATGAAGATCGTGTTGCCGGCAATGTTTGCAACCAACCCAATGAGACTGACGACCATCACCGGCCGAGTCTTACCGACCGCTTCGCTGAATCCGCGCAGCACTGTAAATGCGCAGCTTGCCGGAAATCCCCACGAGATTGCCTGCAGAAATCCGACGGCGGTCGGGATTATGGCCGGGTCGACCTTCAGCCAGTGAAACACCGGCGCGGCAGTGCGCACGACGGCGATTGCGCACACTGAAACCGCCAGACTCAGCCACAACCCCTGCCGGACGGGACTGGCGATCGCATGCGTCTCGCCCGCCCCGAACGAGTGGGCGACCGTCGGCGAGACCGACATCAGAATGCCCCATGCGAAGATCAAGATCGTGCACCAGATGCTATTGGCGACCGCCACGGCTGCCAGATCCCCCGCGCTCAGTCGACCCGCCATGACGGTGTCGACGAACCCCATCGAAATCTGTGCCAGCTGCGCGGCAATGATCGGCCCGCCCAGGCGAAGCAGAGCGGTGGCTTCGTCAAAGATCGTGCCGGGCGGCGAAAGGTGGGGCGAGGGCGTAGGCATGAGCAGGAGGGGACGGTGGGGTTAGTACTGAGTACTAAGCACTCAGTACTCAGTATTTTTGACTCGAATCGTATGATCTTGCCCAAGCAGGCGGAAGTCGAGGCGTCGACAGCGTTGTCATCGTGCAAAACCGGAGCTGGGCAAATGCGCCAACGGATTCGCCTGTGTTCGCAGAGTGCTCAGTCCTGAGTTCCCTGCATCGCTGCCCTCCACCCGCTCCAACAGACATCGGCTTCCAGCATTTGGTTCGCGCTGATCGGGCCAGTCGTCGTCACTCCCCCATTGCTTTCTGGATTCGATGCAATAAATCATCGGTCTGACTTTCGAGCGATTCAGACTCTTCGCCCAAGGCGATTTTTGCACGGGTGATGACCAATCGACGAATCAAAGAAGGGCGTGGATTGCCGGAAATGCCTTTGGCAGGACCATCATCCACTTGGTCTGCCCATGACAAATCCGAGACGACTTTAGCGACCGAGAGGGCCGCATCTTCTCGAATAAAAGCGGGGTCGGCACAGATTCCGAGAATCTCACCGCAAGCCAGACGGATCTGCCTCTCCCGGTCAGTCATTCGAAACGGCACGAGGTAAGTGAGCAGGCCGCCTGAGACGCCGATGCTCAAGCAAACAAGCAGCACATATCTCATTGCAAGCGCAACGCCGTCGGGAGGGCGGCCGTTGATGGCGACCCATTCGATGTAGAGAAAGATGAAATAGAAAAAGCCCATTACGGTCAAGGCACCAAAGATTCCGCGGGCGTACGCCATAATGACGGACAGAGAATCGAGGCGTGCCAAAGGCAGGCCATAGATTGCCTTCGATGTGAAGATGAACGGAATTCCCTTCGGGTTCCCCTCGCCCGCAAAATAAAATGACTCCAGCGGATAGAGCGGAAATGCTGAGACCATCGCGAATTTCGTGACGATTGGCGTGTCTCCGATTTTTTTCACATTGCCGTACGTGTCCGATCCTGCATGAACAGCGACCATTATTTGTTGGCCCTTTTCTATCGTGGACTCATTGTGCGTGAAATTCCGAGTCGTTGTGTCCCGCTGCCCTTGGCTCTTTCCGTGGTTCGGCGTAAATCTCCAATGCCGGCAAGACACCTTCCAAGGCATCGATCGCTGCGACACTGACGCGCGTGTCTCGAAGAGAGAGGTGGCGAAGCCTCGCAAAGTCCCTCAAATATCGAAGCCCGACATCTGAAATCTGCGTGCGATCGATTTCTAGCCATTGAAGATTCGGCATGCTCTGTAGGGTCAAGAGACCGGCGTCGGTCACTTGTGTCGATGAAATCATGAGATATTCAAGAGCAGGCAAGCCTGCCAACTCGGCGAGGCCAGAGTTGGTGACTTGCGTACCGGAAATATTCAGCGATTCCAGTTGCTAAAATGCTCGCAATCGAATGAGCCCGGCGTCGCTGACCCCGGTTGACGAGAGGTCGAGTCGCCTGAGATTTCTAAGCGATTGAAGCGTCATCAATCCGGAGTCGGTGATCGCACTGCCGCTCAACGAGAGATTTTTCAGGTTCTCAAGTCCTCTCAGATGTTGAAGGCCTTCATCTGTCAATTTGCAATCGCAAAGATTCAATTCGCGCAGCGCGGTCAAATTCCGTAAATGCTGGACGCCATCATCCGTTACGCTTGTCCCCCAGAGTTGCAGGCCTTCCAGGGAACGCATTTCTTTCAATTGGATCAAGCCGGCACCGGTTATGCCTGTCTGGCTCAGGTCGACTATCTCCAGTCGCAATAGCCTTCTCAAATGCGCAAGCCCTGCATCTGAGACGTTTGTGCCACTGATGTTGAGATGCGTCAGATTTGTGAGAGCGACAACGTGCACCAGGCCGTCATCCGTCACTCGCGTATTGGAAATTGTGAGAGACCTCAGAGAATTCAATTCGGTCAGGGGAATCAGGTCGTGGTCAGACGTTTCGGGGATCGTGAGCTCGACATCGCTCACGGCTCCGAATATCGGTCGCCAGTCGATGTCGATTGCCCAGTAAAGCCATGCCGGACCGGTTTGGCTGTACACGATATTCGCGCCTGCTTTGTCGAGCGCTCGGACTGCTGCCGCACGGCGATAGATTCGCAGTCCTTGCCAAGCCGCGAACGTCCCAAACAGCAGGGCGAACACCGCCAGCGTGCGGAGTACGACCGGAATCCGGCGCCGGGGGCGCGGCGGCCTATCGGCCGGAGGTCGGGAGTCTAGGGAGGAAGAATTCATGGTTTGGACGGCGTTTCAATACCACAGCCGGATCCTACCAGATTCTTGCAAGCTGGTCATTTACGCCGACGCTGGCAGCGTCGGCCACGGGAGTTTCTACCTTGCCTGGAGACCGTTGGAGCGGTCGCAGCACATGGCCGTCAGGGTTGGAAAGCCTGAATTGCGGCGGCATTGAATTTTGCGGCGGGCCGCCCCATAGTAGACCCTGTCGCTCGGCAACGGTTTTGCCTTTCTGTCGCTGTGGAATCGGGGTTCCCTTCTTCATCAACAGCTCGGTATTCGTCGTTTCGCGCCGATCGACCGACAGCGCATCCGGCAGAGACCGATCACCTACAGACGCACATCCACGGAGATTCGCACATGGGCAAGAGTCAAGTCAACGTCGCCATCATCGGTTTGGGGTTCGGGTCGGAGTTTATCCCCATTTACCAGCGGCATCCGAACGCCAACATGTATGCGATCTGCCAGCGCGACCCGGCCAAATTGAAGCAGATCGGCGACGCGTTCAACGTCGAAAAGCAGTACTCGAAGTATGCCGACGTGCTCGCCGATCCGAACGTCGATTTCGTGCACATCAACTCTCCCATTCCCGATCACGCCCCGATGACGATCGCCGCGCTCAAGGCCGGCAAGCACGTGATGTGCACCGTGCCGATGGCGACGACGATCGAAGACTGCCGCAAAATCGTCGAGCTCACGAAGAAGACGGGGCTGAAATACATGATGGCCGAGACGGTCGTCTACGCCCGCGAATACCTGTTCGTCAAAGAAATGTACGACAAGGGCGAACTGGGCAAGGTTCAGTTCCTGCAGGCCAGCCACCAGCAGGACATGGACGGCTGGCCCAACTACTGGCCGGGGCTGCCCCCCATGCATTACGCCACGCACTGCGTGGGGCCCTGCCTGGCGCTGACGAATGCCGAGGCGGAGTATGTCTCGTGTTTCGGCTCGGGGACGATCCGTAAAGATCTGATCGCCAAGTACAACTCGCCGTTTGCCGTCGAGACGTGCCACATCAAATTCCGCGATTCCGACGTCACGGCCCGCATCTATCGGTCGCTGTTCGACACGGCCCGGCAATACCGCGAGAGCTTCGACGTGTTCGGCACAAAGCAGACCTTCGAATGGCAGCTCATTGAGGGGGAAGACCCCGTGCTGCACACGGCCAAAAAGCCGGAACATGAAATTCCGCAACGGATCAAAGTGCCCGACTATGCCAGCCGGCTTCCCGAAGCGATCCGCATGTTCACGACCAAAGGGGTCTACGACATGGCCGAGAACACGCACCTGTCGTTTACTCAGGGTGGAGGCCACGGCGGTTCGCATCCGCACCTGGCGCACGAATTCGTCTCGGCGCTGGTGGAAGGACGCGATCCGTATCCGAACGCTGTGCAGTCGGCCAACTGGACATGCGTGGGGATTTGCGCCCATCAGTCGGCCTTGAAAGGGGGAGCGATCGTCAAGCTACCCGACTTCACGCTGTCATCGAAGGGGGGCTCGCGCGGGAAATCAGGTTCCGCCAAACGTCCGGCTGCGGCCGCGAAACGGGCGACGCCCAAACCTGCGAAGAAATCGACAAAACGTGCGAAGCCCAAAGCCCGCAAACGGTGATCAGTCGGAGTGGCAGGGGCCGCGGGCGATCAGTGTCGCGTGTTGATTATCTTGCTAAGATCAATTCTTGAATTGCGACCGAAGTACAAAAGTCCAACAGCATCGGCGGTGTTCCATGTCTCGTATTTCCATTCCGGCAGTGGCGCTGTGCCTGGCGGTTCTCGTTTGGTGTGGCTGGACGGAAAGATCTCCGGCGGCTGACGCTGCCCCGTTGAAGGTTTTGTTCCTGGGCGACAACGGCCATCACCGGCCGCACGATCGGTTCGTCCAGTTGCAGCCGGTGCTGTCCAAGCGCGGGATCGAGCTGACCTACACCGATCGGGTCTCGGACCTGAACGCCAAAACGCTGGCCGGATACGATGCGCTCGTCATTTACGCGAACACCGAAACGATCTCGCCGGAACAGGAACAGGCGCTGCTCGATTACGTCGCCTCGGGGAAAGGCTTTGTGCCGTTGCATTGCGCTTCGTATTGCTTTCTCAATTCTCCCAAGTACATCGCGCTCGTCGGTGCGCAGTTCCAACGCCATGGAACGGGGGTATTCCGCACGAACATCCAGCGTCCCGACGATCCGCTGATGAAAGGTTATCAGGGCTTCGAAAGCTGGGACGAAACGTACGTCCATACCAAGCACAACGAAGCAGACCGCACGGTTCTGGAAACACGCACCGAGGGAGACCGCGAAGAACCGTGGACATGGGTCCGCACGCACGGCAAGGGACGAGTGTTCTACACCGCCTGGGGACATGACGCCCGCACCTGGAGCAATCCTGGCTTCCAGAATCTCGTCGAACGCGGCATTCGCTGGGCTGTCGGGCAGGACCCGGGCGCCGTCCCCGCTTTTGTCGAGCGGCCCGAGATGACGGCCAAACGCAAAGACGTCAAGCCGTTCGAGTACGTCGACGCCAACATTCCGTTTTACCCCCCAAGCCGGCAATGGGGCACGATCGGCGAACCGATCAGGAAGATGCAACTGCCGCTCGACCCCGCCGAGTCGCTTAAGCATCTCGTGACGCCGGTCGGTTTCGAGCCACGGCTGTTTGCCGCCGAGCCCGAAATCGGCAAACCTCTGTGTCTGGCGTGGGATGAACGGGGCCGCCTGTGGCTGGCCGAAACGGTCGACTATCCGAACGAGATGCAATCGGCGGGCGCGGGGCGCGACCGCATCCGCATCTGCGAAGACACCGACGGCGACGGCCGGGCCGACAAGTTCACCGTGTTTGCAGACAAGCTCAGCATTCCCACCAGCCTCACGTTCGCGCGCGGTGGGGTGATCGTCCATCAGGCCCCCGTGACGCTGTTCCTCAAAGACACGAATGGCGACGACGTGGCCGACGAACGCCAGATACTGCTGAGCGGCTGGGGCACTCGCGACACTCACGCCGGCCCGAGCAACCTGCACTGGGGCATCGACAACTGGATTTACGGCATCGTCGGATATTCCGGCTTCCGGGGAACAGTCGGAGGCGAAAGTCATTCCTTCAGCTCCGGGTTCTACCGGTTCCGGCCCGACGGTTCGAAACTCGAATTCCTGCGCAGTACGAACAACAATTCCTGGGGCGTGGGGATCAGCGAAGAGGGAATCCTGTTCGGCTCGACCGCCAATGGAAATCCCAGCGAATACTTGCCGATTCCCAACCGCTATTACGAAGACGTGCGCGGCTGGTCGTCGAGCGTGCTCAACGGCATCGCCGAGAGCAACAAATTCGAGCCGATCACTGAGAACGTCCGGCAAGTCGATCATCATGGTGGATTCACGGCGGCTTCAGGGCACGCCTTGTACACGGCCCGCGAGTACCCGGCCGAGTATTGGAACAAAACGGCCTTTGTCACCGAGCCGACCGGCCACTTGATCGCGACCTTCGTGATCCGTCCCGACGGCGCCGGATTCCGCTCCAAGAACTCCTGGAACCTTGTGGCCAGCGACGACGAATGGACCTCGCCGATCGCCGCCGAAATCGGTCCTGACGGCAACGTCTGGTTCATCGACTGGTACAACTTCATCGTGCAGCATAACCCCACGCCGGCAGGCTTCAAGACGGGGAAAGGGGCTGCGTATGAAACCGATGCGCGAGATAAAAAGCACGGCAGGATCTATCGCCTCGTATGGAATGGCGACGGCGCGAAAGGGAAAGCGGACGGCAAGCGTGATCTGAATGGCGAGTCGCAAACGACCTTGCTGAAGGACGCAAGTGCGGCACAACTCGTCGCAGCGCTGAAGGGCGATAATATGTTCTGGCGTCTGCACGCGCAGCGGCTGCTCGTCGAGCGAAACAATATCGACGTCGTTCCCGCATTGCTGGAACTGGTGGCGAATCCGGCGATTGATGAAATCGGGCTGAACACGGCCGCCATCCACGCCTTGTGGACTCTGCATGGGCTGGGGGCGCTCGACGGCAAGAACCACGCCGTCATGGCGGCTGCGGCGAAGGCGTGTGCGCATCGGTCGGCCGGCGTGCGACGCGCGGCAATTCAGGTGTTGCCGCTCGACAATCCTGCGAACCGCTCACTGGTCGAAGCCCGGCTCGAGCCGCAGGAAGACTCCCAAGTGCGGTTGGCAGCACTGCTGGCTTTGGCCGACGCGTCTCCCGCTGCCGGCACCGGCGCTCGAGTCCTCGATGTCCTCGTACAGAATGCCCAGGTGAACGATCGCTGGATTGCCGACGCGGCCACCGCGGCGGCCGCCCGCAATGCGCTTCCGCTGCTGGTGGAAGCGTCGCGGCGCAATCAACCGCAACTGGCCTCACCCGCGGTCCTGGCGCGGATTGCCATCGTCGCCGAGCACTTCGCGCGCAATGCCAATGCCGAAAAACTCCCCGACCTGCTCACCGCACTTGGTGGCGCTCTGCCGGCTGTGGCGGAGACAATCGTCACCGGAATCGAGCGCGGTTGGCCGAAAGACAAAGTGGCCCAACTCAACGAAGCGGGGGACGAGGCGCTGGTCAAACTGTTCGAGAAATCGACGCCGGCCGTCGGTAGCCGTCTGGCGGCGCTGTCGTCGCGGTGGGGGAGCCACAAACTCGAACAGTTTGCCGCCAAGATCGCGGCCGGCCTGTCGGCGCAGATTAAAGACGAAACGCAAAAGGATTCCGCCCGCATCGCGGCGGCCGCGCAGTTGATCGATTTTCGCCGGTCCGATGCAACTGTGGCGGACGAACTGCTGCAATTCATCTCACCCCGCACAAGCCCGGACCTTGCGCGGGGGATCGTCGAAGCCATCGGCCGCAGCGATTCGGCAGCCACGGCGACGGCCCTCATTGAACGATTGGGCGCTCTGTCGCCGGCCGTCCGTGGCGTCGCGATTCGAATCCTGCTCAGTCGCGGCGACTGGACCAACACGCTGATCGAAGCGATTGGCGCCGGCAAAATCGCGTTTTCGGAATTGTCGCTCGACCAGAAACAATCGCTGGCGGCCCATCCCGATAAAAAGGTGGCTGCACGTGCCAAAGAGCTGCTCGCCCGCGGCGGCGGGCTCCCCGATCCCGACCGGCAGAAGGTCGTCGAAGAGCTGCTGCCGCTCGTGAAGCAGACCGGCGACGCGGCGGCCGGCAAAGAAATCTTCAAAAAGCACTGTACGAAGTGTCACGTCCACTCGGGTGCGGGAACGCGCATCGGCCCCGACCTGACCGGGATGGCGGTCCATCCCAAAGAGGAATTGCTGATTCACATTATCGACCCCAGTCGCAGCGTCGAAGGGAACTTCCGCGTCTATACCGTCGTCACCAATGACGGACGGGTCACGAACGGACTGTTGGCCTCCGAGAGCAAGACTGCGGTCGAGTTGTTCGACGCCGAGGGAAAAAAGCACGCGATTCAGCGTGAAGACGTCGATGAGCTGGTAGCCTCGAACAAATCGCTGATGCCCGAAGGATTCGAAAAGCAGGTCACTAAACCCGAATTCGTCAACCTGCTCGAGTTCCTGACGCAGCGGGGCAAGTTCCTGCCGCTCGATCTCCGCAAAGTCGCCACGATCGTCAGCACGCGCTCGATGTTCGTCGATGCCAACGCGCAGGCGGAACGGCTGATCTTCAACGATTGGTCGCCGAAGACGTTCGCCGGCGTGCCGTTCCTGCTCGTCGATCCGCAGGGGGATCGCGTTCCGAATTGCGTGCTGCTCTACAGCCCGAACGGAACATTTCCGCAAAAAATGCCCCGATCCGTCACGTTGCCGTGCAACGCGCCGGCCAAAGCCGTGCACATTCTGGGTGGGGTCGCCGGTTGGGCGTTTCCGTATGGCGAGAAGGGAACAGTGTCGATGATCGTTCGGCTCAAATACGCCGACGGCAAGAGCGAAGACCACTCGCTCAAGAACGGCGAAGAGATGGCCGACTACATTCGCCGCGTCGACGTGCCCGGCTCGAAATTCGCGTTCCAGCTTCGGGGACAGCAGCTCCGCTATGTCGTCGTCCTCCCGGAGCGCAGCGAGCCGATCAAAGAGATCGAGCTGGTCAAAGGCCCCGACGCCACGGCTCCCGTGGTGATGGCGATAACGCTGGAATCGCCGTAATCGGTCGCAACGGAAAAATCTCGACAGACACCCCGTCGCTGAAAACGGTGTGGCACGGCGGACCGAGCGGCGTGATGCCGGCGGCCGGCAGCAGCGTGTCGTGAACTTCCGTCAAACGGGCCTCGCGCACCGAATAAGGCGTATGGTGCACGCGCCCTGAAAGCACTGCCCCTTGCGCATCGTGTGCATACAGGATATACCGCTCGATGAGAAAATGTTCGAGCGTCCCCGGGACGGCCCGCCCCAGGGGAAGCGCGCGTTCGGAGTCGTCTTCTCCCAACAGCGGGCCGATTTCCGCACGGATGTTGCACCCTTGTCCGGCCGGACCGGGCCAAAGCCTGCGGCTGCGATACTCGATCGCCTCGGCGCCGTGTGCGAGCGTCATCTGGGCGCGGAAGTACGGGAGATGCCAGCGCCAGCGGGCAACGCGCACGGCCAGCGAGCTCGACGCCTCGAGGCTCAGAAACCAGACTCCCGGGTCGCGACCGCGATGATGGACATACGTCCGCACGTTCGTTTCCCGGAAATTCGACACACCCGGAACGGCGGGAGACCACCACGGCCGGACCCCCGACATGTCGAACGGAACCAGCCCCACCCAGGCATCGCCATCCCAAGTGTCGAGCGACAGTTCTGGGGGGATCAAAGGCCGAATCATTTCGATCGGTACGCGCCAGTGTACAAACAAGAGGTGCGACCAGACATGATGGCCGATTGCCCGTCCCTCGGGACGTATAGCCGGCGAAATCCGGTCGATGTCGATGACGTCGGCGGATAGCAAAGGGGCTGGCAAGATATCTGGAACCAATAATGGAAGGGATTTCAACAACTTGCAAAAGGACGGAAGGCCAGCCGCGCATGCCGCGGGGGGACGCGGATTGGGCAATTGGCCCCGTGAGTTCTCATCCGCGCGGATTCGCGTCATCCGCGCTTCACATCATTTTGAACCGGAATGACTGCCTCGTGCGTCCCGACAACCGTATTCCGCTGCAACAGTTAACAAGGAGCTCCGGCCGATTGCCATGAAAAATCCTCGAAATCGTCAGGGTCGTAAGAGTCACGCCGTTTGGGACTTGTCCTTCTGGCCGCCCGGCGATCCCCTGCCGATAGGGAATTGCGAGCCCTTGACTCGGCTGGTAAAATAATTCGTAGGCCGCAATCCTGGATATCAGTTCGCCTGCCGGCGCGCGTCGCCGGCAAAACATGCGCCTGGCGGGTGATCGGGACGTCGTATGAACCAACGCAGCAATCCCCTCTTCTGGTCGTTCGGCGTCGGCAACTGGTACGGCGTGAACCTGCGGATCAGTTGGCTGATGCCGCTCATGCTGTTCTGGTTTCTGTACGAGTTTCATCTGAAGCTCGGCAGCGCGCTGTTCGCCGTGATGTTCGTCAGCGTCCTGTTTCACGAAATTGGTCACATTCTGGCCGCCTGCGCGACCGACGGAACGGGCGATGAAATCCTGATGTGGCCGTTCGGCGGCCTCGCGTTCGTCGAAACGAATTCTCCTCGCTCGCAACGCTTGACGGCTGCCGCCGGGCCGCTCGTCAACCTCCTGCTGTGCGGCCTGTTTCTTCCCGCCGTGCTCCATTCCGAGACAATGCCGCGCGTGCTGAATCCGCTGGAAGTTCCGTTCACTCCCGATGAGTTCGGCAGGAAACTGATCTCCGACGTCAACGTGCTGATGTTCTGGTTCAATTGGGTATGCCTGCTCATCAACCTGCTGCCGGCCTTTCCGCTCGACGGCGGCCAGATCGTGCGGAGCTGGCTGACGGCCCGCATGGGAAACGGGATCGGCACTGAAGTGGCTATCCGCATCGGGATTGCCGCGGCGGCCACCATGGTCGTGCTCGACCTGATTTTCTTCAAGCACGTCGTGCTCGCCGTCATCGGTTTCACGATCATTCTGCTGGCAATCAATGAGATGCATCAACTCCAGGCCAGCGAATCGTATGACGATTCGTTCATGGGGTATGATTTCTCGCAGGGCTACACGAGCCTCGAACGGTCGGAGACGGCCAAACCCGAACGCCGCGCGGGATTGTGGCAGCGCTGGCTGCAGCGTCGCCGCCTGGAAAAGCAGCGCCGGGCCGACGAACAAGAGCAGGCGACCGAGCAGCAACTCGATGCCATTCTTGCGAAGGTCCATGAACGCGGACTTTCGTCGCTCACCCCCTCCGAAAACCGACTCTTGAAACGGGCCAGCAACCGGTACAAGAGCAAAGGCCCCGGGCCGGAGTAGGCTGAGCCGCAACTCGATCGTTTAATCCGGAGCTGTGCACTGCCGCGAATAGCGGTGGTCCGCTTCCGTACCTCGAAGTCAAACGAATTGCAGTTCGGCGAACTCCCCACCCAGCACCTTCGCGGCCGGGCATCCGAGCCATTTGTCGAGCAGCGTCGCATACACGCTGCGGAAGTCGGTATTGAAGATCAGGTCTCCTTCGCCGAGTTTGTCCAGCCGTGGATACGCGCCGTACAGGCCGCCCCGGATTTTCGCCCCGGCCACGAACAGGCATGACGCCGCGCCATGGTCGGTCCCCGAGCTGGCGTTTTCGTCCACCCGCCGGCCGAACTCGCTGAAGGCGCACACGGCCACCCGATCGGCCAGTCCCAAGCCGCGCAGGTCTTTGTCGAACGCCGCCAGCGAAGTCGACAGGTCCGCCAGCAGTGCCGCGTGTTGCTCAAGTTGGTTGGAGTGCGTGTCGTATCCGTCCTGAGAGGCGTACATCACGCGCACCCCCAGGTCGCCGCCCAGAATCTGGGCGGCCCGTTTGAGCTGGCCTCCCAGTGAAGTACCGGGATATTCCACCGTCGATTTGTACTTCTCCGCCGAAGCCTTGAGCCTGTCGACGGTGCGATATACGGTGGCCGACTGGCTCCGCAGAAATTTGATCGCCCCTTTTGCCTCTCCCTCGGCCGTGCTCAATTTGCGGCGGAGCGCAATTTCCTTTTGCTCGGGCTGCTCGGCGCCGGCAAAAGCTTCCAGCTCGCCTACTACGGGGATGACGTGCTTATTGGCCTGACAGGCATGGGGCAAGCTGCCGGTGAACGCCAACCCCGGGAGCCCATCGTCCCCCGGTTTCGCCGGGAATTGATCGACACAGCGCCCCAGCCAACCGGTTGCCGGGGCCAGTTTGTCGATGCTGGCGCTGTGCCAGATTTCCATCGAGCGAAAGTGCGACCGGTCGGGTTCGGGATAGCCCACCCCCTGGACCACCGCCAGCCGTCCCTCTTTGAAAAGCTCGGCCAGCGGTTCCAGGGACGGATGCAGCGCCACGCCGTCAACCAGCTTATGAACATTGGCTTTTGGCAGGCCGAGTGTGCGCCGATTCTTGTAGTACAGGTCGTTCTCGAAGGGCACGACCGTATTGAGCCCGTCGTTGCCCCCCGTCAACTCGATGACGACGAGAACCTTGTCGTTCGCCGCCGCGAGGGCCGATTCCTCCGCAGCCTGCGCGAATAACCGCGGAGCGGCAGCCCCCAGCGAAACGAACGATAGCCCCGTGATTTGGAGGAATTCACGACGTGTTGTGGACATGATTGACCTCTTCGACATTTTGACCCCTTCGACTCTTCGACCCGTTTCTCCCGCCTGGCCAGTTTGGCGTCACCAGGGAACTGGCATCCCCCGCGCGCCTGGTTAATAAGCTTGAAACTCCGGGAGTGCGAGCATCACGCCGACGAGTTGGCGGACTTTGGTGGCGCGAAACCCATCGTCGTCGCGAAAGGCTTCGGGCTGCGGGCCATCGTCGCCGGCCAGCAGAAACTTCTCGAACTCCAATCGGTTGTCGGCCGAGATCTCTCCTTGAAACAGCGCCTGGGCCAATCTTTCCACGACGTCGGCCGGAGATTTGTTATCCGGCGCGACCAGCTCATCAGCGGGGAAATGCGGATTGAATTGATTGTCGTCGGCATTCATTTCCGGGATCGAGCGGGCATACGTCATCCGGGCGGCCAGTGTCGTGGCGTTGATCCACTTCTCTTCGCCGTCCCAGCCCTTGACGTTCGGCGGAGCCAGCAGTTCCTGCCCCATCGGGTTCATCTGGCCCACCAGATCGAGCGCCGGCTGACGCAGATTGAGCGTGCGGGCAATGCCGATCACGAATTCGGCCGGGCTGGCAATCCGTGTCCGCCGGCATTCTTCTGAAAAGAAGTACTGCGACTGGAATAGCTCCCGCAGAAACGACCGCGTGTTGAGCTGCGTGCGATCGTACAACGCAGCCGCTTCGGCCACGACGTCGTCCGTCGGCTGGGGCGCCGCGAAGAACCGCAACAGCTTGCGGGCGATGAATCGTGCCGTGGCGGCGTGCGCCATCAAGAGATCGATCACGTCGCCCCCGTCGAATTTCCCACGCCGCCCCAGAATCTTCTTCGCTCCTGTATCGTGGGCTTCCGCATTGAAGACGAATTGCGAACCGATGCGATGCCAGCCGGTGAACGCACGGGCCGCCTGCTGCACGTCTTGCTCGGTGTAATTGCCGATGCCGCAGGTGAACAATTCCATCAACTCGCGGGCGAAGTTTTCATTGGGATGCTCCTTGACGTTCGACTCGCCGTCGAGCCAGACGATCATCGCCGGGTCTTTGGCAACTGCCAGCACCAGCTCGCGCAGGCTGCCGAACCCCAGCCGGCGAAATGTGTCGACCTGCTGCAGCATGAGCTGCGTATCCTCCACCTTATGGATGCTGGTGGCAAAATGCCCGTGCCAGAACAGCGCCAGTTTCTCGCGCAGCGGCACGCGCGTCGTGACCATCCGGTAAATCCACCACGCCTGGCATACGCCAGCGTCCCCGGCGTTGACGAATTTACCGTTGATCGCATTGAACGTCCGCGCAAACTCCTGTTCTTCGTCGTCTGCTTCGGCGAACAGGTCGTCGATCGTTTCTTCCAGCCCCTTCTGCACGGCAGCTGCGACCCGGGCCGGAGGGGCGCCAAACCCGGCCCGCCGCAGCAGATGGGCTGCCTTGCCGGCGTCGAACGGGTCGGCGGCGCTGGGAACATACGGCTCAAAGTACGTGCCGGCCATCGCAGTCCCTTTCCATTGAATCGTCGCCTGCCTCACATCGGCCATTCGCGTCATTTTCACCTGCCGTAGCGGCAGTGGCAATCCTGGGTTTCGCGCGCTATCAATTCAACTTCCGGCGGCGCATGAAACCGACGAGGCCACGCACACAATATCCACCGGCCAGGGCCGTCATCGTGAGGGGCATTCCCGTTAAAATTGTGACCACGAATCGTCCATGAGGGAATTATATCCCGCCGGCAGGATCGTCCGTAACTTATCCGCGGGATTGCCACGCTACTCGTGGGAGGACAGATCGTCTGGCGCGTTCTTCAGATCCAAAAATGCTTCCAGCCGCCCGACCTCCAGTGCCAACTCGGCTCGAAACTGCGAATCGCGAGGGCGTTTGTCGACGAACCCCAGTTCGAGGTTCAAGCGTCCTGCCGTCACACTGGCGTTGGCCCAGCCGATGATCTTCTCGCCCCACGAAAGCGGCATGGCATAGTATCCGCGGACGCGTTTGGCTGCGGGAGTATACGCTTCGAAGCGATACGGCCAGCCCCAGAAATGTTCGAATCGCCGGCGGTCCCAGACCAGCGGATCGAACGGGGCGAGAAACCGAACTGTTCGCGGGACTTCTTCGTCGGTGCGCTGGCACGCCGGCCAGACGTACCTGACGCCGTCGATCATCTCGTTTTGCAAGTCGCCGGTCCGCACCAGATCGTTCAACATGTGGCGCGTGTTCCCGGCGCCGGCGAACGAACGCCGGACTGGCCCCAAGGCGCTTTGCAGGCTCCGCTCGGGGGCGGGAGCCAGGATATTCGCGATCACCATCACGAGCTCGCGCAGACGTTGTGCGACCGGTGTCGGCTGGATGGGAGACGTCGATTCGTAAATCCGAATTCCATTCTCGCGACCGGCAATCCTGAGCAGGTCCCGGTGGTGCAACTTTTCCAGCGCCCGGGTGGTCGCCTTCGAATATCCACCCCACGCATTGACGACCCGTTCGCGGCCGAAATGTGATTCCAATTCCGCCGGGTGCATTCTGCCGAAATCACGAACCGTAGTTAGCACCTTTTTTCCAGCGTCGACAGCCCAGTTGCGTTTCGGGGATGCAACAGCCGCCAGACCGGACGAGGAAGAAAGCCGTAGGCGTACAGTACGTCCTCTTCAAGATCGAGAGACGGGTAGCGCCGTTCGAGGTCGCCGGCGCGATACACCTTGACGCGATGCCGCAGAATCAGATCTTGCGCCCGCGCCGGGGCGCGGATCGGATCCGCCTGCACGAACCCCAATCGCCGCACCGCCGCTTTCAGAGACATGGCCTGGAACAATGATTGAGAAATCGCGTGCCGACGCAGATTTCGGAGGCGGGCTGTATTATCTTCCTTCATGTCTTTTCCATGCGGGGGTACAATCTGGCAATGAACGCAATGGATCCGACAACCTGTGTGAACTGCGGGACGTATGTCATTCCTATGGCCGATGGTTCATGTCCGGCTTGCCAGCGCCCAGCCAATGCCGCAGTGGCGCCGGCTGGCGCTTCGGACGGCAGTCAATTAGAGAGCCAGGCCTCGAAATCTGCTCGCCAGGCGTTGCTCGAGCCTGAATCCAGTTCTCATGCGGCTCACAGACCGAAAGGGCTGGTCGTGCTGGCGGTGCTTCAATTCGTTTTCGCCGCGGCCTCGCTTTTGAGCCTGTTTATGGCAATCGGTTCGCCCACGATGCAAGCCGAGATGCAGCGCCAGGGCGTGACAATGGATGCCTATACCATCCTTTCGTTGCTGGGCACATTCCTGTTGCTGATAGCCAGCGGCGCCGGCTATCTCTCGCAAAATCGAATCCTCGGTTATTGGGGAGGCAACCTGCTCGCCATCGGATTGATCGCGAACATCATGATCCACAATTTCCAGGAGCATTTCGCCCGGTTCTCACGGCATATCCCGAGTCTGTTCTATCCCATCGTCTTGCTGTTTGTGTTGAATGTGCATTTCCGCAAGGAATTCCGCTGACGAAGTCAAGCTCGAAGGCCGGCTCTGCCGTGGCGGAGCATGTCGATCAGCACGGCGGCGAGAATCACCAGCCCCAGTACGACTTTTTGCGTGTAGCTCTCGACGTTCGTCAGGTTCATCCCGTTCTGGATCACGGCGATCGTGAACGCGCCGATCAGCGTCCCCAGCATTTTCCCCTGGCCGCCGTTCAGACTGGCCCCCCCCACGACGACGGCGGCGATCACATACAACTCGTACATCGCGCCGTACGTGGGCGATCCGCTTTTGAGCTGCGACGCCATGATCACTCCCCCCAGTCCGGCCACGACGGCGCTGGCGATATAAGCAAACATCAGCACGCGCTCGACTCGCACCCCGGACAGCCGGGCGGCTTCCCGGTTCCCCCCCACGGCGTAGATGTACCGTCCCAGCCGCATTCGCGACATCAGTACGTGCGCCGCAGAATAGAGGACGACCATCAAGAGCACCGCGTTCGGAATGCCGAACAGGTCGGCCCCGCGCCCCAGCCAGACGAATGAATCGGGGATCTGATAGATCGATTGGCCTTCCGCCAGGATATACGCCAGGCCGCTGCCGACCAGCATCATCGCCAGCGTCACGATGAACGGGGGAATCCGAAACAGCGTGATCATCGCACCGGAAAACGCGCCGACCATTCCGCACGCCACGACGGCCGCCAGGCACGCCGCCGTCATCCCGGTTGCGGTGGCATTCGCTCCCCCGGCAAAATCGCGAATCAGCAGCGCGGCCAATACGGCCGCCAGTGCAATCAGGCTGCCGACCGACAGATCGATCCCCCCCGTGATGATCACGATCGTCATGCCGATCGCCAAAATGGCGATCACGGCGATCTGATTGGCGATGTTCAAGAGGTTCTCGGCCTTCAGGAAATTCGGCCAGCGATAGGCCAGCGGCTTCATGACCAGCGGCTCGCCCAGTCCGGGGAAATCGATTTGTAAATCCGAAAAGACAAGCCATGCGGATACGGCTTGCGGGCAGGCGATGGCGTCGAGCTTGTCTCTCGCGGCGGCAAGCTTCAGCAGCGCTTCGCGCGCATCTTTCGGCTCTCCTTTCACGACCGCCAATACTTGTCCCCCCGCAGCCGACAGATCGCGCGACAGCGCCTCGGCAAACGCCGCGTCCTCCGGCTGGTCGCGACCGACGATCAGCACGCGAGGCGTGCGGCCGAATTGCGTGTGGATCGTCTCGGCGAGTTGTCGGCCCGCCCGTTCCCCCGTCGGAGACTGTTCGCTGATGGTCACGACGCTGAAGAAGACGCACAACAGCGCCAGCACGAGGACCATGCCATAATCGGAAAGAAATCGGGAGAGCAGCGATTTGAGCATGACTTGTGCATCATCGACTCGTTCCCAAGCTCTGCTTGGGAACGCACACGGGGAAGCTCTGCTTCCCGAATTCCATCAGCCCACCCTACTTCAATTCCGGGTCCGATTCCGCATCGAGTTTGCGGTAGAGTTTCGTTGGAATCAGCATCTGCGCGGGCAATGTTTCGCCTTTCGAGTGCCGGACGATGGCGTCGACGATCTGGATCCCCATCTGGTCGGGAAACTGAATCGGGTCGGCGAAGATTTTCCCTTCCTTGATGGCCTGCTTGCCTTCGGGCTGGCCGTCGAAGCCGATAATCGCAATCTGGTCCGTCTTGCCCGCTTTCTCGAGCGCGGCCCGCGCCCCCAGGGCCGAAGGATCATTGATGGCGAAAATGCCACGTAAGTCCGGATGCGCCTGCAGCGAATCCTCTGCCGCTTTATATCCCATGTCTTTGGCCCCTCCCGCCTCCAGCTCGGCAACGAGGTCGATCTTGGCCGCCGATTTTTCGTTGTGCGACTCGATGGCCTCCTTGAAGCCTTTGACGCGCAGTTGACACGACTCGGCCTGCTTGAAATGCAGGATGGTGACTTTGCCCCCGGCCTCTCCCAGGACTTCGATCATCGCCTGCGCCGCCTCTTTGCCTCCGCCAAAATTGTCGGTCGCAACCTGCGTCACGATTTTCACCCCGGGTTCATGGCAGGGAATGTCGACGGTAAAGACGGGAATCCCGGCGGCGTTGGCCTCTTGAATGACCGGAATAATCGACTTCGAGTCGCACGGACTCAGGACGATGGCGCTCACCTTTTTGACGATGAAATCCTTGATCTGATTTCCTTGTTTCGCCACGTCCTTATCGGCGCTGACGACGATCGCGTCGTAACCCTGCTTCCGCCCTTCGGAAATGATATTGTCGCCAATGACCTTGAAAAACGGATTATCGAGAGTCAAGAGCGATACGCCGATCGTCCCCTTCGACTTCGCCGCAGGCGGCGCCCCCCCAGTCTTTTGCGCCGGCGTCTCCGGCGACGAACTACAGCCTGCCGCCAGGAGCACCGAACAGGTCACCATCAAGAGTGCAAGGCGTTTCATATTGATAAACCATTAGTCAAGAAGACCTTTTAGCGACAGACTCACAACGTCCCGCTCTTCAGGAATTCGTGCTTCACGGGCGCCTTGACGCGCTGGCCGCTAGCCGACACAAACGTGACTTCGCCCGGCGAGAATTCGAGGGTCTGTACCACGTCGAACCCCGCCGGAATCCGTACGGTTCCCTGAATGTAGTTGACCGAAAACGGCTCTCCCGCTTTCAACTCGACCGCCGTCTTCACTCCTTCGCGCGTCAGCGTGTTCTCTTGCGTCGACGCCGCCACCCCGTCCGCGAAATGCGACGTCACGTCCTCGAGGCCCAGGCAGTTGTTCCGACCGTTCCAGGGAAAACCGTGGCGTCCGTGATTCTCGATCCAGAAGACCGTCGTCCGCAGCACTTCCGGATCCTTGAGCGAAAACCACACATACCCGGCCTCGGTATTCGTCGCCGTCGTCCACGCGGGGCCTTTCGTTTTCTCCCAGGGCTCATTGACGATCTGCACGAGATCGGCATAGCCGTACCGCGCGGGGAACCGTGTCAGGTCGGCGTCGGGAGCCCCTTTCGTCCACACGGGAACTTTCGTCATGTCGTTCCACTTCGCCCCGGGGAGCAGAGACTGATATTCGCCGTCCCGTGGATTGCTGAACAGCGACGGGCAGGTCATCCCGAACCGGAACGCGCTCGTGGCGACCCGCACTGCCCCTTCGTTCTCCGGCAAGGCGAGGGTGGCATGATGCCCCAACGGGGCCGGCCCGGCGAATCCGTCGATCGTGTCCCGCGCGTACACGACGTTCTGACCGTCAACCAGCGACAGTTCCTTGGTCACGCGTCCTTTGCGAACCTTGGTTTCGATCGTCAGCGTGAGCGTTGAGACATTGCCTGACTTCTTCACGCCGGCCGACGTCCACTTGCTGCCGACGATCTCGCCGTGCGGCGGATGTTTTTCTCCATTGACGGCATCCGCATTACCGCCAAACGGCAGGCAGAAGAAATCGCCACGCAACGGAACCAGAACCGGCGCAGGCATTTGCGCATGTTTTTCGTCCTGCCACGGACTGATGTAGTACGGCTGTACCAGTTTATCGGTGCCGCGATAAAACGTAACCGGCGCCATGTGTCCACCGACTTCCGTCACGGCGACTTCGGCCTGGTCGTTGCTGAACACAAAGCTGGGCTGCGAATGAATCGTCCGCAGCTTCGCCTCTTCACCAGCGCATTTCGGCACATGGCCGATCAGAATCGTCAGACCGACCAGAAAGCAACCAACGCCGGGCAAATTCAAGGGCAATGGCTTCATAAATGACACATAGGAAGGGTTTGCGGGCAGGGGCTTTGAAACATCGCATTGTCGCGCGATTCACGAGACGAAGCTATCCTGATCGCGACGTTGGTCTTTGTCAACGAGCCTGTCTCTGCGGTTCCAATTGGCATTCGTGATTGGTTTTTACGGCGAACGGATCTTACTGCATTTGACTCGAAATTTCGTGTCGGTAATAATTCAATGGGGGCCATTTCTAAAGGTTGCCTGCGGAGGATGATTGCGATGCCGTCACGCCGGGTGGAGATGCTGTCGTTCCTGGGAGTTTTCGGGATCAGTGCGGCTTTGCTGACCGTCGTGCCGCCGAACCTGGCTGCCGATAAGGCCAAAAAAGCCGATAGCAACGTCAAAAACAAATCGGACGCGTCCGCGAAGAAAGAGGCGGCTGACGCCAAGAGCGATGAGCCGACGGTTGACGACGAGGAGACCCCGAAAAAAGTCGTCAAGACTGACGCCGAATGGCGCAAGCAATTGACGGCGATGCAATTCCGGGTGACGCGCAAAAAGGGGACCGAAATCGCCGGCACCGGCATCTATGCGCACACCAAGAAAGACGGCATGTACCGTTGCGTCTGCTGCGGCCAGCTTTTGTTCGACTCGAAGACCAAGTACGACTCGGGAACCGGCTGGCCCAGCTTCTTTCAGACGCTCAATGACAAGGCGGTCAACTACATCGATGATACGAGTGCGGGAGAGCTGCGCACCGAAGTCGAATGCAGCCGCTGCGACGCGCATCTGGGCCACGTGTTCGCCGACGGCCCTCCGCCGACCGGTCGCCGCTACTGCATGAATTCGGCCTCGCTCAAGCTCGTGACCCGCGATTCGGTGGCGAAGGAAGCCAAAGCGAAAGAGGCGAAATCGAAATCGGCGAGCGGCGACAAAGGGGTGAAGTCGAAAGATGCCGCGGACAAAAAGGAAGAGACAAAGTAGTCATCTTACTCCGCTGAGAACACAAACTGCGGCGCGGCGACGCGGCGGGCCAATTCGTCCCATTGCGCGGCCGACACGGTCGTTCTCTTGCCGCGCCGGTAGACCGTCCCCGCGTCATCGGCCGACTCGGCGAATGGTCCCTGCTTACGGCCGCTCAATTTGGCGGATCGGGCGAAGCCCTGTTCCAGAAATCGTCTCCATGCGCATCGTGCAGTCGCTCGACATGGTGCGCAATCGCCGGCACGATTTCCAGTTCACTGTAAAACATGGCGCTGGCGTCAATTCCCAGCCGTTGTTGGTTCGCGATATATTCCGACACGCTGTGTTGGGCGGCAAGTCGTGGCAGCACCACGAGCCAGACGAACCCGATGGACAGGATCGCGGCGGCCAGGCTGCCCCAACGCTGCAGTGCTGTTCGAGAAACTTTCAACAGATCGTCCTGGAAATGTCGCCGAGACTGCCTCGGCCGTCGGATGAATGGCGTTATCGCTTCAAAACGGCCGAAGCCTGCGGGAAAACCTTTTCGAACATGATCCAGGCCATCAAGAGACTCAGCGCCAGATTCAGCGATTGGCCGCATACGTAGAGAGTCACTGCTTTGCCGTCTTTCAGATACTGCGACAGCGCTCGAAAGTTGGTTTCGAGCCCAATGGCGACGAAGGCCAGACAGAAGAACCAGCCTCGCAGCGTTTCGCTGAGGCCGCCGATGGCCGTTTCCGCCAGCGCGCTTCCGGCCGTGCCGCTGGAATAAATCGTCGAGAAGACAATCGAGGCGCCGACAAAACCCAGCACAAACCGCGGAAACCGTCGCCATACTTCCATCAATCCAGGACGCTCCGCCTTTTCATCTCGCTCCACGTACATGACCCAATACACGGCCACGCCGAACGCCACCACGCCGATCAAAATGTTCTGAATCATCTTCACCGTGGCCGCGACCTCCAGGGCCGTGGTACCCACCATTCCGCCGGCCGCCGCGACTGCGCCGGTCGAATCGATCGTTCCACCCAGCCAGGCGCCGGCGAGCACCTGGTTCATGCCGACGGCACGAATCACCGCCGGCATCACAACCATCATGACCACGGTGAAAGACAGCGAGATCCCGATGGCCAGCGACAATTCTTCCTTCTTGGCCCGGCAAGCTGCCGCCGTGGCAATCGCCGCCGAAACGCCGCACACCGACATATCGGCCGATATCACCATATTCAGCGATCGCGACGGCATCCTCAGCACGTACTGGCCGAACATGTACGTGGTAATGAGCACGATCGGAGTCACGACCCACGAGACGAAGATTCCCGGCAATCCCAGGACCAGCAATCGACTGAGCAAAATCTCTGCGCCCAGCAGTACCAGCCCGGTCTTGATGTACAGCTCGGTGCGGATCGCCGGAAACAGGAACTGTGGCGTGCCGACCGTGTTGCTGATCACCATCCCGATCAGGATGGCCCACAGGGCGTACTCCAGGTTGTAATGTTTGATCACGTTCTGCCCGGCCAGCACATAGGCCGCCGCCGCCAGGAGAAACACGACCACGAAGGCCCCGGCAAACGGTGCGACGCGCTCGCCCCGCAGAGCGCTGCCGACGCCGAATAGAACGAGGGTGGCGATGAACACTCCCAGCAGGCCGGGCACGATCGACTTGTCATTTTTGAAAAACGCGTCGGCCGGGTTCGACTCCCACGATCCGACTTTGGCGATGACGGGTTTCAGAGGATTGGTGAACAGGCCCGTGGTCAACGTCTGCAACCGTTTCTCTTCCGCCTTGATCGTTTTGCGCGTCGAATCATCATCCTGTGAGGACTTGGTGGATTCGAGCGCTTTCAATTGCTCGCGCCCCTTGTCGATGGCATTCAATCTGTCGGCAAAATCCGGTGCGCGGTTCACTGCCGATGCCGAGAGCGCCACCAGGAGCGCCACGCTCCCCAGCAAGACGGCCAGCCAGTCCTCCGATTCGATCAATCCCTTGTTCGGGGTTGGCGCTGCATCTCCTTCAGATTGACGATCCAATTGCGATGCTCCCTGATTCAGGACGTTGCAGTCCACGGCAGTGACCCGGCCGCGCCACCGGTCGAGCAGGACCAGACGAATTCTCGCTGCGGCGTGGCTCGGTCAAACTGTAGCCGCTTTTGCAGCGAGTTGCGACCAACCGCCGAAGAGGCCCTGGCCGATTTCGGTGAGTTGCGACAAGTGCCGCGCAGCGCCGGCTTGCAGCTCGGATTCGTTTCCGCCGGACTGCCGCAATTCGTCGGCAAAGGTGGTCGCCAGCTCGCCGATCTGCGGCAATGTGACCTCCATGTGAAACAAAATGCCGTAAGCCGAATCGCCGAATCGGAAGGCCTGGCATGCCGTCATTTCGCTGGAGGCCAGCGGCGTGGCGCCGGCTGGCACGTCGAAGACGTCGCCATGCCAGTGAAAACCGACGAACCGGGCGGGAGCGGCGGCCCACGTCGCGTCCTGCTTCGCGCTCGGCAACAATGTGACAGGATGCCAACCAATCTCCTTGGCCGGCCCCGGATAGACTTTCGCTCCCAAGACATGCGCCAAAAGCTGGCTGCCGAGACAGACTCCCAGCACAGGCCGCCCCAGTTCCAGCGCCGATTCGACCAACCGCATTTCCTGCACGAGGTGCGGCAATCGGCCGTGATCGTAGACGCTCATCGGACCGCCCATGACGATCAAGCCGGCCGCGTCACCCAGGCTGGAAGGAACCTCCTCACACTGATAAACGCGAATGTAGCGGTGCGACAACCCCTGCGTTCGCAATGCCAACTCGATCGTGCCCAGCGTTTCGCACGCAACGTGCTGGACGACGAGAATGGTTCCAGCCATCTCTGCCTGCCTTCAAGGACTATCCCAGTTTAATCGTGACGGTTTTGGTCTCGGTGTAATGCTCGAGGGCCGCCGTACCGAAGTCGCGACCGTGTCCCGACATTTTGAAGCCGCCGAATGGGGTCGGGCCGTCGATCACGTGATAACAGTTGACCCACACGGTCCCCGCCTTGACCCGTTTCGCAAACAAATGCGCTTTGTCGATGTTTTTGGTCCAGACGCCGGCCGCGAGTCCGTAGAACGTGCTGTTGGCCCGCTCGATCATTTCATCGACTTCCGAGAAAGGCAGCACGCTGACGACCGGGCCGAAAATCTCGTCGCGGGCGATCGACATGTCGTCGCGAACATTGTCGAAGATCGTCGGCGCCACGAAATAGCCGTTTGCCCCGATGCGGTTCCCGCCGGTGACCAGTTTTGCCCCCTGCTTCGTGCCCAGATCCACATAATGCAGGATCTTGTCGAGTTGTTCCTGCGAGACTTGCGGGCCTTGCTGCGTGGCCGGATCGAGCTGATCGCCGACTTTGCGGGCGCTGGCCTTCTCGGCCAGACGACCGACGAACTCGTCGTGAATTTTCTTTTCGACGAACAGCCGGCTGCCCGCGGTGCAGCATTGGCCGCCGTGGAAATAAATCGCATGAAATGCGCCGGCGAGCGCCTGGTCGAGATCGCAATCGGCGAAGATCACGTTGGGGCTCTTGCCGCCCAGCTCATACGTCGTGCGTTTGAGCGTGTCGGCGGTCGCCTTCTGAATGATCTTGGCCGTATCGACGTGTCCCGTAAAGGCGATCTTGTCTACATCGGGGTGCACGCACAGGGCTGCTCCGGCGGATTCACCGAAGCCGTTGACGACGTTGATCACCCCGGGCGGAAAGCCCGCTTCGACGGCGATCTCGGCGAATCGCAGGGCCGTCAGCGGCGTCTGTTCGGCCGGCTTGACGACCACCGTGTTGCCGCACGCCAGGGTTTGAGCCAGCTTGCCGGCCATGATGAACACGGGGAAGTTCCACGGAATGATCTGCCCCACGACGCCGACAGGTTGCCGGAGAGTATACGACAGAAATTCTCCGCGAATCGGCAACGTGCGGCCTTCGATCTTGTCGCACCAGCCGCCAAAATATCGCAAGAAATTCGCGGCCGACTGCATGTCTCCCCGCGAGTCGGTGATCGTCTTGCCGCAATTGAGGGATTCAAGCTGGGCCAGCTCATCGGCGTTCTGGATGATGAGATCTGCGAGTCGAAACAGCAGTTGCCCGCGGTCCGCCGCGTCCATCTTCCCCCACGGACCTTTTTCGAGCGCCCGCCGTGCAGCTTTCACCGCTTTGTCGACGTCGGGCGCGGTTCCTGCGGCGACCGTCGCGATCGTTTGACCGGTCCCCGGATTGAGCGCGTCGATCGTCCCTCCTTCGACGGCGTCGATCCATTGATTGTCGACGAACAGTTTTGTCAAACGAATCTTCGCCGGCGCGGGTCGTTCCAGTATGGCTGCGGGCATTGTCGATCTCCGGAGGAACTTCGATGGTGGGTGAGTGCAATGAGCAGGCGCAACGGGCTGAATTTGGATATAACGGTCACTCTTGGAAGAAATGGACAGTTTGTCAAGAGTTCACTCGGAAGGCCGTCGCCCATGCAAAAGATTTCTTCACGCTATGCTGACTTGTTGGCCGAGCTGCGTTCGCTCGTGAAAGACGAACATGATTTCATCGCCAACGCGGCGAACTGCTCCGCCTTATTGTTTCACCGGTTGCCTCACGTCAATTGGGCCGGCTTCTATCTGCTGAAGCAGAAACAACTCGTGCTGGGGCCGTTTCAGGGAAAGCCGGCTTGCATCCGCATCGACTTGGGGAAGGGGGTTTGCGGTACGGCCGCGCAGATTCGGAAGACGATCGTCGTGCCCGACGTTCGAGAATTCGTCGGGCACATCGCCTGCGATCCGTCGTCGCGATCCGAAATCGTCGTGCCGCTTCTCGCACAGAAAAAGCTGATCGGCGTGCTGGATCTCGATAGCGCACGGCTTGGTCGATTCGATCAATCCGATTCACGGGGCTTGTCGGCAGTTGGCAGAGTGCTTGTGAGATCGTCGAAAACGCCGCAGACGTAATGACCGAATCGCCGGAATCTTTCTCGCCGAGGATGTTGCTATTTTTCCGGCTGAATCACTTCCGGCAGCGGCTGCCCCTGGGGGATAAACCGCATCGAGACCGAATTGACGCAGTGCCGGGTGTTTTTGGAAGTATATCTTTCGCCGTAAAACACGTGCCCCAAGTGCCCTCCGCAATGATGGCAGACGATCTCGGTGCGGAGTCCGTCGGGATCAGGATGGCGGTCCACGGCACCCTCGATCGCGTCGTCGAAGCTGGGCCAGCCACATTCACTTTGAAACTTGTCGTCGGATTCGTAAAGGGGCGCATTGCACCGGCGGCAAATGTAAGTTCCGGCCGTTTTCGTATTCGTGTATTCACCGATGAAGGGGCTTTCCGTCCCCTTCTTCAGGATGACGTAGGCTTCTTCGGGAGTCAGCTTGTTGTATTTAGCCGTCGAAGGATCGGAACTCATTTCAGAATCTCCGGAATCGGCGCGAGAGGGGCTCGTTTTGTCAGCAGTCTTGATCGGAGTTTCCTGGATTCCATCGGCATGGCGGTCGCCGAAGCTGTTGCGTGCCAAAACGGCGGCAATCGCAGCGATTCCTGCCATCATGCCAATCATCAACGCCAGTCGAAATCGTTTCATTGCGATGATCCTTACCGTGGTCCACCCATGCAGGAGGTTAACGCGCCGACTCGGGCCGTGCCAGCCCGGCTCGACGTTTGGCAGAGTTGCATTTTGCGTTCGAGGTCGCTTTTCGACCGGGCGCTCGGATTAGCAGCAAGCCAGGGATGATCCAGAGATAGCTGGGGCGACTCGTCATTGGATCCACACCGGCTGCGTGAACGCGCCGTTGGCGGCGACATCCCAAACTTCCAGCCGGACCCATTTCGCGCCGGCGACATCCACCGGGATGCGCAACGAACGCCGGTCGAAAGCGCCAGCGTCGGCCAGATCGAGCTGTTTTCGAAAGATTTGCCGGCCGTCCCCCCATACCACTTCCGCAAATGCCGGCGGAAACGTCCAACTGATTTGTGCGGTCACGTCGACGATCGTTTTGTCGCCGCGCGTCAGCGTCTGACCGCTCTCGCAGCCACCCACCGCAAAATCGGTGAGCAACACTTCTCCGGTGGTGACGAAAAATCTACCCTGTCGCAGCGCTTCGAGAACCGGCTGCCAGCCGTCATCAAAACGGGGCAGCTTCTCCAGCTTGAGATAGTTGATGTTCATGTGCCCATACAGCTCGTGTTGTGGCTCGACACGGAAGACGTCAACCTCCCCCAGCATGTACTTTGGCGTGCCCCAATTGGCCATGTCGCTCAACAGGTCGAGGGCGCGCGAACCCAGCCGCGGCTGTGAGAGATCGGCCGGCAACGCTTTCCAGGCGGCCCCCAGGAATCGTTCGGACCGGTAAAATTCTCGTTGCCGATAGTGATCCGGAAACCCGTACGAACTCTTGGTGCGTGGGTGGGCCGTCCACATCAACCCCTGTTCTTGTTCCATCAGGCGCTGCACTTCTTCCGCAGAGTGGACGGCATACACCTTGCCGATCCCAGGCACCTCCTGCACGAACGGCGTGTCGGGTTGAGGATGCAGCAACCAGTAGACTGGCTTGGGAAACAGGCTGATCCAGTGGCCGCCGAGGTGCACGTTCGGTTCTTCTCCAGGCAGCAGCAGGAAGTCGGCATTCGAGAGGCGACGGCATTCGTTGTGCAGAAGCTCCAGAGAGGGTATGCGATTTTCAACCATCTCGGGCGTGTGCCCGACGTGAAATTCAGCCAGGTGCGCGATATCGACGCCGCGGGCTTGAAACGTCGTCACAAAGCCGGGCGTTTCGAGGCCCGCGGGGACGCCGTCTGTGCGTTGTTCCTTCTGCCGCCGGAGGTAGTCGAGCGTGTGTTCGACATGGTAGTGGCTGGTGAATGTTTTGTAGCCCGGGAGCTTGGGAAATCGGTCGCCGTGCGTGAATCGGCGCACTTTCGCCAAGGCGTCCTCGGCCCGTCCCAGGCTTAGCAAATAAAAGACCCCCAGGTGTTGGTCGGTGCCGGGAGGGGCATTGACCCAGGGCACGAATCGCTTGTCGCCGTCGGCCGGCTGGCGCACTCCGAAACCCCATTCTCGCAGCAGATCGTGATGTCCGGAGCCGTGCCAGACGAACTTGAAATTGTCCGCGAAGTCGAGCGGATACAGGAATTGGTGCGGCGGCGGAAAAATGGCCAGCGACCCTGCCTCATTCTCGGCAATGAGCGTACGGTGCCGGACGGCCACCGGCTCGGCGGGCCGGTCGCCGTCGGCAGGGGTCCGATGCCACTGATCGTTCGCATCGAGCCAGGCGATCGTCTGGAACTTGCCCGGCGAGCTCGCGGCGCCTCCCACGAGCCCGGCGTCGTAGAGAATCGCGCAGGCGTGCTTCGCGGTCATCAGGACTGCCTCGGCATGAACGAGCCGGCACCCGGCGTAAAACGTGAATTGCAACTGTCCTTGAAACGGACCGGCGGAGAGCGCATCGATAACGACAGTGCTGCGCAGGCCGTGGCTCTGGACGCGTACTTTCCGTTTCTCGAGACGGGCCAGAAATGTTTCGTGCGGGCGACTGGGGGGATTATCGAAGAACACGTTCCAGCCTTGAGCGGCCAGATCTCTGACTCCGACCGTCAACAGGGTCACGGGCTGGGCGTCGCGAACCAGGGGAATTACCGCGCCGTCGGCAGCCTGAGAAATCCCCAGTTCGGCAATCAGCGGTTGGTTCGGCTGAAGTTCCAGAGTGAGCGACCCATACTCTCGTTCTGCCATCTGCCAGCGGATGTGCAGTCGCGAACCTTGATGATCAACGGCGACTCCCGACGCCGGCTCATAAGCCGTGAGGTCGACGGGAACGTCGGCCTGCGCGAACCGGCAGACGGCAAGCAGCGTGACAGCCAGCGCTGCCGAAGCAGTACGGCGAATTAACAATTTCATGCGATGCCCAGTTTTCGCTGATTCTTTATGCCGCAACCATGAGGTGGTAAGCTGCTGCCATCCATGCCAACCGACAACACGCCAAGATGCTCTGCTGCTGGAGATCACCAGGAATTGACCGAACGCCTGCAGGTCCACGTCGACAGGCTTGCCGGTTTGATCGGAGCGCGGCCTGTGACCAATCCCTTGGCATTTGAAGCGGCCGCCCGGTACATCGAACGCGAGCTTCAGCAGTTGGACGACGCGGTTGAGCGTGAATGGTACGACGTCGGCGAACACCAAGTTGCGAATATCATCGTATCACGAACTGGTACGAGACTTCCACATGAGATCATCGTGCTGGGCGCTCATTATGACACCGTAACGACAACCCCCGGCGCCGACGACAACGCGTCGGCCGTAGCCGTTCTGATCGAAACGGCGCGGCTGCTACGGCAAGTGAAGTTACGACGCACGGTTCGGTTCGTGGGATTTGCGTGCGAAGAGCCTCCGCACTTTCATATGGACACGATGGGAAGCCAGGTGCACGCCCGCGGTTGCCGGACGCGCCGCGAAAAGATAATTGGCATGCTTTGCCTGGAAATGGTCGGGTATTACACGTCGGCACCGGGCAGCCAGAACGTGCCGAGCGGCATTCCGCGAATTGTACGGTGGCTATTTCCGCACCGTGGCGACTTTCTGGCGGCAGTCGGAAACCTCCGATCATTTGCGCTGTCGTGGAACTTTCGTCGCGGTTTCAAGCGGGCAAGCCGGCTTCCGCTGTTCTCGATCGCGCTGCCGGAATCAATTCACGAGATCCGGCTGTCGGATAACTCATCGTTTTGGGATCAAGGGTATCCGGCGTTGATGCTGACCGATACAAGTTTCCTTCGCAACCCCCATTATCACCAAGCCACCAACACGCCTGAAACGCTTGATTACGAGAGAATGACCCAGGTGACACTGGGAGTGACGGGAGCCATCAAGCGGCTCGCTGGCGTCGAAGCTGCGGCTGACGCATGTGCCGGCAGCCGCGAAAAAAAGTGACAGAAAGACAGCCCTGCCGACCAGGCCTATCTGTGTTAATCTTTGTCCATTTGTGGCTGAATTCTGTTTCCCGCTTGAACCACGGATGAATTCTGCGGCACGAGGATTATCTTGAAATCAGTTTCCATCCATACGCTCGGGAGAATACACCAATGACGATCGCAACTGACACGGCCACGCCTGCAAAATCTGCCAACAATCAGGCGACACAATCGCGCCGGAACTTTCTGACCGCGGCAGGAACTGCGGCGGGGGCGGCGGCGTTCGGGTTCACGATTGTGCCGCGGCACGTGCTGGGCGGGGCAGGTTTCATCGCCCCCAGCGAACGGGTCAACCTGGCGGGAATCGGGGCCGGCGGCATGGGGGGTGGAGACATCGCCACGCACGCCAAGAACGGGGCCAATGTCGTGGCGCTATGCGACGTCGACGACGTGCGCGCGGCCGGTTCCTTCAATGCCTTTCCGAAGGCCAAACGATACAAAGATTTTCGTGAGATGCTCGACAAGGAAGCCGCGAACATCGACGCCGTCTCCGTCGGCACCCCTGATCACACGCATGCCGTGGCGGCGATGGCGGCGATCCGTGCGGGGAAGCACGTCTATTGCCAGAAACCGCTCACTCACACGTTGCACGAGTGCCGTGTTCTCACAGAAGCGGCCCGTAAGGCGGGAGTCGCAACTCAGATGGGAAATCAGGGGCATGCCACGGAAGGGTCGCGACTCACGAACGAGTGGATCCAGGCGGGAATCATCGGCGAGGTGCGCGAAGTGCACGTCTGGTCGGACCGGGCCGGGAAGCTCTGGAAGCAGGGGATCGGACGACCGACCGACACGCCTCCCGTCCCCTCGACATTGGACTGGAACCTGTGGCTCGGGCCGATCCAGGAGCGGCCGTATAATCCGGCCTACGCGCCGCACAATTGGCGCGGCTGGCGAGACTTTGGCACCGGCGCCATGGGTGACATGGGTTGTCACATCGTCGATCATCCTGTCTGGGCCTTGGGGCTGGGAACGCCGACAGTCGTCGAGGCGCGGACCACGCTCGATGGTTCCGTGCTGGCCGACAACAAGCCCAATTTCGAATCGTATCCGATCGCGGCGATCATCACCTACGAATTTCCAGCGCGGGGCAATCTGCCCCCGGTGCGGATGACGTGGTACGAAGGGGGCCTGATGCCCCCCGCGCCGGCCGAAATGCCCGCAGGGCGGCGACTGCACGACAACGGCGTCTTGTACGTCGGTACGAAAGGGAAGATGCATCACGGTTCGCACGGGGGCATGCCCGAGCTGTTTCCCGCCGCACTGCACGAAGAGGCAGTCAAAGTCCCGAGGTCAATCGCCCGTTCACCCGGCCACTACGAAGAATGGCTGCTGGCGTGCAAGGGGGGACCGAAGCCGGTGTCGAATTTCGACTACGCCGGCCCGCTCACAGAGATCTGCCTCCTGGGGGTCCTGGCCCTGCGCGCTCCCGGGACGCGCATCGAATGGGACAGCGACAAAATGCAGGTCAAAAACGCCCCCGAGCTGAATCAATACGTGCACACGGAGTATCGTAAGGGTTGGGTGTTGTAAGAAGCTCAATCCTCGATCGCCAGTTTGATCTCGTCGGAGTTGCCCTGCAGTTCAGGGGCGTACATGACATAGGCGCGAGTGGGCAAAGCGCTGAACTTGCCGGGGATTTCGGCCCGCATGCGGTACGAGATGCTGTGCTTGCCGCGGGCCAGCGCGCGGATGAAGAAGCACACTTTTTCGTCACGCAGTTCCATGTAAGCGCCCATTTCGTTGCTGCCGTAGCCCGATCGCAATTCGACCGGCTCGAAGCCCGAGGCCTTCATGTCTTCGAAGATCAGGTACTCGTAGTCGTTCTTGCTGTCGATTTCGAGCTCGATCTCGACCAGGTCGCCCGATTTGAGCGTCGCCAGATTTACCAGTTCGTGGCGTTCGTATTTTTCGACTCTCTGGCCGAGCACCTGCCCTTTCGCGCCGGCAACTTGCACCTGCTTGTCGACTTTTTCCAGCTTGTAATACTTGCGGTTCACTTTGACTTCAAGCCCGGCCTTCGTGATGAAATCTTCGAGCGTGAAGTTGGTGAGATACGCGTTGAAATAAACCGGCCCGGTTCCCTGGCGGCGCAGCTCAACGGTGTGCTTGCCCGTTTCGACGGCGTCGCCAAACAACACGAATTTGTTATCGAACGTAAACAGATTCGATTTGTCGATCTGGACCTCTTTCTGCTTCTTGCCGTCGAGCCAGACTTCGAGCGTCATGTCGGGCTGGGCTTCGCCGCTGGCCTGCATGTATTCGGCCATGGCTTCGATGCAGATCGCCGTGTCGCGTGTGCTGTTCCAGTACGTGGCGTGCTTGCGGTTGTTGAGCAGGTATTTGACGAGCCGCGAGGCGCGTTCGTCTTTGGCATTCGTGCGAGTCAGCAGCTTGAGATAATAGCCGTTGGCCTCGATCTCGTTGCCGTACCAGAACCACCAGAAGTTCCCGTCCGGAAGTTTGAGGTACGCCGTCTGGTTTTCTTCGTCCTGAACGAGAAACTGCTCGATGTTCTCGATAATCATCGCCAGCTTGTCCTGCTGTTTCTGCTGGAACAGGGCCAGCCCGTACATCGCCTTGGCATAGACCGAGAGCTTCGTCCGGTCGCGATACAAAAACTCGAGCATGTCGGCATTCGCAACGTCGGCATCGGCCAGCACCATGTACACGAACGCGTCGAGATTATCGGCTGATTCTTTCCATTCGGTCTTGGCTGGCTTGTTGGCGGCGTTCTTGAGTAGCTGCACCTGCCGATCCTGGTAATTCTTGAGCCAGTCGACGCCCCGTTCCAGAACGCCCGGCACCAGGGCCACGTCTGATTTTTGGGCGACTTGCAGGCCGTGCACGACGACGGCGGTCGTGTGCGGCCAGCTTCGTTCGCCGAAGCCCGAAAACCAGCCCCAGCCCCCGTCGGAAAGCTGCATCGCGGTGAGGGCCTGGAGCCCCTCGGCGACCATTCGCTTGACTTCTTCTTCATCGAACACCGGATTGCGCTCGTAGCGCTTCCAGCCGGCCGCGCGCTGTTTGTCGTCGCCGATTTCCTGCGCGTTAAGGTTGGTCCGCTTTTCCTGGATGTCTTTCAGATCGAGGTTCATCTTCCGCAGGATCGACTGCGTGACGACCGTCGGCAGAAAGCGATTCAGAGTTTGCTCGGTGCAGCCGTACGGATATTCGACCAGGTACGGCAGCGCGTCGACCATCGCCCCGGCCAGGCTCGGGGAATAGCGAACTTCGATGCGGCTGTCGTTGATCCGCCGCTCGGCCGGAACCGAAAGCGCGACGCTGGCCGCGTTTTTATCGGGACGAATGACTCCCGAGAACGACTCCATCTTGAGCATGCCGTGCACGAAGACCGGGAATCGCATCTCCATCGCGTCGGATTCTTCGTCGGTGAGGGCCTGCATGCGAATGACCGTCTCGCCCTCGTGTGTCACCTTGACGCGCCAGTCGACGCGTTTTTCGCCACTGGCGTCGATCGTGATCTTCTGCCGGAGATTGCCGACCGCAGCGAGGTTGTTGCCTTCGAGCTCGAGCACCACGTCGACCGGCTTGGCCTTGTCGAGATAGTTGTGGACATTCGCCGAGAGAACGACTTCGTCTTTCTCGACGAAGAACCGCGGCGCCTGCAGGCGGACGAGCAGGTTCTTTTTGGTGACGATCTCGGCTTCCCCCTGGCCGACCTTAGTCCCGAGGCCCATGGCCCAGGCTTTGACCTTCCAGCCCGTGAGGTTTTCGGGCATGTTCAGCGCGACTTCAGCCGTCCCCTCCTTGTCGGTCGAGATGGCGGCGGCCCAGAATGCCGTGTCGGCGAAGTTCTTGCGCACGGCGGCAGGAACGGCGACCGTACCGGCGTTATCGCCGAGCGCTGCCTGTGCCTCGTCGCTGCCGTCCTTTGCGGCATCACGGTCAGACTTGTCGGCAGTTCCCTCCGAGGCCTCAGATTTTGCGAGCGCGCCGGCGGCGGCCGACGCCGCGGGGCCACCGAAGCCACCTCCCATGCCGCCCATCTTCGCACCCCGTTTGCGACTGGAAAACCGTTGTGGCCCAGATGCGTCGCCCAGCATTTCCTCCGTCACCGCTTCGCCGAATATTCCCAAGTTCGACATGCCCACTTCTCCGCTCCTCAGCAGATTATGGAAGAACCGGTCGAGGGTCGATTCAGTCCGCGGGTGATGGTTCCTGCGCCATTTCCAGAAGAATTCGCGGATCTCGGGCACGTTGCTCCCTCCCGAGATATATTCCACGCTCTTGTCGTAAATCGAGACGACGGTTGAGCCGACGAACGGCTTCCCGGCAACGTCGGTGAGCTGCAATTTGATCTTGGCCGGCGCTCCGGGTTTGTATTCTTCCTGCGAGGGAAGCACGGCCACGTTAACGACTCGCTTTTCCGGCGGAACGACAACCTCCCGCAGCTCGCTGTGCAATTTGCCATTCGCGATCGTGAATGCCTCGATGAAGAAATTCGGCATGTCTTTCTGGATGACGGCGACCTCTTCGACCGTGCTTTTGCCCTCCAGGCGGATGATCTTGGGAGGCAGGTAGATGCCGTTCGACGGGCGCAAAAACAGGACGACCGCCCCGCCGGCGCGGTTCGTGTTGATCATCAGCCGCACTTTGTCCCCCGGCGCATATTCGCGCTTGTCGGTGACCAGCTCGATGTCGTTGAATCGGAATTCGCGGCCGTTGAAGTCGTCTCCGCGAACGACGAACACGTAACCCCCCTCGATCGTGTGCTCTTTGGCGTCGGTCAGTTGATACGCGAGGCGGTACTGTCCCTTCCCGGCCGCTTTGATCTGCTGGCGGGCCTGCCCCTGGGCGTCGGTATCGAGGTTCCACGTCTCGACGACTTTTTCCACCGGCTCATTTTGATCGTCATACGAAATGCTGAGGAGCTTGAGGACCCCCTTTCCTTCGACCGGCTTCTGATCGAGCGTCTGCGCCTGGAACTGGGCTAAGACTGCGTCCCCCGCTCGATAATGTCCCCGGTTGACCCACGCAAAAACCTTGAAAGGTTTGCGTGCCACGAGCACCTTGCCCGTGCCGACGATCGTCCGCCGCGATTCGTCGACGACCTCGGCGGTGATCGAATACTGATGGTCGGAATCGCCATGCAGCTCTTTCGCAGGGAGCGTGTCGATCTCGACCAAAACCTTGCCGTCGGGGCCGATCGCGACTTCATTTTCGACAACGACTTCAGGCGGCTGCTGCGGGCGTCCCCACCATGCGGGGACAGGGCGCAGACAACCCCAGTTCCGCCAGCCGGGATACCACGTGTAGTCGTACGCGAACCACCAGTACCCTTTGCCGTAGAACCAGTCCCACTGACCCGGCGGATGCCAGGCGCTGCTGTAGCTCGTTCGCAAGACCTTGTACTTGACCTTCGCTTTGACGACCGGTGCGCCGAAGAAATACTTGGCCTGAATCGTCGCGGTGATTTTCTCACCCAGGCTAATCGGCTCTTTGGGCGCATCGATGCGCACGTCGTATTCAGGCTTCTTGTATTCCTCGACGCGGAAGGTACCGCCGCCGTGATTCACGAGGAAGACGGAGTACACCCCCAGCGCGGCGCCTTTCGGGAGCGGAAACTCGCCGTCGAGTCCGCCATATTCGTCGGCGGTGATTGATCGCTCGAAGATCTTCTCGCCTTGTGGGTTGTTGATCTGCACCGCGAAGGGGCGGTTGGCGAACGCCGAGACTTCGGCCTCATCGTACTTCGCGTGCTCGACCCAGAACTTGAACTTCACTGTCTGGTTCGGCCGGTAGACCGGCCGATCAGTGATTGTGAAGACCTTCGTCTGGTTGTAGTCGGCATCGTGGTAATTGCCGTACCACACTCCGGTGAAGCCCAGATAGGCGAAGCGTCCCGCATCGGTGCGCGACACGATCATCCACTGGTGGTCTTGCGGCAACTTCTTCTGATCGAGAATCAACTGGCCATCTTGATCGCTGAACTCGGCGAAGTTCGACGTAACGATCTTATACACCTGCCGGTTCGGCTGGATCTGAACCTGCTTCCATCCAAAGAACTCGACATTGGCCTTGGCAACCGGCAGTCCGGAAACGGCGTCGGCCACGTAATAATAGGACTGGCCGTCGAGTTGCTTTTTCGCGATGACGGTGTCGGCCACCCACAGCACGATGCGGCTCACGTTACCGTCGGTGAGTTTGGCTGTGACGAGATATGCCCCCGGCTTTTGCAGCGGAGTGGTGACGGTGACCCGGTCGTCAACGTGATTGGCGCGCGGCTTGAGATCGAGTTTCCAGGTCGCGACCGCCTGCGCACCGACGTATTGCCGCTCGTTTTCCTGGACAATCCGGTATCCGAGGTCGGCGATATTCAACTTGTTCCAATCGACCTGATTGGGGCTCCCTTTGAGATAGGCCTTCACGTCGGCCAGGAGCTTATTGACATTGATTTCCCGGGCCTCGAACGACACGCTGGTCGCGTTGCGGAAGCGAAATTCGACGGTCGCTCCCTTGCCGGCCGGCTGCGTCGCCGAACCGTCGAACCGGCCCCAGTTGCCGACGATTTGTGCGAGCCGCTTGGGGCGGTAATTTTCGCCACCCTGTCCATATTCGGTGATGGCCCGCTTCCACCCTGCGGCGGCCGTGACGTACTGTCGGCGATTTTCGAATATCTGCGCCAGTGTATCGAGTGACCGCTCGGCCGGATTGCTCTTTCCACGGCCGGCAATCTCGCGATACAGCTTGATGAAGTTGAACTCGTCAGGCATCCGAAAGCGTTTGACCCCCGTGGCAAGTCGAGCGATCGTTTCTTCATCCGAAAGCGTGTGCAGGGCGTAGGTGCCGCTGGCGTCCGGCTTCGCATCGTCGTCACCGCCGTCGACGGCAAGGGGGATTCCCAATTGCGCCATTGTCTGCACGCCGAATTGTTCGTGCAGGAAATCGGCCAGGCGGATCTGCGATTCGTTTAAGAGCGACGGATCGAATTCACCCGCCTGCGCAAGCAACCAGCGCCAGCGCTGGCCGTCGGATCGAGAGTCTTCGAAGCTCTTGGGGACATGATAGAAGATGGGCTCTCCCGCGGCACCCACGGGCGCGCCGGCCGACATGCCCCCGTGGCCGGAATAGCCCTCTTCGTAGTCGGGCAACGTCGCAAGATCGGTGAGGGACTGCAGCCGCCACGCGTTGTGCCCCGCTGCCCCCGCCAGAACGTGGTTGGCAAACTGCAAATGGAACCAGGCGGCGTTCGAACGAATCTTTTCCTGGAGCGCCAGCGGGAGTGCGGAATTCATCAGTTGCAAAGTGCGAACACGGTCGCGCTGCGCCGCACTCACCATCCGGCCGCCGCCGCGATGATTGCCGCGTTCGAACTTTCCGGCGATGATGAAGCCGTGATGGGGGATGGTCTCGTAAGACTGCGCCGCCGCTTCGAGCAGTCGCCAGTTCTGCTTGTGGGCTGCGATCACCGACTCGATGAATTCGTCGAATTCGGAGACTCGTCCCAGTCGCTGCAGGGCCTGAATCGCTCCTCGCATGTCTCTCGCGACGCGTTCAGAATCGTCGTTTGGATCGAGCGCCAACTTGCGAAACCCTTCATACGCCACCTTGAAGTTTCCGCCGTCGAGCGCCTTCTGGAACTGCTCTCGCTGCGATTGAGGAACGGGCTGTTCGGCGGCGCACAACCAGACCGACCAGGCGAGGAGTGCAGCGCCGGCGGGCCAGGCAAGAGAATGCAAAGTCATGAGGTCGATCCTTCGAGGAACGGCGAGACATCAGAAAGCTGACGTGTGAAGACCGTGGTTTCTTAATGAAGCCAGCCCGGGCAGGGTTGATTTTCGAACAACGGTTAGACGTGACCCGCGACCGGAAAGTTCCGAATACGGTCATGCATGGCGGATGACAGATGATCTGTCCGTCGAAGCCAATGGCAGTTTCGGCGCCAAAACTGTACCATCCGTTTACCTCGATGTTCAAATGCGCCGCGACTTATGTTCGGTGGCGCGCGTGATTTCCGATCAATCGGCATCACCAACCAAAGCGTCTTTGATAACTGGCATTCGGTTGCGCCTGGGCGCGATACGACGTTGAAATTTCTAAAGTATGATTCAAAAATATTTCGCGGTCGCGGCACGTGGGATCGAACGCGTCACGGCCGCCGAGCTCCAGCAGCTTGGCGCGCAAAACGTACAGCCGGTCTTTGGCGGCGTCCACTTCGAAGGGGACCTGCTGCTGCTCTATCGCGCCAGCCTGTGGCTCCGCACTGCCTCGCGCATATTGCGGCCGCTGCGCGACTTCGCCGCGCAGACGCAGGAAATGCTGTATTCGCAGGCGCGGCGTGTGCGTTGGGAAGATTATCTCGATGCCTCGAAAACTCTAGCCGTACAGGCCACGATCGAAGGAGCGGCGAGTCGCTCGGCCGAAAGGGCGACGGGAGGTCCTTCCGACCGGAGCAATCGAGGCCGCGCGTCGCATGGTCGCGAAACGCGCGGCCGGGAAACACGCGGCAGAGATTTTCATCGCAAGCCTGTGCGCCAGGGAATCGACAACTCGATGTTCGCGGCTCTGAAGGTCAAAGATGCCATCGTCGACCGGCTGCGGCGCGAACAGGGATCCCGACCCAACGTCGATAAGGACTATCCCGACATCGTCGTCCATGCGCACTTCGCCGGCGGGCGATGCACGCTCAGTCTCGATGCGACCGGCACGAGCCTCCATGAACGGGGATACCGCGTGCGCGGGACGGCCGCGCCCCTCAAGGAAACACTGGCGGCCGCCATTGTCGACCTGACCGGATGGGATTGCAAATCGCCGTTCTTCGATCCGATGTGCGGCTCGGGGACGTTGGTGATCGAGGCCGCCATGAAAGCCATGCGGATCGCACCGGGATTGTCGCGGCAGTCGTTCGGTTTTCAACGCTGGCCGCAATTCGATGGCAAAGTGTGGCAGACGGTCGTTGACGAAGCCAAAAAGCAGCAGCTCCCACCCCCGCCGGGTGGGATTTTTGGCGCCGACATCGACGCCGAGACGATCAGCGCTGCTGATGAGAACGCCTGCCGTGCCGGAGTGGGCCAGGCGATTCGGTTCAAAGGAGGGCGATTCGAAGAAACAGCCGCAC
>DASYAR010000209.1:0-9846 GCA_036501235.1 Planctomycetaceae bacterium
CGCCGGATGAAAAGCCTCAAAACGATCGGAACCGGCGGCGGCGGAGAGCTGTCCCCCGATGAGTTCTGGAAGAAATACGACGCGGGCGAGTTTGGCAAGCCGTAAGCGATGCGGCGATTTCAGGATTCGCCATCCTGCTCAGATCGCCTCGGAATTGTGGGTGGGGCCTCCCTCTCCGCCTCCCCTCATTTCATCAAACAAGACGGCCCAGTCGGCTTAAGCCGACTCCCCTTTTGCCACCAGCTTTGAGCTGGTGGATACCGATGCCCCAGAAATAGCAATGTACGTGAATTATTACGACCAGGAACGCCGCACGGCGGGGGACAACCCGACCCTCGGACTGATACTGCGCACCGACAAGAACGACACCGTCGTGAAGTACACGCTCGGCCTGCAACAGTCGCCCAAGATCTTCGCCAGCCGCTATAAGCTGTATCTCCCCACCGAACAGGAACTGCGGGACGAAATCCATCGGGAGGTGCGGGAACTGCCCGCTCCACCGCCAGCTCGCAAATCCGCCCGCCGGCCGGGAAGGAAGAAACCGAAACCCTGAAAGGGCACGTCAACGGCATCGCTGGTCGACCGGGCCTGCGGATCCCGCAGCGCAATGCGCTGGAAATCCTCGACCGCATCGCCGAAATCGTCCCGCCAAAAAAGAACGCCAAAAAAAAGAGTGAATGTTGCCATCCATCGTCTCACCGTAATCTGCGCAAAACGGGTGGCGAGTCGTCGCGGGAGTCGCAGGTACTTCCGACATCACGCCGATCTGAACATTCACCATCCTGCGCAGATTTCCGCGGATTTGTGGTTTGGCACATCCCTCGAAGCAACCGCTGACGTTGATGACGCGCTTTGCCGGAACTACCCGCTGCCGCGAAGGTCCCGCGGCTCGTCGTTGCGTCCGAGAAACTCGATTGCAGGAGTCGGGCCCAGAAACGGGACTGGCGAAACGAAGCTCCGGCCATCATCAAGGTAGTATACGACCGCGCTCGGGTCGCACCCTCCGACTGGATGCAAAAAAATCGCCCATCCATTCCCGCGGCGCTCGATCTGAATATCGGAAAAATCAGCGGACTGTCGCTGATGAGTACCGAGGACAACTCGTACTCCATCGGCTTCATGCACGAGCACCGGAACAAATGGCGCGCCGAAATCCGATTGTGGATTGTCGATGGCGATCGCACCGTCGGCGCACCCCAAGCCTGTCGTTTCGGAACCACAACCTTCGCCCGTCTTGGAGTCGTCGCGGGGATTATCTGCACAAAATGTTGGGACGAGAAGCTCTAATTCCTGCATTTTGGCCTCTGGTTGTGAGACTGCCACGTCGACGGCGATCACGTGTAACGGTTCACTCAATGTTCCGAATTTGGGAGCATCTTAGTCTGCACCCATAATAGGGGCAATGAGAAAATCCACGCATTCGTCGGAATATCTCTTCCTTCGGGAAGAATTACGTAGCTTGCGCGAAGGCGCAGGCCTGTCACAGCGAGATTTGGCAGCCCGGCTGAAGGTGCCCCATAGTTGGGTATCAAAAGTTGAATCTGGCGAACGCCGGATCGATCTGGTTGAACTCTGCTGGGTTATTTCGGCTTGCAGAGCCGACTCTGTTGCGGTTGGCAGCCGACTAATTCAACAGATCACTGGGCAGCACTCGAACGTCGCGGAGAGAAGGAGGCGGTCGAAGTGACGCCTCCAGCCGAAGAAGCGCGTCGCAAACTGCTTGCAGCGGCATTCGCCATGCCATCAATGCGAACCATGATGTCTCGCAAGTCAAGCATCACAAACGTGTTCGTGAACGCCGTCATCCCGGCCGTACCGCCAACGAGCGACGAAATTGAGGATGCATTGGCGATACTCGAAGCGGACCCAAGCGACGTGCGTTGCGCGTATTGCGGTGATGCGGCGTCCGAATGGGACCACCTCCGCGCGCTTGTCGTGGAACGTCGCCCTACCGGGTATATCACGGAAATTGCGAACCTCGTCCCTGCGTGCGGAAAGTGCAATCAGAGTAAGGGAAACAAGCATTGGCGGACTTGGATGCTTGGGAAAGCGAAGTTGTCCCCAACAGGACGCGGTGTCGAAGGAATCGCTGAGCGAGTTGCTCGCCTGGAGGCTTTTGAGCGATGGCGGCCGCCTACGCGAATCGATTTTGCAGCGGTTATCGGCCCAGAGGCGTGGGAACAATATTGGTCGCTGTGTGAGCAGGCGATTGAGGGTTTGCGAGCTGCACAGCTTATCGCGGATGGGATTCGTGAAAAAATCGTCGAAAGTGCTCGTGGAAGGTAGCGGACTTCACGTCGCCTTCCCGCCGTCCTGCAATGGACAAATCGTTACATGGGAATGATGCCGTGTAGAGACTGGAGTTCGGAAGGTCCGATGCGTGGAGCGCATGGATACCTCCGATAACGAGGTGCTCTTCATTCGGCCAGTTGTGCCGATTCATCTCAGCCCGCTACGTCCGTGCCTTCCTGCCGAATTTTTGCGCATGATTGGTGAGCACCGGCGGCGCTGCTTGTTCGCTCCGAGGACCGCGCCCCGTTCAGTAATTCATCCACAGTAATTCATCCACAGACACTCGGTCATCGTCCGTTTCTCCCTCCCGCTGCCGGCCTTGTTGTCGATCTCGATGTCGACGCGGCGCCATCCGTGCTGATCCGCAAAATCCGTGTACAACGGGTTGTCATAACCGCTTAAAATGAATCGACCTCGGATTCCTGCAATCGTTGCCAGCAGCTCCCGATGATCTTCGTCCGTCATTTCGTGGGAGTAGGCTGATGGCACCGTCCGAGTTCCGTGAACATAAGGCGGGTCGAGGTAGAAAAACGTCCGCGTGTCGTCCTGCTGCCTGATGACGTCGATGGCCGACTTGTTCAGGATCACGACCCGTTGCAACCTGGCATGCACCTCCGGCAGCCCGTCAATGGCGGACAACCATGCGGAAGGGAGCTCGTTCATTCCCCGCCTCGTTCTGGTTCGGGCCAGCGTCGCGAAGGCATTCCCGAGGGCCTGACGGGATTGGCGGTTGCGGACGAAAAACGCCGCCGCGCGCACGACCGCGGACGCGTTTTCGTCGACCTGTCGCGCGCGCTCGAACTCCACTTGGGAGCAAGGCGTCACGGACAGCAACTGACGTAATTCCGAAAACCCTGCAGGCGACTTGAGCACGTCCCAAAATGTGGTAAGTTCGAGATCAATGTCATTCACGACTTCGGAAATACCCATCGGGTCCTGTGCGAACAACACGGCCCCGCCGCCAAAGAACGGTTCCACGTAATGGACCCAACCTGAATCCCCTGGCGCGGGTTTATTGGCATTCATGACGCGCGGGGGCATCAGGCCGATGATTTTCGAGGCGAGGTAACTCTTGCCGCCATGTCGCTTACATGGGGACATGAGTTTCTGCTGGATCATCGTAGTTCCCTGCAATTCGGACGCACGGCCCTGCTGGCAACAACACGCCAACCAGCAACGGTGAGCCCCGAGCATCATCTCCCCAAGGCCACGCCTTTCAATTTTTGTATCGAAGATTATTGCGCCGTCCCAGAATTCTCACAAGCGTCAGGAATACAGAACCGCAGGAATCAGAATGCCGTCCACTGTTGCAACCGAAAGGATTGCGATCAACCAACTGACGGCTGCAATTGGGACGAGCAGCCCGGAGCCATCTGCCATGTCGCAGTAATCCAGGCACCATGCGCAGGGTCCATTGGTTTCCCGCCCGACACTGCGGGGTTTTCAAGAGCTGGGTGGACTTCGACGCGATTGTCGACTTCGAAAGTTCATGCCTTGCAAAATGTTACAGCGGCTCTGGAGAATCATGCACCGAAATTTCCTCCAATTTGATATTGACATTTTTAGTTATTATATATAAAATCGAGTTGATCCGGAAAGTTCTCTGATTGGAAAGGGACAGTCGCCGTTTTCAGCAGGTTGCCAGACCATTTCATTCATGCAACGTCGGGAGATGCTCATGCACGCAGACGCCGATCGTCCGTCGGCAGTCGACACCACGCAAGCCAACGCCATGTCAGATGGCCGGTCCTCTGGCCCGCCGACTGCTTCGAAACGCCTCGGGGCTAAGAGCCAAGCCGAGAATTCCGTACCCCCCAGCCGCTCTCCCGCAAGGGTCGAAGGGAGTATTCGGATGAACTCCGAACCTCTCACCTCCGGCACCATTCCCGCACGCGGCGAGGAGAGCATTCGGACAGGCTCTCAGCAGCCCGGGGTCATTCTCGAAAGGGATCTCCGCCGAGGCTTCGCCGGAAGCGGGGTGCCATCCGATTGGAGTGCTCCGGAACCAGAATACACGCCGGAGGCCCTCACGATTGGCGAATGGCCCTCACGATAGGAAGAAACCGCGGGAATTTGCAATGGTGAGGGGTGCGCGGTACCCCCTCACGGTTGAGGGGTCAGCCCCTCACGATTGGGCGCGAGCCCCTCACGATTGGAGACCGATGCGACTGGCATTGGTAACCCGACGCGCAAGCGAGGGGGCGGCTCAGCGATTTCATCTGCCGTTTCCTCGCTTGCGCTTCGGGTTTCTATTGCGATCCTCTCGCTCACATGTCGGGCTTCCTTGTGTCGCCACGGGCAATCGGAAAGTCGGACGATCTCGAAGCGCTGGCCGTCAGCCCCGGATGGGGCGACAGCCAATAGCCAGGGGCGTAAGCCCCTGGATGTCGGATTGACAAAAACCAAAGCCCCGAATGGGGCGACAGAGGCACGTGCGAAAGGTTTCGCCCTTAACAGGCCTCTGACACGCGTCGCGACAGTTCCAGGGGCTGACGCCCCTGGCTATTAACTTCCGCCTCCTCCGGGGCTTTTAGGGAAACTGGCTATGGAGTTTCACATTTTCGGGGAGCAGGGAGGGTTGTTGGGTGAGCCTCGGCGAAACATGGCTGACATCGAACGATCGACGGAGTACCGGAACACGTGCCGGAGGCCCTCATGAATGGCGCATGCCCCTCACGAATGGAAGAAATCCCGAGAATTTGCATTCGTGAGGAGTGTGCGGTACCCCCTCACGAATGAGGGGCAAGGCCCTCACGAATGGGCGCGAGCCCCTCACGATTGGCGAGCCGGTCCAGCCTGCGGTAGACTCGATTTTCATGGCACTCTTTCCGCCACAGAAGGATCGTCAACTCCTCGAAGATCAGATCCGTGCGGCGTGCGTCCTGGAAGCGACGGCCCGCAAACCGGGCAACGTCCACCCGCAGCGCTCCTTCCCGGACCTGACCTATCGGAATTTCGTCGACTCGGCCGAAGCGGTCGCGCCGATTCTCTCTCGCACGGCAGGAATCGGGGTCGGGCAGGCAATCCGGGATGCTGTGGCAGCCACACAAGAACTGGTGGGACGCAACACGAACCTGGGAATTGTGCTGCTCCTTGCGCCCCTAGCAGCCGTTCCCGCGGCGGTACGATTGATCGACGGAATACAAGACGTGTTAGCCGGCTTGACGCTTCATGATGCGGACTTGGTGTATGAGGCCATTCGACTGGCCCATCCTGGCGGCATGGGGCAGGTGGACGATCAGGATATCAGCGCACCGCCGACGCAATCCCTGGTCGACGTCATGCGGCTGGCCGCCGATCGTGACATGATCGCCCGGCAATACGGTGAGAACTTTTCAACCGTGCTCGGCGTCGGATTGCCTTATCTCACCAGGACGGTTGATTTTCAACAGCACTGGGAACCGGCGATCGTCGGCCTGCAACTGGAATTGCTTTCGAAATATCCCGACAGCCTGATCCTGCGCAAATGCGGGCACGAGATTGCGGCTGAAGCATCGCAGCGGGCACGCATCGTGCTCCAGGCCGCCCAGCCGGGAACGCGCAATGCACAAATCGAGTTGAACAGGTTCGACCGCTGGTTGCGGGCTGACCGCAATCGGCGGAATCCGGGCACGACGGCCGACCTGATCGCGGCGTCACTGTTTGCCACGTTTCGAGACGGCGGGGTGCCGATGATTTCCCGGCCTATACGTTCGACTGGGGGACCGGAACTCTGAGGTCTCGGCTTAGAGCCTATCCGAGAACTTCGAACCCCTCACCCCCGGCCCCTCTCCCCCAAGGGGCGAAGGAAGTATTCGGATAGGCTCTTAGCAGTCGATCATTTCGCAAAAATCGAGAGGCCCGAGTTGCAGCAGCATCGAGCTCCACGTCAGACCGACGCCAAAGCCGGCCAGGCACACCTGAAGCGACTCGCGAAGGAGTTTTTCATGCAGATTGAACGCGATCGCCGTGGGGATTGTCGTGCCGCTCGAATTGCCGAAATTCTCGACCACGTTCATCGGCATCTTGTCGTGCGGCACACCCAGCTTGTCGGCCAGCTTCTGGAGCATGAACCGATTCGGCTGATGAAACAGGAAGTAATCGATCGCCTCTTTGGAAATGCCGGCGGTCCGCAGCAGTTCGTCGATCATCGGCGGGACTTCGCGCTGCACGAAATTGAAGACGGCCGTGCCGTCCATCCGCAAATCATTCAGACTGCGGCTGTTGCCGTCTCCTGCATCGGCCACGGCCGCCGTCTCGGCACTGCATGGGAGCCGGAACCCGCCCGCCGGAATCAGCAGGGCATCGCTGCCGGTCCCATCCATTTTGATGTTGGCGTGAATCGTCTCCGAGCCGGCGTCGTTTTCGATGATGGTGACGGCCAGGCCGTCGCCGATCAGTGGATAACTGTTGCGGTCCTTGACGGAGACCTTGCGGCTGAGCACGTCGCCGTTGACCACCAGCACGCGCTTGAGATGCGGTTGCTGCAACAGCAGAAATGCCTGGATCAGGCCGATAAGGTAACCCGCGCACCCCTGGGAGATATCGAGGCACAGCATGTCCTGCTTGAGCTTCAGTCTGCCCTGGATCAGATTGCTGGTGGGAGGCATGAAGTGATCGGGACATTGCGTGACGACGATCAGTGCGTCGATCGCATCCCGATCGACCAGCTTGCGGGCGAACAGGTGTTCGATTGCCGTGACGGCCAGGTCCGAAACGCAGACGCTGTCGTTCACGACGCGATGGCGGTCGTAGCCCATGACCTCCATCAGCTTAAGCGACCGTGCGACGGGAAAGTCGAACTGCCGCATGTCGTCGACGAAGCGGCGTTCGTTCGCGGGGAGCGCGACGAGAATTCCGGCAATCCGCTTCCGGGAAAAGACGAAGTTCATTCCGCGACGCCGTATTTCTGCAGGAGGGACTGGATCGCGTCGAAATTGCAGAAGTGCTCGGGGAGAATGTCGGTGCCGTCGATTGAAATCGCGTACTTGCGGTCGAGCTCGGCGACGAACGTCACCAGGTCGAACGAATCGAGCAGCCCGTCTTCGAAAAAGTCGGTGGACTGGTCGAACTCGGCTTCCGGTCGAATCTCGGTCAGTAAGGTGCGCAGCGCTTTTGTCATGAAGTCATCCTTGAGACAAGATGGGTTCTTGGCGGTCGCTCACGGCGGCTCCGGATTCCAACGAGACTGTCAGATGCAGTCCCGCCTCAGCGAACCGAAGCTCGTGCGCCGACGAGCGTCCAGACGAACGCTGTTCGGAACTTCCCGTCGCCTCCGTGAGACGGTAATCGGCAATCGTGTGCTCGGCGCCGTCCAGCCGCACGCGCGGCCGGGGAAACAGCGGGAGCTTGCCAAAATCAAGCGCTCGCAGAAAAGCCGAGGCTTGTGCCAGCGACCAGTTCGGGTCGAGAAACCCTTCGTTGGGCACTTCCGAAGAACGATGCAACGAAGGAGCTATGTTCGGGTCTTGAGGAATTGCATGGGCCACGCCGGCAACCAGATCGGGGAGCAGATCAACGAGGGCCTGCATTCCTAGATCGGCCAACGATCGGGTGAGCGCGAAGGCAGTCGTATTCCATGCGGGTTGAATTCGCCGTTGGCAGAGTATGTGTCCCTCGTCAATCGCGGCGGTGACGCGGTGCCAACTGATTCCCGCCCAGTGGTCTCTCTCGAACAGAGCCCAACTGGGCGCATTGCGTCCGCGATGCCGCGGCAACAGCGAATTGTGGAAATTGACGATTGTCAGCCGTGCGTCGTCCACCAGCGCTGGAGGAAAAATGAACACATTGTGAGCGCTAAGAACGAGCGTGCGGGCCGGCCGTTCGTGAAAAAACCTCACCAGCGCGTCGCGGGGAATGATTTGGGAATAGGGGACTCCCTGTCGACGGCAGGTGGCGCCCAAAGCCGTCGTCAATGGCGATTCAGTTTCGACCGCGACGACGTGAGGTCGTTCCGGCACCCGCAGCACCGCTTCTAATGTTCTCGAGGCGACTCGGCCCGACCCGATAATGACGATCTGCTGGTACATAAAGAACGGGGCCGATCAATCACGAAGAAGGAGACCGCCGATTCAAGCTTTGATTCAGGTGATGCCGGTCGATTTTCCCATTGGGATTGAGGGGCAGGGCATCGAGTCGGTGAAATGCCTTCGGCAGCATATAGGCAGGCAGCGCCGGCGCCAGCCGTTTGCGGATTTCGCCAGGCGACAGGGCCGCGTCTGAGGCGTAGAACAGCGTGATTTCCTTGCGGTCAGCGTTGTACATCACGCAGCCGGCCGAAATCTCCTCGATGCTCGTGACGGCCGTTTCGATCTCCCCCAGTTCAATGCGATATCCCATGTGCTTGATCTGGTAATCCTTCCGGCCGGCAAACAGGATCTCGCCCCGTTCATTCCAGGCGGCCAGATCTCCCGTGCGGTACACTTTTTCGGGGAAGCTGGTGTTGAGTGGATTCTGGACAAACGCGGCGGCGGTGCGTTCGGGATTGTTCCAATACCCCAGCGCCAGCGAGCTGCCGCGCACGCATAATTCGCCTGTCTGGCCGATCCCGACCGGCTTGTCTTGATCGTCCAGAATCAGAATCTCGGTATTGCGGCAAGGAATGCCGATCGGCAGCGATTCGTGATCGGCAAACTCGCGGTCGACGATGTAGTAAGTGCAGTCGACGGTGATTTCAATGGGCCCGTACAGATTGACGAACTGCGCGCGTGGCAATCGGTTGCGCCAGATATTGAACTGCTTCGTCGGAAAGACTTCTCCAGCGAAAAACACCCGCTTGAGCGGCCCCAAGTCGAACTTATCCAGCAGGCCCAGATTGGCGATGTGCACCATCACCGACGGCACCCAGAACAAAAAAGTCACATGGTTTCGTGCGAGGTGATCGACGAGTTTGGCGGGGAAGGGGGCCAGCGAATCGGGAATGATCGAAATCGTCGCGCCGGTGGCCAACGCCACGTACAATTCCAGCGTGTAGATGTCGAAATGGAACGGCGACAGGCTGCCGAAGACGTCGCTCGGGCCGAAGTCGAATGTATCGAGTGTCCAGTCGATGAAGTCGATCACGTTGCGGTGGTTCATCACCACGCTCTTGGGAACGCCGGTCGATCCCGAGGTATTGATGATGCAGACGGGATCGGTATCGAGTGCGCGGAGACGGCGTTGCGAGACTGATGAGACAGCCGCGCGGGCAATTTCCGCCAGCGACGCGGCCCGGATCTCGTCGAGCGTGACGATCCGTTCCGCGGGGACGCCGAGTGCAACGAGATGGGGCCGGAATTCCTCCGCGGTGATGACGGCGGCCGGCTGTAAGTTATCGAGAATGGCCCGCGTTCGTTGCGGCGGGGAATTCACGTCGAGATTGCTGTAGCAGTTGCCGCTGTGCAGGATGCCCAGGTCGGCCACGATGACTTGCCAATGCTTCGGCAAATAGACGGCGATTGGCTGACGTGTCGTCGGCACGCGCCGGCACAAGACTTCGCCGCAGTGGTGGGCTGCTGCGACCAATTCCCGGTAGGAACAGGCGGAGTTGTCGAAGGTCGCGGCGACGCCGTCGGGACAGCGGACGAGAGCGCCTCG
>DASYAR010000210.1:0-4047 GCA_036501235.1 Planctomycetaceae bacterium
GACTTCAACATGCATGAACAAAATCGTTTGGCAGCGGATCTGGACTATGACGGATTTTATGAGCGCGATGAGGCTTTCCACAGCATGATCTGCGAATTTGGGGCGTCGGCTCGCATATGGCGCATCGTAAATGGCGCGAAAGCGCAGCTCGATCGCGTCAGACGCCTGGCCTTTCCTGTTCCCAGCCATTTGGAAACCGTGCTGGCTGAGCACCGCGCCATCGTCGACGGGCTCAAGATTCGGGATCCGGACGCGGCCGGCGCCGCGATGAAGTTCCATCTCAACAGGGTCTTCGAAACCATTCGATTGTTGATAATCGAGAAACGAGAATATTTCGCATCCAACGCGGGGGACGTGCTTGATTGCTATACCAGAAACCCGACGAACAGGTAATGTGAGGAATTGCACGCGCCGGAACTGCGGCCTGTGCTCTGGATCGCCATCGCTCAATTTCACAATTTCAGATCCAATGTTTATGAATCTGAAGCTGCGCGAAGGCGCGGCCCGCGACGGCTTCTCGTCCTCGATCGCACCGCATCGAGCCAGATGTACGCTGGTCGTGTCTTCGTGCTAATCTGCGCGGCAGGGACTGGCGCGATGAGCGAGACCCGGAAACTGACGGCGATCCTTTGGTGGTTGGCGGCGGGGCTCGTCCTGTTTGGTCTCGGGGAACCATAGCCGACGGGAGAAAATCAAATGTCTGATCCAAAGGATAAACCCGAGAAGCAAGAGTCCCTTCCCTTCCCGCCGGCGCCCTCGGGCAGCATTGCCGGGCGCACGATGCAGGAATCGGTTTATAAGCCGCAGCCGAAACCGCGCCGGCTTCCGGTCGACTCGCCGAACATTCTGATCGTGCTGATCGACGATGCCGGCCCTGCCCTTCCGGCGACGTTTGGCGGCGAAGTGCAAACGCCATCCATGGACCGCATCGTCAAGGAGGGGATCGCGTACAATCGGTTCCACACGACGGCAATGTGCTCGCCGACCCGGGCGTCGCTGCTGACCGGACGTAATCACCATCGGGTCGGAAGTGGGCAAATCGCGGAGCTGGCGAATGACTGGGATGGCTATTCAGGACACATTCCCAAGAGCAGTGCCCTGGCTGCAGAAGTATTGAAGGACTACGGCTACGCAACGGCCGCCTGGGGCAAGTGGCACAACACGCCCGCCGAGGAGACCACCCCGACAGGTCCGTTCGAGAACTGGCCGACCGGCCTCGGCTTCGAATATTTCTATGGCTTCCTCGCTGGCGAGGCCTCGCAATACGAACCGAACCTGGTTCGCAACACGACCTACGTTCACCCGCCAAAAACGCCGCAGGCAGGCTACCATCTCAGCGAGGATCTGGCGGACGACGCGATCGCGTGGCTGCACAAGCACAAGGCCTTCCAGCCGGACAGACCGTTTTTCATGTATTGGGCGAGCGGCGCGATCCACGGCCCCCATCACATCATGAAAGAGTGGGCGGACAAGTACAAGGGGAAGTTCGATGACGGCTGGGACGCCTATCGCGAGCGCGTTTTCAAGCGCGCCAAAGAGAAAGGGTGGATTCCCGCCGACGCGCAACTCACGCCTCGGCACGAGACGATGTCGTCCTGGGACAGCATCCCGGAAGACGAGAAGCCTTTCCAGCGCCGCCTGATGGAAGTGGCGGCGGGCTTCACTGAACACGTCGATCTCCAGGTCGGCCGGATCGTCGATGAAATCGAAGGGCTGGGCTATGGCGACAACACGCTGATCTTTTACGTCTGGGGCGACAACGGCTCCTCGGCGGAAGGCCAAGACGGCACGGTCAGCGAATTGCTGGCGCAAAACGGAATTCCGACCACCGTCAAGCAGCATATCGCCGCACTCGAAGAAATCGGTGGTCTAGACGAACTGGGCTCGCCCAAGACCGATTCGATGTACCACGCGGGATGGGCCTGGGCCGGCAGCACACCCTACAAAGGCACGAAGCTCCTGGCCTCGCATTTCGGCGGCACGCGCAACCCGATGGCTGTCCGGTGGCCGGCTAAGATCAAGCCTGACGCGACGACGCGCACGCAATTTCACCATTGCAATGACATCGTCCCAACGATCTACGAGATCATCGGCATAACGCCGCCTCGGACGATCAACGGCGTCGAGCAGGACCCGATCGACGGTGTCAGTTTCGCCTATTCTTTCGACGACGCGAAGGCGAAGGGACGATTACTGACCCAGTATTTCGAGATCATGGGCAGCCGCGCCATTTATCACGACGGCTGGATGGCCTGCGCCTTCGGGCCGCGGGCCCCCTGGCTCCCCGGGCTGCCCCCCGGCATTCACGAATGGACGCCGGACAAGGACGTCTGGGAGCTTTACAACTTGGAAAAAGACTGGAGCCAGGCCAATGACCTGGCGTCCAAGATGCCTGACAAACTGGCCCAGCTGAAGGAAATCTTTCTTATCGAAGCTGCGAAGAACAAGGCGCTTCCGATCGGCGGGGGTCTTTGGGTCCCGCTGCTTCACCCCGAACTGCGCGTCGCGCCGCCCTATTCGCAATGGACCTTCGCCGGCGATACGGTCCGCATGCCGGAATTCTGCGCCCCGGCGCTCGGCAACAAGCCCAATGTGGTTACAATCGACGCCGTGGTCCCTCCCGACGCCAACGGGGTTCTCTATAAATTGGGTGCGAATTCCGGCGGCCTCACCTGCTTCGTCGAAGACGGAATCCTTTGCTACGAGTACAACCTCTTCATCATTCAGCGCACCAAAATCCGGGCCAAAGAAAAGCTGCCGACTGGCAAGGTGAGAATCGAGGTCGAAACGCGCTATGTCGAACCGAGGCCCGCTGGCCCGCTGAAAGTGACCATGACGGCGGCTGGCAAAGTCGTCGCCGAAGGGGTGGTTCCGATCAGCGCGCCGCTGATCTTCACCGCCAATGACTGCCTCGACATCGGCGTCGCGCTCGGCTCACCGGTGTCGCTCGACTATTACGACAAGGCCCCGTTCAAGTTCAATGGAACGATCGAGCGAGTCGAGGTGAAGTATCTCGCGGCGAGATAGAGGGAGGCCGGTGGCCGCCAATGGCGCCCGCAGGAGATTGCAGGGATGGCGGAATCGACCACGGAAGCACGCCCTTTCGATCGTACAACCTGGCTCGCCGTCGAGCGCACTCGCGTCGCCTATGAACGCACCATGCTGGCCTGGGTCAGAACGGGCACTTCGCTGATCACCTTCGGTTTTGGCGTGTATAAGTTCTTTCAGATCGAAAGGAAGCCGGGCGCGGAGGATCATTGGATAGGCTCGCAGGGATTTGGGCTCATCCTGGTGGCGATCGGATTGGCCGCGCTTGCGCTGGCGACGGTCGAGTACCGGCAGAATATGCGTTCGTTGCAGACCGACTACCTGGGAAGGCAAAGCAGGCTGACGGTTGTGTTCGCGGGATTGGTCGCCACCCTCGGAATATTGGCGTTTGTCGTGATGCTTTTTCGGCAGTAGTTAGCTATCTGTTCGATCGCTGCGATCGGGGCTCGGCTGGCCGCCGCGTTGCCCCGAACGAACGGCCGGAATCCCCCCTTGAGAGTCGTTCGTGGCAACCGATCACAGGTGATCCGCGACCGACAGGAGTCGACCCATTGCGGTCATTCAAAAATCTATATCCTGGACTCGGAGTTTCACCGGGACCATGATCGACCACAACCGATCGGGGATCGATCATGGACGTCGGGGATTGGTTGCGCAACTTGGGTCTGCCCCAATACGAAGATCGATTTCGTGAAAACGCAATCGACTCGGAGGTATTGCTTGACCTCAACGAAATTGACCTTGAGAAACTAGGCGCGCCCTTAGGCCATCGCAAGCGGATCCTCAAAGCGATCGCCGCTCTACGCGCCCTGTCGCCGCACGTCGAGGCTTCTGCATCGACTGCCGAGAGGCGGCAGCTGACGCTAATGTTTTGCGACTTGGTAGGCTCCACTGCGCTTGCGGCAAAACTAGATCCTGAAGATATGAGCGATGTGATACGCGCCTTTCAGAGCGCCGTTGCTGACGAGGTCGGCCGGTTCGATGGCCACATCGCTAAGT
>DASYAR010000211.1:0-9599 GCA_036501235.1 Planctomycetaceae bacterium
CGCACGACGCCATCTACGAAGCCTGCCTTCTGCGATTCCGGCCGATCATGATGACGACGATGGCCGCGCTCTTGGGGGGAGTGCCTTTGGCATTGGGGAACGGCGTCGGTTCCGAATTGCGCCGGCCGCTGGGGATTACGATCATCGGCGGGCTGATTTTCAGCCAATTGCTGACCCTCTACACGACCCCCGTGATCTACTTGTGGTTCGACCGCGTGGCGACGCGATTGGGATTTGCCGGATCGCACTCTCCGGGCGATCTGAATTGGGAGGACCCGGCAGAGGATTCCGGCGAACGGCAGTCGCATGCGTTGGCGGGCGCCGCTCACAGTCTGGAAACGAAATGAAAAGTCATGAGAATTGAGAATTGAAAAATGCAAATTGAACGGGCGTGCGGCAATCGTCAATTTCAAATTTGCAATTTTCATTTTTCAATCATTCCTGCGATTGATCCATGAGCCTTTCTTCCCCTTTCATCGATCGGCCGGCCGGCACCACGCTGCTGACGGTGGCGATTACGCTCGCCGGAATTCTGGGCTACCATTTTCTTCCCGTCTCCCCCCTGCCGCAGATCGATTTCCCGACGATTTCGGTGAATGCGGCGCTCCCCGGCGCGAGCCCCGAAACGATGGCCTCGGCCGTCGCCACGCCGCTCGAGCGGCAATTCGGGCGGATCGCCGGCATCACCGAGATGAGCTCCACCAGCACGCTCGGGTCGACGTCGATCACCATGCAGTTCGATCTCGACCGCAACATCGACGCGGCGGCCCGCGACGTGCAGGCGGCGATCAACGCGGCCCGCGGCCAGCTTCCCACCAACCTGCCCAACAATCCTTCGTACCGCAAGGTCAACCCGGCCGACGCGCCGATCTTGATGCTGGCCCTGACTTCGAACACCTACGACCGCGGCCAGATGTACGACGTCGCCGCGACGATCCTGCAGCAGCGCCTGTCGCAGGTGCCGGGCGTGGGGCAGGTGATGGTCGGCGGCGGCGCGAACCCCGGCGTTCGCGTGGAAGTGAACCCGACGATCATGAACCATTTGGGCGTCGGGCTCGAAGACGTGCGGACCGCATTGGCCGCCGCCAACACCAACCGTCCCAAGGGGCAGGTTGCCGACTCGGAGCGGGCCTGGACGATCAGCTCCACCGATCAGTTGATGAAGGGGGCCGAATATGCCGAATTGATCGTCGCCTGGCGCAACAATGCGCCGATCCGCTTGAAAGACGTGGCCGCCGTCGCCGATTCGGTGGAAGACATGCGGGCCTTCGGCGTGTCGAACGGGAAGCCGGCGATCATGCTCATGGTTTTCCGCCAGCCGGGCGCCAACATCATCGAGACGGTCGATCGCATCCTGGAGCTGCTCCCGCAGCTCGATTCGCAAATCCCGGCCGATATGGATCTCGACATCGCCAACGATCGGACCAAGACGATTCGCGCTTCGCTGCACGACGTGCAGTTCACTCTCGTCTTGTCCATCGGACTGGTGATCCTGGTCGTGTTCCTGTTTCTGCGTGACGCGCGGGCCACCTTCATTCCCAGCGTCGCCGTCCCCGTTTCGCTCGTCGCCACCTTCGGGGTGATGTACCTGGCCGGCTACAGTCTCGATAATCTCTCGCTCATGGCCCTCACGATCGCCACCGGTTTCGTCGTCGACGACGCCATCGTGGTCATCGAAAACATCACCCGGCACCTCGAGGAGGGCATTCCCCCCTTCCAGGCGGCCCTCTTGGGGGCCAAAGAGATCGGGTTCACCGTGCTGTCGATCAGCGTCTCGCTGGTCGCCGTGTTTATTCCGATCCTGCTGATGAACGGCATCGTGGGCCGATTGTTCCGCGAGTTTGCCGTCACGCTGTCGGTCGCCATCGGCGTTTCGATGGTCGTCTCGCTGACGACCACGCCGATGATGTGCGCCTGGCTGCTCAAATCGCAGCACGACCAGAAACGCGGGCGCCTGTATATGGCCAGCGAGAAGTTCTTCGACTGGGTGCTCGCAATCTACGAAAAGACTTTGCGGATCGTGCTCCGCCACCAGTTCAGCACGCTGGTGGTGACTCTGTCGACGATTGCCCTGACGGTCTATCTGTATGTGATCGTCCCCAAAGGGTTCTTTCCGCAACAAGACACAGGTCGCTTGAGCGGCAATATCGAGGCCGATCAGGACACGTCGTTTCAGTCGATGTCGCGGCTGATGCAGCAGTTCACGACGACCGTGCTCGAAGACCCGGCCGTGGAAGGGCTGATCGCCTTTACCGGCGGGAGCGGGGGGGGCGGAAACTCTGTGAATACGGCCCGCATGTATGTGACGCTCAAGTCGCGGGAGGAGCGGGGCGCCACGGCCGACGAAGTCAGGACCCGGATCGCCGCCAAAACGGCCCACATTCCCGGGGCCACGCTCCGTATGCAGTCGGTGCAGGATTTGCGCATCGGCGGACGATCGTCGAGCGCCCAGTATCAGTACACGCTCAAGGGAGACAACCTCGACGATCTCAATGACTGGAGCCCCCGTTTGCTTCGCGCGATGCTCGGCGTCGATGGCCTGGCCGACGCGACCAGCGACCAGCATAATAAGGGCCTGCAGGCGCGGCTGGCCATCGACCGCACCACCGCCGCGCGCCTCGGGATCACCCTGCAACAGATCGACGACACGTTGTACGACGCCTTCGGGCAGCGGCAGGTCTCGACGATCTACAAATCGCTCAATCAGTACCACGTCGTCATGGAGCTCGAACCCAAGTTCTGGCAGAACCCCGATTCGCTGCGCGACGTTTATTTGCGCGGCTTGAACAACGTGCAGATTCCCCTCACCGAGTTCTACCACAACGAAGTCCGCACCACGGCGCTGGCCGTCAATCATTCCGGGCAGTTCCCATCGGTCACGATGTCGTTCAACCTGGCGCCCGGGACGTCGCTGGGAGACGTCGTCCCGTCCATCGAGAAGGCCGCCACCGATCTGGGCCTGCCGGACAGCATTCAGGCACGGTTTCAAGGGACGGCCCAGGCGTTTCGCGACTCGCTCGACAACCAGCCTTTACTGATCCTGGCGGCGCTTGTCACCGTGTACATCGTGCTCGGTGTGTTATACGAAAGTTACATTCACCCGCTGACGATTCTCTCGACGCTCCCCTCGGCCGGAGTGGGGGCGTTGCTGGCCCTCTTGATCTGCCACACCGAGCTTAACGTGATGGCGCTGATCGGCATCCTGCTGCTGATCGGCATCGTGAAAAAGAATGCCATCATGATGATCGACTTCGCGCTGGAAGCGGAACGCAATCACGACAAATCCCCAGAAGACGCGATCTTCCAGGCGTGCATTTTGCGATTTCGGCCGATCATCATGACCACGCTGGCCGCACTCCTGGGCGGGTTGCCCCTCGCGCTCGGCACCGGCGAAGGCTCGGAATTGCGCCGTCCGCTCGGAATCGCCATTGTCGGCGGATTGATCTTCAGCCAACTGCTGACTCTGTACACGACCCCCGTCGTCTATCTGTATCTCGATCGTCTGCGCCTGCGCTTCAGCCGGCCCGGCGCCAAGTAGTCGTTCTCACTCCGTGAGACGAGATCTGTGCCGTCCCGGCAATTCCCGCATTTCGAGTTATGCGCCGCCCCGCGCGCGGGCCTGGTCTCGACGCTCCAAGTGACAGGTGGACGGAGACGATTGAAAATTGAGAATTGAAAAATGCAAATTGAAAATTGAAAATTGGGAGTGGCCAGACTCGTCAATTTTCAATTCCAAATTTTCATTTTTCAATTTGCAATCCGTCGCTATCACAGCCCCGCCCCCGCCACACCCTCTCCGCCACAATTGATCTTTACTCATTTCCCGAAAATCCCTACTGTTCCGCACCTCGGATGGGGCCGCATCGTGTGGGCCGTTTGCTGCTTCATTGCGGTGTATCCATGCGAAGCAATCGTACCAAAGCGTATTTCGTCATCTCGTTGTGCCTGGCGTCATTTGGGTACGGCGTCGTCACGGTGCGCTCCCACATCTTTCCGTTTGCCCTTCTCCAAAATGCCAATCGGGCCTGGGGCGCACTGACGGCCGACGCGGACGATACGTCCGACCGCGATGTGGTCGATGTGCAAGGCCTGACGGAACCCACCGTTCGTCGCCATTCCGAGGCGGCGGGAGACGAGTTGATCCTCGTCGCTGGCGGGGAAAGTTATCTCCAGGAGCACAGCCGCGGCCACGGATGCCTGGCGTGGATCATGGATCGCCAGGGCCGGCTCGTTCATGTCTGGCATTACGATCCCGAGGTTTGGGCCCATCTCGACAAGATCGCCACGGTCCCGGGCCGGTCGCGACAGATCCATCCGGTCGGCCTACACCTCTACCCGAACGGCGATCTGCTCGTCTCGTTTCAGGGATCATTTATCTTTCCCTACAGCATCGGCTTGGCGCGGTTCGACAAGGATTCGAAGCTGCTCTGGAAAAAGGAGTTGCTCACGCATCACTGGTTCACCATCGCGGCGGACGGTCGAATCATCAGTCCGGCCCTCCAGGTGATCGATTCTCCCAGTCCCATCGGAGACACGCGGTTTTCGATGGCGTCGCCCGACGGCAAGATCCTCGACGACCGAGTGCTGGTCCTCGATCCCAACGGCGAGGTGCTCGACGAAATCAACGTGCTCGAAGCGGTGATCGAATCGGGTTGGGCGGGCCTCTTGCCGACGCAGAACCCGGCGGAAGCGGGCAAGCTGAACCAGGAACGCTTTACTATCGCGTCGGGCGATCCGACGCATTTGAACGGCATTCAGATCGTCGGCCCCGAGGTTGCCGCCGCGCATCCCTGGCTGAACGAAGGCGACCTGTTGCTGTCGATGAGAAATATCAACGCGGTCGGAATTCTCGACCCTCACACCAAACGCTTCAAATGGATGTCGGCCGGCGCCAGCATCCAGCAGCACAACCCGCGGTTTTACGATCAGGGAGTGCTGGTGCTCGATAATCGCGGCGGCTCTGTGGCCACTGGAGGGTCGCGGCTCGTTCATGTCGATTTGGAAACACGCCTCCCCAGCACCGTATTCCCGCGCCCGTCGGCGTCGTTGCCGGGCGAGTTCTATACGTCGCTGGCCGGGCAATTCGAACTGGGCGAATCCAACCGCCTCCTAATGGCGATCAATCTCGGCCAGAAGATCTGGGAAATCGACATCGAAACCGGACAGGTTTTATGGGAATACTTGTGCGTCGATTCGCAACAGCATCGCCGGCGGCACCTGGCGACGGCGCAATACGTGCGGCAGGTGGATTTTCCTTTCAATCAACAGGGAGAACAGCGGCCATGAATTTGTTGCTCGGATACGTCGGACCAGGCGCAGGGCTGGGATTGATCGGGAGCCTCCTGGCGATCGTGGCGGTGATCGGCGTGGGGCTATTGGGATTGGTCCTGTACCCCTTGAAGCTCATCATGACGTGGCATCGCGAGCGATCGGCCGCACGGCGGTTGAACGAGTCGCCGTCGCAACCGACGCAGGCCGGGTGCGCTTAGTGCCGCGCTGATCGCATCCCTTCGAATTCACGACACCAACGACATATGACGACAACGCTGACAGCCGCCGCGGCGGGACTCATCCTGGGATGTCCGGTGGCGCTGATCTGGTTGTCGGTTTCCAGGCGGCTGGGGCAGATCGACTTCTGGCCGTCATGCCGGCGCCTCACGCAATCGCTGCTGAGTGCCGCGGACGAGCGGGAATTTCGCGCTCAATACGGTCAATTGCTGAAGCTGCTCGCCCAATATCTGGCTCGTAACCTGCTGCTGACTGCGGCGGCATCGCTGCCCGTCATTTTGTTTGTGCTGATTGTCGCACCGGCGGCAGGGGCGGACGGCTTCTGGAGCGCCGGAGATGTGAGCCTGCTGCCATGTTCCGCTGGGCCGGGCAGTTCGTTCTGGTCCTCATCCTGGTCCTGGCTGACCGGCCGCGAAGGCATCTTCTGCACGGGGCTGTGCTCGGCCTCGTCGGCGGGAATCTTCTTGTTTCCCGCGTTGCTGCCTCAGAGGTCGCCGTGAAGATCCGTCCGTTGGATTACCGGCTCGCGCAGTTGGCGGAATCCGCTGGTGGACTGCTCTGTTCGCTGGGCGATCTGGAAACGAACTGGCTGCGGCGCCGGCTGCGCGACGTCTCGATCGAATCTCCGGTCTTCATCACAGGGCTCGCCCGCTCGGGAACGACGATCCTGCTCGAAGAGCTCTCGAAGCTGCCCGGCATCGGCACCCACCGGTACCGTGATTTCCCGTTCGTCATGACTCCCTATTTCTGGGACCGCTTTCTCGATCGGTTCCAGGTCGAGCAACCCGCTCGCGAACGACCCCACCAAGACCGCATCCGTATTACGCCCGAGAGCCCCGAGGCTTACGAAGAGCCGATCTGGCAGCATTTTTTTCCCCAGGCGCACGCCGCGAACCGGCTGCACCGGCTCACCGAGGCAGATCGCAACCGCGATTTTGACGCGTTCTTCGCCGATCACATTCGCAAACTGCTGCTGGTTCGGAATGCAACGCGTTATCTGTCGAAGGGAAACTACAACGTCGCCCGAATCGAATACCTGGCGAGGCTGTTTCCGGACGCCCGATTCATCGTTCCGATCCGGCATCCGTTCGCTCATGTCCAATCGCTGATGCGGCAGCATGTCCTGTTCAGCAACTATGCCCGACAAGATCCGCGCGTTCCCCGGTATCTGGCCGCGGCGGGACACTACGAATTCGGGCCGCAGCGTATTCCGATCCGCCTCGATCAGGAAGCGGGGGATCGGATCGCTTTGGAGTGGAGCCGCGGTGACGATGCGGCCGGCTATGCTGTCCAATGGGCCGAAATTTATCGCTTCGTCGACACACTTCGATCCAACTCGAAATCGCTGGCGAATCGAATCCTGGTCGTCCGCCACGAAGATTTTTGCGCGCAGCCGCACGAGGAGCTGCGCCGAATCCTGCTGCATCTCGATGTGGATACTGGCGTGCTCGCCGGCATGCGCCTCGATCACATTGCCGCATCGACCGGCGAACGAGACCCTCGTTCGGAGGAGTATCTCACCTGTGTCTGGCAACACACGGCGCGGGTAGCCCGTCGTTTTGGGTATTCCTGGACCGAAGACGCGTCAGCGCTGCTGGAACACGACGGCGACGTTTCGCGAACGTCCGGCGAAATGGCCGCGTCGTCGTAGTCCCTTCTGTCATGCACGCGAATCGCCTGCACCACAAATGAACGGATTGCTGCGCAATTCCAGCGGTTGTGGTGCTGACAGGCCCGCCCTACAATCGGGAGTATCGCGCGATCCCAGGATTCTCCGTTGCCAGGACCGATGGAATGAGGATACCCGTTGCGGATCTGGAACGATTTACGGTGCAGGCTCTGTGCGCCGTGAAATTGGCTCCGTCCGACGCACAAATTACCGCGGAAGCCCTTGTCTCCGCGGATGCGATGGGCGTCTTTACGCATGGAACGAAGCTGCTGATCGGCTATCTCAAAAAGCTGCAAGGGGGTGGATACCGGGCAACGGCCGTTCCTCGGATTGAGCGCGAGGGGCCGGGGTGGGCCGTCGTCGACGGAGAATCCGCCCTGGGGCAAGTCGGCTGTGTCTTCGCCATGCGCCTGGCCATGCAAAAGGCGCGAAACGTCGGAATCGCCTACGTCGGTTTGAGAAATACCGGACACATCGGGGCGGCGGGATACTACGCAACCCTCGCGGCCCGAGACGGCTTCATCGGCATGGTCACCGGAAACGACAAGCCCAGCGTGGCAGCCCCCGGATCTCGCGGCGCCGTGCTCGGCAGCAATCCGATTGCCTATGGCGTTCCCATCGCGGAAGGCGATCCAATCTTGCTCGACATTGCCACCGCCGCCGTTGCGGGTGGCAAGGTCTATGCCGCGCATACGCGCGGAGAGCCCATTCCGCCGACGTGGTTGATCGATGAGGATGGCCAACCGACGACCGACGGCTCGCTGTATCCGGCGCGGGCTTCACTGGCGCCCATGGCCGGTCATAAGGGCTACGGTTTCGGTTTGTGGTGCGAGATTCTTTCGGGGGCGTTGCCGGGTGGAAAATTGACTTGGCAAGTCGGAAGCTGGATGTTCGACGAACCTTCTCTGCCCTCGTTGCATAATGCGTCGTTCATCGCCATCGACGTGGGGGCGATCGCCCCGCGCGGACAGTTCGATCGAAGTCTGAAATCGTTGATCGACGAACTGCATGCCGCGCCGACCGCTGAGGGAACCGACCGAGTGCTGCTTCCCGGCGAGCGGGAGTGGAACAGCTACCGGCGCTCGAAAGCCGAAGGCATCGATCTGCCGATGGACGTCATCGAGAAACTGCGTTTGGCCGGGAGTCTGGCGGGCGTGTCGCCCGCCTGGCTGTCCACGCCCTGATTGGAGAACGCCGTGAAATTCTTGCGTTATCTCGCCGCAGGCTGTTCATTGGTGATGTTTACAGTTTTCGGCGGCGCCTGCGAAGCCGAGTCGAACGATCGGCACGTCGTCGTGATCTGCGTCGATGGTCTGCCGGCTTATCTATTTGACGATCCCAATGCGTCGATGCCGACAATTCGAGGGTTGGCTGCGAAAGGCGTGCGGGCGCAGGGGATGACCGTTTCCAATCCGTCTGTGACGTGGCCCAATCACACCACGCTGACGACCGGTGTTCGCCCGGAAAAGCACGGGGTGCTGTTCAACGGCGTGCTCGAGCGATCGGGCCTGGGGCTGCCGGTCAAGGTCGACGCGCGGAAGGATAAATTGGACCTCGTGCACGTCCCGACGATTTTCGACGTGTTGCACATGCAGGGGCTCACGACCGCGGCGATCAACTGGCCCTGCACGCGGCACGCGGCCAGTCTCGACGACAACTTCCCCGACGTTCCGGAAGCGTTCGACTACACGACGCCGCGGCTTGTCGCCGAACTGGAGGAAGCCGGAATCGTGTCCGACGAAGACATCCGGGGATTTTCGAAGCTGGGGACGCCGGTGCGAGACCGCATCTGGACGCAAGCCGTTTGTCACGTTATTCGGCGGCGAAAGCCCAACCTCGTCCTGTTTCACCCGCTCAACGTCGATTCGGTGCATCATCGCTATGGTCCGCAGACCCCCGCCGGATACACCGCTGTGGCGTATGCCGATACGCTGGTGCGCGACGTGGTGCAGGCGATCGATGATGCGGGAATTCGCGACCGGACGACGATCCTCGTCGTTTCCGATCACGGCTTCATGGCGATTCCGAAGACGCTGCAACCCAACACGGCGCTGCGGCAGGCCGGCCTCTTGACGGTCGAAAGCGGGCAAGTGGCCACCGCCCGCGCTCAAGTCGTTCCCGAAGGCGGCATCGGCATGCTGTATCTGACGGTTCCCGATCAGATGAACGAGGACAAGAAGAAAGTCTTGGAACTCTTTCGGAGTCGCGAAGGGATCGCCGAGATCATCTTACCTGAGGATTTCGGCAAGTACGGCCTGCCCCAGCCGCAAGACTACCCGCAAATGGCCGACTTGATCCTCGTGGCCAAAGATGGGTACGGATTTGGCGCCACAGCGACCGGCGATGATTTCATCGTGAACAGCGAAACGACCGTCGGCACGCACGGGTTTCTATCGACGAACCCCAAAATGAACGCGACGTT
>DASYAR010000212.1:0-3149 GCA_036501235.1 Planctomycetaceae bacterium
ACGTGCCGGCCACCCCCTTCACGTCCGCCTGACCGCCGAGCTTGCCATCCGTTCCCACTTCACGGGCCACACGGGTCACTTCCGACGCGAACGACCGGAGCTGATCGACCATCGTGTTGATCGTGTCCTTCAGATCGAGGATCTCCCCGCGCACGTCGACGGTGATTTTTTTCGACAGGTCGCCGGCGGCCACCGCTTTCGTCACGGCGGCGATATTTCGCACCTGGCCCGTCAGGTTGCCCGCCATGAAGTTGACGCTGTCGGTGAGGTCTCTCCAGGTGCCGGCGACTCCTTTCACGGCGGCCTGGCCCCCGAGCTTGCCTTCTGTTCCCACTTCGCGGGCCACGCGGGTCACTTCCGAGGCGAACGACCCGAGCTGCTCGACCATCGTATTGACGGTCTTCGCGGTGCGCAGGAACTCCCCCTTGAGCGGACGCCCCTCGTAATCGACCGCCATCGTCTGCGACAAGTCCCCCTTGGCCACAGCCCCGATGACGCGCGCCGTCTCACTCGACGGACGCACGAGATTGGAGATCAGCGTATTGACGTTTTCGACCGACTCTTTCCACAAGCCGCTCACGTTGCCGACGCTGGCCCGCTGCGACAGGCGCCCTTCCGTCCCGACGACGTTATTGATGCGTTCCAGCTCGCGAGCCATCTTCTGATTGATTTCGAGCACGTCATTGAAGGCGTCGGCAATTTTCCCGTCCAGGCCCGACAGGTTAGGGGCCAGACGCACGCTGAAATCCCCCTCGCGGAATGCGAGGAGCGCCTTGAGCAATTCAACCTTGTCGAGCTCCGTATGGCCGTTCTGGATCCGCGCGCCGCGCGTCGCCGTCAAATCTGGAGAAGTGATCCGTGCTGCGGTCTGCCGTCCGGCTGATCGCGGCCGAGGAGCTTTCCGAGGTCGGCGGACGTCATCGACGACCGTATCACCCTTTTTCGCGCGGCGGATGTTCATGGTTTCCCTTCCATTTGATCCATTCCTGGAAAGCGAACTCCATTAAATTCGCTTCAGCATTTGATCGCAAGACAACCAGACTGGTCGTTTCTCGACCAGATCCAGCAAGGACAGTGGCCCACCGCGGCAATCCGCTCAAATTGAACGGAATGTCCATAAACCATTTAATGATTGCAGCTTGCGGCCAGAAAATAGACCGCACATACCGATGACATTCATTGGCGAATGGAACCAAGGCGAATTGAGTGCCAAGAAACTCTTGAGTACAAGAGGCTCCCCGGGGGCGTGCTGAAAGGTGGGTGAGGGGCGCACGGCGACGGTGTGTAACACTGTCCGATCAACCAGTAGGATTTATCGATTCGCACCCGACGTTTTGATATCGCCAACGCCTACTTTTTGAGCGGTAACTTCACGGCACGTCCAGACTTGGCGGCTTGGTAAATGGCCAGGATGATCTCGACACTTTTGCGCCCCTCGTCCCCGTCGACCAGCGGTTTCGATCCCGTCTGAATCGCGCGCACGAAGTCTTTGAGCTGCTCGTAATGTCCCCGATACGAGATCGCTTTGGGGTCGCTGGCCCCGCCGCCCCCTCCGACACGGCGGGCGAATCTCTTGCGGATCGCCGCGTCTTTCCGGGAGGCGGGCTCGAAGTGCCACAGCAGCACATCGTCTTGTTCGACAATCGCCGAGCCCTGCGTGCCGTGAATCTCGGTCTTCTTGAGCAGTCCGGGAAACGCGCTGGTCGTGGCTTCGATGACACCCAGGGCGCCGTTCTTGAAATGAATCGCGGCCACTCCGGTGTCTTCGACTTCGATCCGTTCGTGTGCGAGCGTGCCGGTGAAACCGGCGACTTCCACGATGTCTCCCATGAACCATTGCAAGAGGTCGATATTATGAATCGCCTGATTCATGAAGGCCCCGCCGCCGTCGAGGCCCAGCGTGCCCCGCCATCCGCCGCCGTCGTAATACTGCTGTGTCCGCCACCACTTGACGTACGAATCGCCCAGCGTGAGCCGGCCGAACCGACCTTCTTCGATCGCCTCTTTGAGCATCTGGTTGGCCGGGCTGAACCGCGACGGAAAGATCGTGCACAGCATGACGCCGCGCTTCCGGCAGGCGGCAATCAGTTTGTCGCAACGGGCCAGTGTGACTTCGAGAGGCTTTTCGACGACAACGTGCTTCCCAGCCGCGGCGGCCGCGACGGCGGGCTCCAGATGCGCACCGCTGGGGGTGCAGATGTTGACGATCTCGAGCCCCGGATGCTTCAGGAACTTGTGGTAGTCGGTGTAGATCGCGCAGCCGCCGACGATCTCGGCGATTTTCCCGCCGTTCTCGGGCTTGGAAGTGAACACGGCGAGGGTCTTCGCGCCGCGGATGTCGTTAATTGCCCGCGCGTGAAACCCGGCGATCATTCCGCAGCCGACGATGCCGAATCCGATTTTGCTCATGACAACGATGCGACCTGCGTCTCGAAGAGAATCATTCAAAACCTCATTGTGCAGATTCCCTACCCCTGAACAAGTGCCCCGACCGCCAACGATCTACCGGAAGTTCCGGCCGGGCAGCCGCTTGCCGCTTCGCGACCCTTGATTCGCCACGGTGGGCCGGTAACATAGCCTGTGCCGCGAACATTCGCCGCGTACCCGATGTCTTTCTGATTGAAATGGCGCCGTGCCTGGCGGAGCGACGGCGGCAACCGGGCCGGAGTGGTGGAATGGCAGACACACTGGATTCAAAATCCAGCGCCCCTGACAGGGCATGTGGGTTCGACTCCCACCTCCGGCATCTTTCTCTGCCAAGGGCCGCTCACGACGCGTCCTCGTTCCCACGCTCCGCGTGGGAACGCACGTGCCGACGCTCTGCGTCAAATCTCGAGACGCGATTCCGCCACTCCTGAACGGAGCCCAATCCGCCGAACGACGACGAACGGAGCTCACTGCAGAGTTCACAAATGAGCCCAGAGAAAGAAACCAGAGAAAGATGTGGCCTTTTTCGTCACCCCGTTTTCGCGTCTTTCGTGTCTTTCGTGGTTCCCCCCCCTATTTGGAAACACAAGAGAGGAACCAGTGGAGTAGGAGAACCGATCACTTCTCGGCGGTTTATCCAATGATTCCCGATTTTTTGCGTCTCGAAGATTGCACCGCGAAGACGCCAAGAGCGCGAAGAAAATCGCGAAGAAAACTCCGGC
>DASYAR010000213.1:0-2872 GCA_036501235.1 Planctomycetaceae bacterium
GGACCGAGACCATCTGGCGCGTAATCGCCTGGCGGTCTTTCATGCCTGCAATTCCCACATCTTGATGAGCAATTTTCAGGCATTTTGCCAGATGGCTCACAAGTTGTTCAGAGGAAAGACCTTGCTTCTCCACGCGAAGAAACAGGAAATCTCCGGATTCTGCAGGAGGATAGGCGGGAATCTCATCGACGACAAAGTCCTTGGCATGAACTTTGCTCAAACCGGCAATCCCTTCAATCCCTTCCGTTATCCAGGGGAGCGGATTGCCGATAAAGGATTCTATAGTCAAGTCTGCCGGTTTCGTTTCCATATCGGAAGTATATCCCCGACTGATTGATTGGGCGACGTTGCCAAGCGGCTGGTTGGCCGCCTTCAGAGACTCGTATGGAGGACGAATATCGTGAAAAACTTGACCTCGCAACCCGGAAGTGGGCTCTCATTGCCGAGCAATGTGCTGATCGCCTGCCTGGTCGCATTATTGATCGTCGGTTACGGGACGGACTGGAAGATCCTGTTTGGACATTCCAAGGGACCGAAGTCGACGGCACATTTCGGTGCGACGGAAAGGGGAATTCGATCGCCCCGAATGCGGTATTTGCGGCAGGCCCATGCCCCCGCGGATGCTCCCCGGGTCGAATCCGCTTCGCAGGTCGCCGACAGCCGAACGACGGCGCATGACGCAGCGGAAGCCGGCGAAAATCTGGATTAGACCAGTCACATCCAGTAAGCGAGTCGTTTACGGGCCTTCGCAAAAATGGCGAACGCCAGTGCACATCCCAGGACGTTGATCGCGCACGCGGCGCCCCAACTCGTCCAGGGAATCGGCAGGCCCAATAACGGGGCGCGGCAGATCTCGACGAGATGGTAGGCAGGGTTGAACAGGGCAATCCACTGCAAGCTCTCGAGCTGCTCGATCCGGTAGAACAACGGCGTCAACAGAAAAAACAACTGGGTAATGACCGTCATCGCCTGCCCCAAATCGCGATAACGCAGGCACACCGTTCCCACGGCCAGCGTCAGCCAGAAGCCGAACACGGCGAGCATCACGATTCCCGGAATCACGAGCAACGTCTGGATGTTGAACGAGACTCCGAAATACAGGGCCACGACCCAAAACGAAACCGAAGTATGCAGAAATTGAATCACCGTATTGGCGACGCGGCGCAAGACATAGAGTGAAAACGGCAGCGGTGTCTGGTGGGCCAGATGCGCTGACCCGACGAATACGGCCGGCGCGTCGGTGGCGAACGACGCAATCAGCGACCACAGCGCCAGTCCCGCGGCCAGGTACGGGAAATAATCCTGCATCGTCGCCCCAAACAGGCGCGAGTAAACGATCCCCATCATGGTAATGCTGATCACCGACGACAGGGGGAGCCAGAACGGCCCGATCATCGTGCGGCGGTAACGCAGCTTGATGTCGAGCCAGGCCAGCGTCAGCCAGATATCCGTTCGTCGCAGCCCACTGTGGAGATCGCGGGCCGCCAGGGCAAAATTGGTCATATCGTGCAGTCTTCCGTGACTGGCAACCGCCTCAAGCCGCCGCCTGAGACTGCTGTGGGAGGTCGTCGGCAGGTTCATCGCGATACCTGCCGGCATTGTAGTAGTCGATCGCGTCGTCAATGGTCCCGAAGAATTCGGCCTTGCCCGCCCGCATCACAAGCCCCTGAGTGCAGAACGAGCGCAGCATATCGTCCTGATGGCTCGCCAGAAACAAGACCGATGCGCTGCCGATGAACTGCTCGGCGCGACGGCGGGCTTTCATGATGAACTGGGCGTCGCCCGTCGAAATATTCTCATCGATGACGATCGCCTCGGGACGTTTCGCCGTCGCCGTTCCAAATGCCAGACGGGCCTTCATACCCGCTGAATAAGTGCGGATCGGAAGGCCCAGATACTCGCCCAGTTCGGTGAATTCGCAGACATCGGCGACGGCCGCGGCCATCTCGTGTTTGGCGATTCCACGCAGCAGGCAGCCGACTCGAATGGCCTCGATCCCCGTCATTTCGTCGTCCACGCCCAGGTGAAAATCGAGCAGCGGCGCGACCTGCACGTGCGAGTCCATGCGGCCCGACGTGGGAATGTAGATCGAGGACAAAACCTTCAGCAGCGTCGATTTACCCGAACCGTTGTGCCCCAACAGGCCGATCCGATCTCCTCGGCGTACGGTCAGTGAGACGCGGTCGAGTGCACGAACGTGAATCGTCCCGCTGACGCGCTTGGAAAGTTTTCCACCGACGGCCATGTTGAGGACGGCCAGCTTGATCGATCGGCTTCGCGGAGTGAAGATGGGCAGATCGACCGACACGTCGTGCAAACGCAAGACAACGTCGTCGCTCGCTGCTCGGGCGTGGGTCTCGCCGACGGCGCGGGCATCGTCGTCCGGCAATTGATAAGCAATCTGTGCGTTCATTGTTTGGCCGCCAGTTGGGCGGGCGTTTTGTGAGGTTTGGGGATCGTCAAGGTCGTGCGGCGCTCTCCGCCGCGCCGAGCCTGGAGGGCAACTTCGAACGCCTTGATCGACCACCTCCAGATCTTCCGTACTGCGCGCACCGGCAAACTGCGGCGGGCTCGGGCTCGGATCATGAGCTCCAGCTCGTCTCGCGAATCGGCCCTGAGACAGGGAAGATAGTCGCCGGATTTCGCCTTGTTGGAATCGAACGGGTCGCCACAAGTCGGGATCGCGAACCAACTGCCGCTTGTGAAATAAACGTCGAATCCTCGAGTCGCCTTCTGCACAAGTCGGGGCTTTTCGCCCGTATCGTTTCCCACGCGGATCGAGGCCTGCCATTCGGCATCGGCCGGAGATTGCAGGAACGCCAGCGCCGCGATGCGGTCGAGTCGGGGATTGACGCGGAGCGCCTGGATCGCG
>DASYAR010000214.1:0-17717 GCA_036501235.1 Planctomycetaceae bacterium
GGCGGCGATGGACCGTCGTGATGTTCTCATGTTTTGCGAAAAAACTGCGAAGAATTGCGTGCTTTGCCAAGTCGGTGTAATTGACGTAAATGCTGGCACGCGAATTGCGTAAGCGAAACGCATTGCGACTCTCCGTAGCACGGTGGCTGGTTGCTCGCCCCGTTCATGGCGCTGCGCGGGTGTGTTCCCGCAGATGGCCGGTGAAGCCAGTGCAATCGCTCTACTGGGGGATAGTGCGCCTTGTTGCGCGAGCCGTATCGGCTCTGCCCACCTGTGCACTTTGCACCGGACATCCGTACCGCGAGATTCAGGAGAACAAGCATGAAGTTAAAAGGGGTTAAGAAGTGGACGTGCATCTTTTTATTCAGTATTACAGCCTCGCTCTCGGGGTATTATGCGTCGTTGCACGCGCAGGAGTCGGCCTCGAAGGAGGAAGCAGTGACCCCGGCGACGGCCGAACCGGCGCCCACAGCGCCTCCCGAAGCTCCACCAGTCCTGCCACCCTTCATGACCGGCACGAGTCCGGATCCGAAAGCGCCGCTCTGGCCTGATGCGACCGGCGCCAATGCGGGAATCTGGTCCGACCCGGCGCCCAGTCCCGTCGGAGATGGCGACCCCACGAAAATTCCGCCAGAAGGACTTTATGGGCGTATCGTTCACAATCAGTATTCCATCAACATCGTCTGGACGATGATCTGTGGATTTCTTGTGATGTTCATGCAAGCGGGCTTTATGCTCGTGGAAACCGGATTGTGTCGAGCCAAGAATGCGTCACACACGTCCGCCATGAACCTGATGGTCTATCCTCTGGGGTGCGTTGCCTTCTGGGTTTACGGATTCGCGATTGGCTGGGGAAACTGGTTCAACGGTCCCGTTGCGCCGGCCGGATGGTATGCATCTCTCGGACCTGGATTGTCGGTCCTGAATGAGGGAATCGGTATTGGCGTGGCCGATCCGGCGAACCCAATGGCATTCACGTACGGGCTCCTGGGAACGAAGGGATTCTTTTTGAACGGCGTGGATGACGTGAGCGTCATGGCTTTGTTCTTCTTCATGATGGTGTTTATGGACACGACGGCCACAATTCCCACGGGGTCGATGGCAGAGCGGTGGACCTGGAAAAACTTTTGCTTGTTCGGGTTCTGGGTCGCACTGCCTTACTGCATCTACGGAAACTGGGTGTGGGGCGGCGGTTGGCTGGCGCAATCGGGAAAGAACTGGGGGCTGGGACACGGTGCCGTCGATTTTGCCGGCTCGGGCGTGGTCCATGCCATGGGAGGCGTGATCGCTCTCGCGGGAGCCATGTGTATCGGCCCGCGCATTGGTAAGTTTGTCAACGGCAAGCCACAACCCATGCCGGCGCATCATGTGCCGATGGTTGTGGTCGGAACGTTCATTCTGTGTTTCGGCTGGTTCGGATTTAACCCAGGATCGACGTTGTCGGGAACCGATCTGCGATTGACCACCGTCATCGTGAATACGATGCTCGCCGGTGTCGTTGCCACCATCGCGTCAATGTTCACGCTCTGGGCCAAGGGACTCAAGCCGGATACGACTATGCTGTGTAATGGCATGTTGGCCGGATTGGTGGCGATTACAGCGCCATGTGCTTTCGTCGATAGCATGGGCGCGGCGATCATCGGGGCCATTGCCGGCGTGCTCGTCGTACTCAGCGTCTTCTTCTGGGAGAAGCTGGGAATCGACGACCCGGTCGGCGCGATCTCGGTTCATGGTGTGAACGGAACCTGGGGTGTGATCTCGGTCGGTCTGTTCGCCAACGGCAAATACGGCGGCGGATGGAACGGCGTCAACCGCTCCGGCGAACCATTCAATGGAACGTCGGAGGCCATGAACGATGGCGTCCGCGGGCTGTTTTACGGTGACGTCACTCAGCTCTATGCCCAGTTGCTCGACGCTGCCGTCGTGCTCGTCTTCGGGTTCGTCATGTCGTATGCCTGGTTCAAGCTCAGCAACTTGATCTTCCCGCTGCGTGTCAGCAAAGAAGTGGAAATGGCTGGATTGGATGCACCGGAAATGGGTGTGCTGGGTTATCCCGAGTTCACCGTGAACCGCGACTAACCGATGTCGGAAGGCGCGTTTTTGCAGCAACCTTTATGTTGGAGTGATATTTACGGAGATCGGTCGGCGTCCGCGCCGGTTGGTGAGGCCATGGATTGGCCGGGACTTTTTTCGTGCCGGACGGCGTAGGATATGCCGTCCGGCACATTTTTTTGCGACGGAAGGCAAGCCGTAGCCCGCGATGCCGTCGACGGGATGCAACTCCACAAGTTCAGAAAGGTGTGGCAGGGTCAGAGCATCGTCATGGAATCGAGATTTACAGAACGACTCGGCTTGCGTATCACAGGGTTGGATTTCGTGATTTGAATTCGAGTGGCAAAGACCTCCCCGCAACAACTGCCCAATGAGTCACTCCCCCTCCTGGGCTCCTGAGCTTACGGTGACGCCTGATTTGGCGCGGGCTCTGATCGACGACCAATTTCCTGCGCTGGCCCCGTGTGCCGTCGAGCCGCTGGGCTTCGGCTGGGACAATACGGCGTTCCTCGTGAACGGCGATCTGGCCTTCCGCTTTCCACGGCGGCAATTGGGAGCCGATTGTCTGGCCCATGAAATTCGCGTGCTGCCGCACCTCGCGAGGCGGCTGCCGCTCCCAATCCCCGATCCGATTCATGTCGGCCGAGCCAGCGATCAATTCCCCTGGCCATTCGCCGGCTATCGCCATCTTGCGGGACGAACGGCGTGCTCGGTCGGTCTTGGTGATTCTCAGCGGTCCGCTGCCGCCATTCCGCTCGCGCGTTTCCTGCGAACGCTGCACTCGCTGCCGATCGACGAAGTTCGCCAATATGGTGCGCCGCTCGACACTCTGGGGCGGCTGGATCCGGTTCGACGCGTTCCGCAAGCGCAACAGCGACTTGAAGAGATCAAACAGCTCGGGCTGATTGTCGAGACCGATCCCTGGCTGGCAGTCATCGAAGAGACCGCCATAGCACGTCCCGCGGAAGCCTCGGTGCTCGTACATGGAGACCTGTATCTACGGCATCTTCTGGTCGGCGACGACAACCGACCATGCGGCGTCATCGACTGGGGGGACGTGCATTTCGGCGATCCGGCACTTGATCTTTCCATCGCGCACAGTTTTCTCCCGCGCTCGGCACATGCGGCATTTCGAGACTCCTATGGCACGATCGACGAACCCACGTGGCGGCTGGCCCGGTTTCGCGCGCTGCAATACGGCACCTATCTGGCGCCTTACGGATATGCGATTGGCGACCACGACCTGGTGCGCGAAGCGTTGTGGATCCTGCATAACATAGAAACCACGACTGCGTCCAATGACACGAATGACGGAATCAGCGATGAGTCTTGTCCCACGGCATCGGTTTTGCACCCCTCTGAGGCGGGCCCGCATTACCCCGACGAGGGGACAAAGGAGGGACAGATGAACCTGACGGAATCGCAAGCGTATGCCATGCTCGAAATCGGGGGACGGGCCGAGGCGCATGGATTCATTCCCATTCGCGACCTGAACGACCTGCAGTCGTACGGCCTGATTTATTGGGAAAAACCCGACGAAGTCGTCTTCACGCAACGAGGTGAAGAAGTGTTTGCCGAGCTGGCGGCTGTGGCCGAGAAGGATTTGGCCCAGACCGACCGCCAACCGCCCGAAACCAGAAATAGATAGATCGCCCCGTCACGCGAGCGCGAAAGCCGCTGGGCTCACGGCCTGTCGGTGTGGCTTTCCGATGGCCACGGCGGTTGGTCAGCAGTCAGACTTCCCGGTGTCGGGCACGCTGAATTGAGTCCTGAATAGCTCGGCCAGGGCGCTGCTGGGGGCTCCGACCCGTCGCCTGGCCCTTCAGGCTCGATGCTGACCGTGGGGAAAGCATTGGCGACCAACACCAGCCGCTTCACTTCTTCCGCCCGCTCCAGGGTCAGCCGCTCATCTAGCGTCACGCGACTTTTGTCGGCTCCCACGCCCACGACCCGGTAAGTCTGATGTATTGGCTCCATGCCACTGCCTCATTGCATAGCGAACCGGTGATGCCGAAACATCATTCACGAATCGCCTGGCGATGGGAATCGGGGAAATCCCGATGCAGAGACAGCTTTGGTCTGACCCGAGCCTATTCGGGCACGATTTCAAAACGCATGGCGTTTCCGGCATCCGCGTCGCCAAATTCGAACACGATCTCATACGGCGGCTTTGATCCGAGGAGCAGTGTGCTGTCCGCCAAAGACGCGTCAGTCAACTTCAGCCCATATAATTCGACCACGCCCGAGGGGTCGCGCGTGCCGCCGACGACATCGATTTCCCACTTGCCGGAGCCTGACGCGAATTCCTTGATGGACCATTGGTCGACGCCGTTGGCCCAATTGCCGACCCAGATCGGGACGTGACGATATTCCAGGATACCGTCGGCATACAACTTGATGGTGCATGGGCCAGCCGCGAGCCCGGCCGGCGACTTCAATTCTGCGATTGGCCGGTCATTGAGATTCTGTGCCGTCAACTTGTACGTGCCAACGAGATCATTTGCGGTCGGCTTCTGACGCGTGTACGAATCGATATGCGAATCATGGGGGCAACCTCCGCTGGCTGCTGTCAAACAGAGGATCAGCGCCAACCGTGGCCAATGTAATGGCACGTCAGGTCTCTGGTGGCTGGTCATGGGGATCACGGCTCTCATAGCAAACGAATCGAACTGTAATCGTACCGGTACTTCGCGGTCCAGACGCGATTCTTGACGGCAATCGCCCCAGAGTGCCCGCGATGCGCGAATGAGCCGCAGAACTGGAACAGCGAACGTCGCTGATTCGCGACCGACCACCCCTCTGCTCATTTTCCGCTCAGAACGGGGGCTCTCTCCAGGAAAAAATAGTGTTTTCCGGTGGTTCCCGCACCACGGCACTTATTTTGCATTCCCGCTCGATCGGCTGTACGAACCAACCGAAAGAGAAACGGAGAGGACCATGAACCTGACGAAATCGCAAGCCGCTGCCATGCTGAAACTCGGAGAGAGCACCGAGGGACACGAATTTATCGAGCCACGCGTTTTGGACAAGCTGCTATCGTATGACCTGATTTATTGGCGTAATGCCAACGAGGTCGATTTCACGCCGTCGGGGGAAGAGGTCTACGACGAGTTGGCTGGCGCAGCAGAGCCAAAAACGGTGGAGAGCCGCTGGGTCACTACGTGACCGCCTCAGCAGCGAGGTATTTGTTGGCGAATCGTTTGTGACGACGGTTTATGAACCCGTAATTCGCGCGTGGCAATCGGGCTCAGCCGGGCTTGAATCCGATCTCTGCTTACGATACATCAATCGCGGCATGAGCGAATCGAGTTTCCTAGTCGCGGGAATGGTCTTGGCCGTTGTCGCCGGGGCATTTCCGGTTTGGCTTACCATTCGCATCATCAACCGCCGCGAATGCTGGGCGATTAGAACTGCAGCCGCATTGGCTGTGACAGTCGCAGCCGTGATCTTGGCGATGGCCCTGCTCTGGCTGATATCGGCCGTACCGTGAAGGCACCTTCATCAGATAAAGAATCCGAAAGACTCTACGGGCAACAGCAAACAGGCCGCGGCGCTCCATCCCAGGAATGGCATCAAATGGATATACTCTGTGTAATGGGCCGCGATATTTCGGTTTTGAGTCTGTCATTCAGCCCTGCTCAGAGAGGCTGCGGCCGTGCAAAATTTTATGGGAGTCGACGTCGGAGGAACGACAACCACGCTGTGCGTGGGTAACGATCGCCACGAGGTGCTGCACATCACCAAGCAGTTTCCGACTCGTTCGGAACAAGGTCCGCAGGCAGCCGTGCGGACGATCGTCGAGCAGGCGGCGGCGACGATGCAAACATTAGGGGGCTCGATCGACGACGTCGAGGCGGTGGGACTGGCGACGCCGGGGCCGGCCACGCTGGACGGAGTGTTGAAAAAGACGCCCAATCTCGATCCGCAGAAATGGGACCGGTTTCCGATCCGAGCGGAGCTCGAAACGGCTTTTCAAAGCCGACGTGCCGGGATCCGCGTGCGTTACATCGGCGATGGACAGGCCGCCGCCCTGGGGGAATTCGCGGTCCGCAGCCGATCGATGACGTGGAACCGCGCCGCCGCCCCTGCGACTGACGAACCCCTGTCTTCGCTGTTCATGGTGATTGTCGGGACCGGATTGGGAGGTGGCGCAGTCCAGCAGGGTCGCGTCGTGCGTGGCCGCGATGGCAAGGCGGGACATGCTGGGCACATCACGCTTCCGGTGCACGCCTTTCGCCACGATCACGACCGGCAACTGCTGGTGGGGAATGCATACTGCACGGCCGAATCGGCGATCTCTCTGACAGGGCTGACTCACCAACTGCAATATCGCCTGTCGCTCGATCGCTGGCAGAATCACATGTTGCGGCATGCCGAGGGTTCGGCTCGCGACAAAGCCAAGCTGCTGCGCGGGCTGGCGGATGAGGGGGATGAACTGGCGCTGGAATTGTTCGACGACCAGGCGCGGGCCCTGGGAATTGCACTGCTCAACGTCAATTACCTGGGCGATTACGACCTGCTCGTGATCGGCGGCGGCGTCTGCGATCTGGCTGCCCAGGTTCGAGAACGCTATCTGCGGGAAGTCGTCGAGTCGTATCGCCGGCACGCCCTCGACGGCTTTCGGAATGTGGTCGATATCGAGTTTTCGACGTGCGGCGACGATGCGCCGGTCATCGGTGCACTCACCTTCGTCGCCGCGAATCCGTCTTGAACACCGACTGCCGCGGGAGCGTTACTTGCACTCACACCCCTCGAACGCGAGATCGGACAACAGGAGAAACTTCCGAATTACGTCGGGTGTCTCAACAGCAGCACCGGCAGAATTGAACATTGCCTGGCACGTCTCGGTCATTCTGAGCTCATGATTCATCTCGCTTTGGCGTTCGCGTAACCGACGGGGAGTGTGCCTGCATCGACCGGTTGATCGACGGCCCCGGCTTCGAGCTCTGAAACGGTTATGTTGCCGACCATCAATCCGCGCATGCCCTTGGCTTCACGGGGCAGCGCTCGCGGACCCGATCGCAAGCAACTTTCGGGTTTCAGCGCGAGCAGCGAAAAGGCAAGCCGGTACGGGCCGGGCGGGACGTCTTCGATGCGGAATGAACCGTCTCGATCAATGTCAAACCGCGGGGAAGGCCAATAATACTGGACGTCGGCCTCCGCTGGTTTTTCAGCGAGATGCAGTGCGCCGAGAGACCCTTCCCAATCGGCGGCCCAGGCTTCGTCTTTGAGTTGGAATCGGCCGATTACCGTGCGGCCCGTACCTCCCAGCACAATTGTTCGAACCTGGCCAGGGGGCGCTTTGAACTGGGCCGACTTGCCATTGGCAAAGAAGGGGCCGCGTTCGGTGCGAACTGCGACGTGGTGGGCCACCACGACGTCGACGTCGGAAGGGACCCGATCGAAGACGAAGCGGCCGTTCGCGTCGCTTTTCGTTTGCAAGTTATATTGCGCATGCAGGCCGGATCTCGGTGAGTTGCCCCAAACTCCTGCGAGGTTCAACTGAATCAATTCGGCAGCGAGGGTCGTCTGGCGATTGCGCATTGTCCCTTCGACGCGCGCCCAGGGTTTCAGCACAATCGTCACCGGCTCGTCCACAGCGCCGTCAAATTCGGTACGGGGAACGCGTGCGAATCCCGACGTTCCCAGTACGAAAACCGTAAAATCGTCGGCTCGGGCGTCGATTCGAACGCGGCCTGCTCTGTCAGTCTGCGACACGGCAACGCGATTCGAACGATCGGGCTGATTCTCGCGGATCGAAACGGGGTTGGACGCCGTTCCCACCAGCACCTCAGCACCGGCAGCCGGCGTCCCGTCCATATTGAGGACGACCGCCTCCTGCCGGCCCGTCGCGACGAGGCTGGTCGCGTCGTCGACCACGTTGATTCTTACTTGCAGCTCCGGCTGGAGCTGCACTTCCCGCAATTGGGCACCAGGCTGGAATTGCAGGTTCTTGATGCGCACATACCCTTCCTTGAAAATCATGTAGGGCAGTTCCTCGTCCGGCGCCCAGTCCCATGACCAGATGCCATCCTTATTGGTATGACCGAAGTTGTGCAAACGGGTTAAGCCCTCCGTGTCGGGCCACCTGTACGGAGAGACCGTCGCCTTAAATACCGGTTGACCGTCGTTATCCGTCACGCGGAGTCGCAGCGAGCGCCCCGGAAGAAGCCTGGCATTGAACTCGCCATCAGCCTTTCCGACGGCGATCATTTGCAGATGCGGCGCCAAACCGACTTTGAAAATCGTCAACAGGCTGTCTTCCACGGGACAATGGGTCAAGCGGTACGTCCCGTCAGCGGCGCTCTTCAATGTCGAGGCAGAAAGAAACGTATTGTTCAACTGACCCAGCGCGACAGTGGCCCCCACGACCGGTTGCCCCTCGTGATCCGTGACGCGCCCGAAAATGGTCACCCCGGTCTGAAGAATTCGCTCGTACTTCGATGCATTCAGCTCCGCGTTCGCTTTACCGTCGAGCGCGAAGGGCCACATACCGACGGAGCCCGGATGCTTGTATTGCATGCCTGCCAGGCGGGTATCAGCTGGCAGCCGCGAGATCGACCAGGTTCCGTCGTCGTCGGTTTTCGTCTCGAACACATGATCAGGAAGCACTCGGTCCCGCTTCAATTCGACCATCAACGCGACGACCGCGCCCGAGACAGGTTGATTTTGCTCGTCGACGATCTTGCCACCGGCCGTGCGGCCTGGAACGAGGCGGAATTGAAATTCTTCGGGGGGCAGGTCAGCCGGCTCGAACTGCGGCCTCCAACGGGCATTCAGTGCCACGAACGGTTCGGCGTTCACGCGAATGTGCAGCAACTTCGCAATCGTTTGAGGGATTTCGAGAACGGTCGTACCATCCAGGCCTGTTTGCTGGTTGGTTTCCTGCTGGGACTCGTCCGTTTCGATGCGCAATGAAACACGTGCGCTCGCAACGGGCCGGTCATGAATGTCCACGACGCGGATCCGCATCGGTCTGGTGCGCTTGCCGGCGCTGACAACGCCTGCGTGTGGATCCGGCGCCGGGCGTGTCATGGCGCCCGTTGCCGACAGACTCGTATTAAATATCGGCGCCGGCGCTGCCCGCACTCCGGGAAGCACCACCGCGGCCAGCGCGAATAGGCCGAGCACGGCCAATGCACCCGGTCGTTCACGTCGCGGCAAGCTTTCATCCATGATGCGCCGAATGCGGCCCGTCAGCGGATGAGGGTCGTCAAGCATACTTACGGCGACCACGAGGGATCTCGGCCGGCGACGATCACACGCTCCGGCCACGCGCACCAGCGTCGTGCAATAGTCGACATCCGTGACGAACTTGCGCGAGAGCAGCAGGTCGTCGCAGCATTCCTCGCGGACGGTACGAATTGCCCGGTTCAAGAGCCACACGACGGGATGGAACCACCACGCCGCGCTGATCGCCAATTGCAGCCAGTTCAGCCACAGATCGCCGCGCCGGTGATGAGCCAGTTCGTGATATAAAACGGCCTGTAACTCGGCGGCAGACAACTGCTCAATGATCCGGGCGGGAATTACGACGACTGGACGGAAAGCGCCCGTGGAATAGGGGATGAGCGCATCCTGCGAGACTCGCAAGGCGGGAATCCGCCATAAGCCCAGTCTCCGGGCGAGCGACGTCATGCTCTCGACGAGCGATGCGCTGGGAGGCTGCATCCTGCGGCACGACCCTTGCAATCGCAGGGCGCGGAGAACGCATAAGGCCAGAAACAATGCTGTGCCCGCCAGATGGCTCAGCATCAAGAGCGAAGTCCATGACAGCGGCATCGGTGCCGTTGCAATTTTCGGGGAAATGGTTGCGGCGACCCGCTTCGCCCGAGGCTCCTGTTGATCGGCAAACTGGTTCGGAACAGCGACCCTGGCTTCAGGTTGAGCAGAGGGATCGGGGAGCGATTCTGCGCCGGCGGACAGCGTCGTCAAGGTTTGGCTTGCCAGCGTTGGAGGAACAATGTCGGCTGCACTGCTGGACACGAGAGACGGGCCGCTGACGGTCACGTAGCCAAAGATGCCGGTCGGCAGCGCCGTCAGAGAGGGCGTCGCAAACTTGACCAGGGCCAGCACCAGAATCCAGTACCGAAGCGGGGCCGGCCAGCGGCGACGGAGGGCGACGACCACGAGTGCCACGATCCCCACCAGCGCCCCTTGCCACGCCGCGTGCCAGACCAGGTAAGTCCATTGGTCAGCGTGCTGCACGATCATATCGGTCAGTCGGGTCATGATTTCCCATCCGATTCCGCAGCGTAACGTCTACCGATCGGCAGCTCGGCCCGTCCCGCCTGCCTTGCGTCGCCGCCGGGTCCGCAATTCGTTCAACAGCGATTGAAGCTCGTCCAATTGGGCTTCCGTCGGCGGTTTGCTCTCGAACAGCGCCGCCACGAGGTCGACGCCGCTGCCCGCGAACAACCGCTTGAGCAGATCGCCGACCAGGCGACGTTTCGTTCGAGTCGGCGGCACGGCGGCCGAGTACACGAAGGCTTTGCCCGACGACCCTTTTTGATGGGTCACGAAGCCTTTGGCTTCCAACCGCCGCAGGAGCGTGCAGACCGACGAATGCGCCATGGGACGATCGGATTCGAGCTCTTCGCGAATCTCGCGGGCGGAGCGGGGGCGGCCCTGCCACAGGCAACGCATCACGTCCAGTTCGGCATTCGGCAATTCGTGCTCAGCCACAACTCGGCTCCCGAAGCGGTCAAGAATATCGACACATGTCAATATTTTATCGACGCGAGTCGACAATGCAAGCCTGGCAACCGAGTTGGGGTAGCAAGCGTGTGCATCAGTCATTTGAGGATTGGTCCCCATCAATCCCGAGTCGGTGGAAGCCATGACTGGCAGCTATGGCGGCCGACTTCGGCCAGTCCACTCCACACCGACGCGGGGGTCAGTGCGGAACCATGCTCCGATGCGGAGCTCAGCGGGCGCGGGCCGGATTCATCTTGCCTAAACGCCGGGGTTTAGGGTACATCTCCGCCGGTTTTCGAACCGCGTTTGAAAGGATGCGACGCATGTTTTTGTTGGGACCGTTCCGCTACCTGGCCAAGGCGTTGATCCTCGAGACGACTCCTCGGCAAATGGCCTGGGGATTCGCACTGGGAATGTTGATCGGTCTGGTTCCCAAAGGGAACCTGATCGCCGTGGCGCTGATGACTCTCTTTTGCGCCCTGCGCATCAATCTGGCCGCGGGGACGGGAGCAATTGCGCTGTTCGCCTGGGTGGGAATGTACCTCGATCCGGTGTCGCATCGGCTGGGGGAATTTCTGCTGACGCACGAATCGCTGCGGGCTCACTGGACAACGCTGGCTTGCATGAAAGTCGTACCGTGGACCGACTTCAATAATACGGTTGTGCTGGGCAGCACACTGATCGGACTGGCGGCGCTCTTGCCGGTCTATTTCGTGGCACGGCTCGTATTTGGAAAATTCTCGCCGATTCTGGCGGAGCACGTGAAGAAATATCGGTTGGTGACGGTTCTGGGGGCAGGGCAGATGATCAATCGGGCGGCATAGCGGCACTGTCCGTTTGCCGCCCTCGTTTAAGCGGGCTCCGGGTTAAACGAGTTACCAGGGCACAGGTAAAAGGCTACATCGATCGCGTGTCGAGGTCCCGCCCGGCAGGCGAGGACCGACGGCGGGTCGACAGACGAGACCAAGGAGCGTTTCCATGCGTTGGGGCTATATCATTCCACGGGTATTGGTGCTGGCGGGAATTTGGGCGTTCTTTGCGTTTGGATTCGATCCGTCTCTCCGACTCGGCGCCATTTCTGCGGCTCAAAAAGCGGTCGGGGCCAAGGTCGAGATCGGGGCCATCAAAACAGGTTCCTTGCCATTGGGTCTCTGGGTATCCAATGTGCAAGTAGCCAACCGCAACGCTCCTGGCACCAACTTGATCGAATTCGAATCGCTGGTTTTGGAAGTCTCCGGCGAAGGGCTCGCGCGCAAGTCGTTGATCGTCGACGAAGGTGAGCTGACGGGCTTGCGGTGGGGCACGCCGCGCCAGGATTCGGGACTGCTGCCCGCCGCTCCTGCGCAGAAAGATCAACAGGTAAAGGACGAGCCGCCCACCGTCGAGTCGGACAGCGCCACTGCCAAATTCGAAACCGACATGCAAGCGCGCGGCAAGAATCTGTTCGGCGGACTGGCCGGCAAAGCGAAACTGGCCATTGATCCTAATCGGTTCGAGTCGGTACGAATGGGAACCGAACTCGAAAAGAAATGGGACGCCAATTTCAGCCAGCTCGAAGCCCAGGCCAATGATTTGAAAAAGGAAATCGACGACATCAAGCAGCTCGCCCAGTCGAAAAATGGCAACAACCTCGATCGTCTGGAGGGCTTTCGCAAAGCGCTCACCGAATCGAAAGACGCATTGCAGAGAATCAAGCAACTCAAGACCGAAGTCGACGCCGAGAAGCAGCAGTCGCGAACCGATTTCGCCGCGTTCAACCAGGCCCGCGACCGTGATCTCACCAGGATTCGCGAACAAGTCGACCTGTTCCAGGCCGATCCGCAGCAAATCGCCGAATACCTGCTGGGCCCCGAGTTGCACCGCCGGATCTCCGAAATCATCGACTGGACGAAATGGGCCCGCACGAATTACAGCCGCGCGGCCCACGATCCGGCCCCCGCACGAATGCGCGGGGAAGTCATCGAGTTCACGCACGAAACCGCGCTGCCGAGAGTGCTGATCAAGCTCCTGAAAATCTCGGGCCAGGGCGAAGTGCACGATCAGCCGCTGGAATTCACCGGCACGTTGACCGGGCTGACTTCGAACCCGGTTTTGTACGGCCAGCCGGCCGTCTTGCAGATGAACGCGGAAGGTCCGGCCGACGTCGACTTGAAGGTCGTCTTCGATTACACGAACCCGGACGTCGAACCGTCTCACGAAGTTTTCCTGACATACACTGCAGGGCACGCGCCACCGCTCCATCTTGGAGACGACGGTTCGCTGGCAGTGACGGTGACAGGTGAGAAACTGACCTGCCGCGCGCAGCTCAAGCTCGTCGGCGAATCGCTCACCGGGACGCTCCAGTTCCAGCAGCAGCCGGCAACGCTGACTGCCAAGCTCGGGGGCGACCGGTCGCAGGTTGATTCGCATGTCATCGAGGGCATCAACGACATCTTCGCCGGAATCAAGAACCTGCAAGGAACATTGCAGATCCGTGGAACGCTCGAATCGCCCCAGTTGGCGATTCAATCGAACATCGGCCAGCAGATCGCGACAGGAATGAACACGGCCCTGGCCCATCAGCTCGACCAGGGGCGCGAGGCTCTGGCGGCCAAATTGAACGATCAAGTGGCGCAGCAAACCGACAAGCTCAAAGGCCTGTTCAAACAAAAGTCGCAAGGGCTGGCGGCGCAGTTGAATCTGAACGAGCAGCAAGTGACACAGCTCATGCAGCAGGTGACGGGCGGACCGCTCGCCGGTCTCGACAAGGGGGCCGGGAATCCGCTCGACATCCTTAAAAAGTCCGCCGATCCGTCGAAGCCGATCAACGCCAAAAAGGCCACCGATGAGATTCAGGGGGGACTGAAGAAGCTGTTCCGCTGATCTGGTGGATCAACCGGTGCGGGCAGGCGATTGTACGCCAGGGACTGACGTCCCTGGCTCGCCCGGCTGGGTCAAATTCGCTGCGCTCCAAATCGCGCGCCGGTTTGCTGGCGAAATGCCTGCGCTTGCCGTAGGATACAACGAGAGTCAATTCTGACTCGTCTCGTGTTGTGTCGCGCATCTGGATCATCCACTCTTGTTCAGGGAGACGGTGAAGCACGATGGCCAAGACTCACGTGGAAGACGTTCGTAACCTGGCCCTGGTCGGTCACGGCGCGGTCGGCAAAACGACGCTGGCGGACCTGATGCTCTTCAAGGCGGGTGCTGTTTCGCGACCCGGTTCGGTCGACGACGGATCGAGCGTCCTCGACTTCGACGAAGAGGAGAAAGCCCACAAGTATACGATCTCGTCGAGCTTCGTGTATTTCACGCACGCCGGAAAGTCGTTCACCGTCGTCGACACGCCGGGGTATCCCGATTTCATCGGACAGACGATTTGCGCCTTGCGCAGCGTCGAGTCGGCCGTCATCGTCATCAGCGCGGTCGCCGGGATCGAAGTCAACACCCGCAAGGTGTTCGCACTGGCGGGCGAGGCCGAGCTGGGGCGGATCGTCGTCATCAGCAAGCTCGACCTCGAAAACATCCGCTTCCCCGAGCTGATCGCTTCGATTCAGGACACGTTCGGCAAGAAATGCGTGCTGATGAACGTGCCGAACGGCCTGGGCACGGCTTTCACCGGTGTGACGAGCACGCTGCACGTGCCCGACTCAGCGCCGGCGGGCATGCCGATTCATCCGGCCGAAGTGACGCAGTCGCTGATGGACGCCATCGTCGACGCCGACGAAAAGCTGATGGAACGCTACCTCGAAGGGGCCGAGTTCACCGATGACGAGATCGCCCACGGAATCGAGCACGCGATTGCGGTCGGCACTCTGATTCCCATCTTCTGCCTGTCGGCCAAAACGGGCGTGGGCGTCCCCGAGTTCATGACGGCCATTGCCGAAGACGGTCTGACCGCCGCCGACATCCCGCACATGGCGACGAACTCCGCGGGACAGGAAGTGCCGATCCAGGAGACGGAAGACGCTCCGCTCGTGGCGCAGGTGTTCAAGACCCGCATCGATCCGTTCGTGTCGCGCATGTCTTACGTCCGCATTTTTTCCGGAAAAATCGCCAAGGAAGGGACGGTGTTGTCGGCCCGTTCCGGCAAGTCGCTCAAAGTCAGCAACCTGTTTCGCATCCAGGGGGGGCAGCAACTGGCGATCGACAGCGCTTCGGCAGGCGATATCGTCGCCCTGATCAAGATGGACGACCTGCAAGTCGGCGACACGCTCACCGACGGCAAGGCGGGGGTGCTGACGATGCCGCCTCTCAAGTTCCCCACGCCGATGATCGGCCTGGCCGTCGAACCCAAGAGCCGCAACGATCAGACGAAGATCTCGGGCGCCCTGCATAAGATCGAAGAGGAAGACCAGACCTTCCACACGACGCGCGAGGCGCAGACGCACGAAATGGTCATCCGCGGCATGAGCGATCTGCATTTGAAGATCATCGAAGAGCGCCTGCATCGGCGCGACAAAGTCGACGTGCTCACGCACACTCCCAAGATCCCCTATCGAGAAACGGTCAACGGCGCCCACGAGGGCATGTATCGCCACAGGAAGCAGTCGGGCGGGGCAGGGCAGTTCGGCGAAGTTCACCTCCGCGTCTCGCACTTGCCGCAGGGGTTGAACATCGACGAATACTGCACGAAAGATCGCTTCGAGAGCTTGCGGCGGTATCATTATCACCCCGAAATCAACTATGTGTTCATCGACCGCGTGTCGGGCGGATCGGTCCCCAACCAGTTCATTCCGGCGGTCGAAAAGGGAATTCTCGAACGCATCGAGAGGGGAGTCATTGCCGGTTATCAGGTGCAGGACGTGTGCGTCGAGCTATTCTTCGGCAAAGACCATCCGGTCGACAGCAACGAAAACGCCTTCAAGACCGCCGGCAGCATGTGCTTCAAGCAGGAGTTCGCGCTGGCCAAGCCCGTTTTGCTGGAACCGATTGTCAGAATCGAAATCACGATTCCCGGCGATAAATTCGGCGACATCACCAGCGACCTGAACGGACGCCGTGGACGCGTCGAGGGGATGGACACGACCGGCGGCGGCTTCCAAGTCATCGTCGCGAAAGTGCCGCTGTCTGAAGTCACGACGTATGCGCGGTCGCTGTCGAGCATGACGGGCGGCCGAGGTTCGTTCACGATGGAATTCAGCCACTACGAATCCGTGCCCGGAAACGAGCAGGCCAAGATCGTCGCCGCTGCCGTCAAGCACAAGGAAGAAGACGAGTGACTTACATTCTCCCCAGCGATCCGCAGGGATTTTCCCTGCGGTATCCGGGTGAGTCTCAACTGAAGGTGAAGGAACAAACCGACTCTCTGCGGGAATGCCTGCAAGTTGAGCGATCCTAAGAATCCGCCCCCGAGCGCACTTCGGCAGTGTGGCGGGGTAAGAGCGTGAATGAGATGTCGTGTCGTAGCCCAGAAAGCGTGGCACAAGGCTGGGAATTGCCGGAGGCAGACACCCAGCGATGGCCCCGACGAGTTGGACGACGAGTAAAACGATCGCGTTTTGGCCCTACGGTCAGGGCCATCGCTGACCACGATTGTGATCCAGCATCAATCAAACAACTGACGATACTGATGCGCCCGATGTCTAACTTCGATTGACGCTCTGACCCGGCCACACCGACCCTTTCACACCGACTCCGCCTGTGGACTATTATTTCCGTGGCTTTGGCTTGGCCGTGATCGTGCGCGTCGCGCCGTTCACGCCGGTGATCTCGAGAAAATCGAGCCGTTTGGCGAAGGCCTCGACGCTGGCGACCGGGCCGACTTTGAACGTCGACGTCTCGTCGTCGCCGGTAATCTCGGCGGCCGCGCGATCCGGGTCGTCGGCGACGGCCTTGATTCGATCACGCAGGGCGTCTTGAGCGTCGTCGTCGAGCGTGCCCGCCACGACGACGGTCACGATTTCCTTCGAATCGACCGGCTGCGATGCGGCGGCCGACGGTTCCGCCTCCGGCTGCGGACCAGACAGCAACGCAAACAGCGACAATAACGTGAGACTCGCATGTTGGCCGGCCGCTGCAAACTCAGGGAACGTCTTCGCGCCTGCCATCTTATCGAGCGCGGCGTCGGCTGCGCTCAGCATCGACAAAAACCGCGGCTTCTGCTCGGCGATCGTTTCGGGATTCAGGGCCGTCGACAACCAGGCCCGGGCATTCCCGATGCGGTGGGGCCACTCGTTCTCCATGTCTTCAGGGATCCATTTTCCGTGATGGCGTGTGAACTTGATAATCAGAGGCGTATCTCCGGGCGCCTCGAATTTGAGCGTGGCGGCATCCTGCGTGGCATGCACTACCGATACGTGAAGTTCGGTGAGCCGATCGAGGCTGAAGGCAAAATCGTCGTCAGGAGACAGTTTCGACAGGGCCCGCAACTGCTCGATCATCTTGCCGCCGGCCGTTGCCAGCAGTTTTCCGCCGTCGGCCGTCTTCAACCGTTGGAGGCTGGCCAGATCGCTGTCGAGAACCGTTTCGAGCATATCGGCCAGCTTGGCCCAATCGGCGGTGGGCTGCGCAGTGCCCGCTTCCGTGCCTGTGCCTTTCGGCCGGCCGATCGCTTGCGACGGGGACGGACCGCCCGCTGCCAGGAATTGTTTTTGCGACTTCAGCACCCCGGCCAGTTTACGAAAGAGCGCGACGGTTCTGTCCCACAATTCGGCGTCCATCCGCTCGGCGAACTGGTGAATCAGCCCGTTCAAGTCGTCCTGAAAATCGGACGGAAGAAATTCCCAAAACACTTCGGGGCGTCCCTGTTTGAGCCCCGCAATCAGCGACGTGACGGCCGCATCGGCGGCATCGCCCGCATTAACGGGTGCCGACACCGATGCCACCGGCGCGGGGCCGCCCGACGGAGCGCCGCCGTCACCGCACCCTGAGAGGCAAAACGCAACGAGCCCCGCGAGGAAGCAACCTGAGGTCATCGTTCGCATGAGTCTGCCTCTTTGTCATTGTGCTGCGGCATTCGATCCGACAGCCCCAACTGCGGCGAAATT
>DASYAR010000215.1:0-35736 GCA_036501235.1 Planctomycetaceae bacterium
CCATCTGGCGCGTCCTGGCGCTTTCATGGTCGACGACTTCGCAATTCCAGCGCGGGCCGGCGGTCCTCCGACTCGTGCGGCGTCCCGCCGCCGACTGGCGACGTGACGATCGAAAGTCGAGTTTTTCAACGGGCTGCTAGCCGGAAGACCGGAATGATTGCCGGGTTCATGTTGGCCGCGGGCCTGCTGTGGTTTGCCCGAGTCGGGTTGACCAGTCGGGCGGAGCAGCCACGCCGCACAGGAAACTATTCGTCCACCGAACAAGCGAGCACCGACAAATCAGTCGCCGGGGAGCCGGAACCTCCCAGCCGCCTTGTCGTCGATTTGGGCGAAGCCGAACCAGGGGCCGCCGCGGCAACTGTTGAATTCATTGAATTACCTCGGCCGACGAAGCACGAGAAGAAAATCCGCGAAGCGCTCGACAAGCCCACGCGCGTCGATTTCGACAGCACGCCGATCGAAAAGTGCATTGCCGAATTACGTGACATTCACAACATCCCCATCGTGATGGACATTTCCAAAATCCGTGAGGAAGGGGTCATACTCGAAGAGCCCATCACGCTCAGAGCGGCCGGGTTGTCTCTGCGCAGCATCCTGAAGCTGCTCCTGGAGCCAGTGTCGCTGACGTATCTTATCGACAACGACATGTTGAAGATTACCATCAGCAGAAGTTGCGAAGGAACACGGACTGTGCTGCGAGTGTATCCCGTCGGCGATCTGTACCGCGGACCCCAGAGTGACACGGATACACACCCCGGCGATCTGGAAAAGGCGATCGTCAAATTCGTGCAGCCCGACACTTGGGAAGCACAGAGCGGACCAGGGTCGATAATGTACATCAAAGGGGCCCAGAGCCTCGCCATCTCCCAAATCCCATTTGTGCACGAACAAATTCTGGATTTCCTCCGCGCCTTGCGCGAGGCGAAGAAGGCGCAAGAAGCTCCACGGGCGGCCGAGCAAGCCACTCGGCAGCCGACCTGGCGGTCTCGCGGCCTCCAAAGGGATGAAGCGTATTCGCTGGTCGGACTGATCGAGCTCGACGAAGATCCGCAAATGGATCGTTCGCGGCTGCACGAATTCATCACCGCCGCCGGCGGGCGCATCGACAACGAGTTGGGTGACGACGGCGGATTGCGGGTCAACGGCAAACGGGAAGATCAACCTCAACTCTCGGAGAAAACCAGGTACATCGTCGTCGGCACGATTCCGCAACCGGCCGACCTCTCTGGCCCGGAGCAAATCGCCAGCGCAGTGAGAATTGCCCAGTTCCTGGCCGACTTTGAAGATGCCGCGCGCGACCGCGAAGTGCGAGTCGTCAGCTTGAAAGAGTTCTTAAAGTATCTCGGATACGAGCGCGCCGACTGAATGCATATCTCCCGCAGCGTTGCCAGCGAATCGCCGTCATCGTCGGAACGAGCATTGTCACCAGGGACGCTGGTCAAAGTGGCGCTGGCGGCCGGGATTTTCTTCCTCGCAATCGCGTGCGGATTCGCATACGGATTCTGGGCACTTTATCGGCCAATTCCCTTCGATTCCAGTACGTGGAAATCCAGCAGAAACTCGCGTCCGAGGATGGTGGACGATCTTCTATCCAAGAGTTTACTGGACGGTATGAGCTCAGCCGAAATTGATTCCCTCCTCGGGCCGCCGGATTTGAACCGTAATGGAACCTACGTCTATTGGGCCGGAACCGACGGGGTTATTGACGACATGTGGCTCGAAGTGGATTTCGAGAGTGACAGCGTGACTCATGTTCGGCACGTGCCGGATTAGCAGCATCGTTGCATTGCAGCCTGGCGAGACCGACTAACCGCCTGGTGGCCTGCCAGGTAACGGAGATGCATTCCGCCAGCCGCACACTGTAAACTTGCAGTATGAGCGACTCGATTCGAGAGCCTGGCGACCCTGCCGACGCCCCGAATAGGTCCGTGCCGGCGAGGTCCAGTCGATTGGCGACTTGGGTGCTGGCAGGGGCACCCTTCTTGCTGCTCGTGCTGGTGCCGCTGGCTCTTTGCACCGGGTTGTTCCGCGGTTGCACGAACGGGCATTCGCGCGCCCACGGCCACGGCGATATCTCCTTCGAGATTTCGCAGGCTGGCGACATGATCGTGTTCAACGCCGCCGGACAAGGCCAGCTCGACTTGTACGTGCTCCGTCTGGGCGACTTAAGTGTCACTCGAGTTGCCGCAACTCCTGAATATGAAACGACCCCGTCGTTTACGCCGGACGGCGAGTCGGTCGTCTATGCCGCCGGGGTGCCTGGCGATCGTGCCGATCACATTTTTATCCGCTCGCTCGATGGAACCACCGTTCGGCAGCTCACTCGGGCCGATGCGAACGACTCTTCACCGCGAGTTTCTCGCGATGGTTCGCACGTCGTGTTCGACCGTGACAAGACGTACAATTGGGGCGGGCTGGCTGCCAACTGGGATCGCGGTGGAGTGATCTGCGTGATCGGCATCGATGGAAAAAATGAACGACAGCTCACGTCGGACGACGCCCTCGCCTACGATCCGTGGTTCCTGCCTGACGACAAAACGGTGGGATATTCGACGCCTTCCGGCATTTATGCCGTTCCGCTGGACGGTTCGTCATCCCCGAAACTGGTTGTCGATGTGGGGCGGCCGTATGAGGTCACGCCGTCCCGAGACGGGAAGTTCTTGGCATACACGCGCGGACAGTATTCCGGCTCCCAGGAGCTTCTGGTCGCGAACGCCGATGGCAGCGGAGAACGGCGGATTGCGGCGAAGATCGGTCCCTACTGCCGCCCGCAGTTCTCGCCCACGGGCGACCAGTTGTACTTTTGCAACGAAGAATGGCCGGACGGTCCGACCGGATCGCCCCAATTCAGCCTCTGGAGAATCGACATCGACGGCACAAATCTCCGCAAGATCGCGAGCGCCCAGCTATTCGATCAGCCGCTCCAGTGGCAACCGGAAGCGGTCTCGGATCGAAGTCAATCAGAGTGAGACCGGGGCTACGCAGATAAAACGCTGCAGTCCGCCGATCATGAGGAACATTCGCCTGCATTGCCCGAATTCGATCCCGCGGAAGCGGCGCGACATGTTTCGCGATCAGAATCAGAGTACGAGAAATTGTAAACGGACCCACGATTTACCGGGAAGGGGGGCCGGGAGGCCAGCCACATGAGAACGCGGCGCGAATTGCGGCTTTATCGTGCATCGGGCTGCCACGTTGTGGCGGAACAATTCAAGGCTTATTCGCTCTCCCGGCACACCGTTGACCGACACGGTCACTGGCATTCACGGCTGCATCGGCCGACGATAGACTGAGACGCGTGGTGACTTCCGTCGCTGAATCCGAGGGCATTTGTCATGAGAAAATACGTCGTGGAATTCATCGGGACCTTCTTCCTGGTTGGCACGATCGGCTTTACGGTGCTCAAGCCCGGCGATGCGGGGGCCATGGCGCCGCTGGCGATCGGCGCGGCGCTCATGGTGATGATCTTCGCCGGCGGGCACATCTCGGGCGCACACTATAATCCGGCCGTGACGCTCGGAGTCACGCTCCGCGGCAAGTGCACCTGGGCAGACGCCGTGGCTTACTGGGTGGCCCAGTTCCTCGCAGCCGCAGTGGCCGCCGGCGCAGTCCTGTTCGTCAAGGCGAGCGCCGCCACGCCGGCGCCCACGCCGGAAGATTCTCCGGGCTACGCCGTGCCGGCGATTTTGCTCGTGGAATTCCTGTTCACGTTCGCCCTCGTCTACGTCGTGTTGAATGTGGCAACCGCCAAAGGGACCACAGGGAATTCATTCTACGGGTTGGCGATCGGCTTCACCGTCCTCACGGGGGCATTCGCGGTCGGCCCCGTCTCAGGCGGCGCGTTCAACCCGGCGGTGGGTCTGGGCGCGACCATCATGGGGCTGGCCGACGTGACCCGATTTTTCCTGTTCCTGGTTGCAGACTTCGCGGGCGGAGCCGCCGCCGCGATGTTGTTCAATGCTCTCGACTTGGGCGACGACAAGGCGTGACGTCTGCGATCGTGAATCTGGTGACACAAAGGTCTATGGGGATGGCAGCCCATTCTCGGGCTTGGCTTCTTCCTCAGGTTTGGTCTTGGCGGGCTTGTCGCCTGGGCCGTCCGACGAATCTGCGGGCGAGTGGATCTCGGTGACTCCTGCCGCGGGGAAAGAATCCCCTATTGCAGGCTTAATCGACTTGAACATCTGGACAACGGATTCTTCATCAAACTCGTCTTCGGGAATGATGTAGACCACGGCAATCCGCGCCATTCTGGTTCTGAACAATCCGGACGCTTTCGCAACCCGTATTCCACTGGGGCCCAATATCCCGTGTGTAATCTCGATAGGAGCCCGCTGTCCGAGCACGGTCAATTCGCGCTGCGTTTCGATCGAATCCGGCAAGGGTCGGAACGTCCTCCCTTGTTCACTTGCCATTTGGAGCTTCTGCAGCATCATTTCGCGCACGTTCTCCAGGGTGGCGCTGCCAGGAATCGACAGCAAACCGACTTTTCCGATGAGCAGTTTGGCGCTCTCATCAGTCTGGCGGCCGAAGATAACGATCGTCAGTGGAGGAGACGCTTGGGATCTGATCCGTTCGAACCCGGGAGGCAAGTCGATTTCCACAGTTGCCGGCGCAGCCGACTGCGTATCGGAATGATCCGGATTGGCGGGCGCCACTTTTTCCGAGGTTTGCAAGGGAGGGCCTGTGAAGGCGACATACCCCGCGACGCCGCCGCAGAAAAGCAGGCCCAGCCCGACGACGATCCCAGTTACGCCGAGCGCCATTTTGAACGACGAAGCCTGGGCCTCGGGCAACTCGCCCTGATGTCTTTCTTCACTCATCGACACAGACATTGCTCCTCGAAGATGGGCCCGTTTTTACGGAGACGATTTCGTTCCGTGATCGCGTTGGATTGTAGCCCGAGCATAATCGACGGCGAAAGGGATTTCAGTCCGTCGACGAAGACATTCCGGCCCCCTGCGTTCGCGACTCGAATGTCGACAGTTTCAGGCGCCGCCGGCCACGAGTATAATCCGTGCAACAGCGGCTGCACGGGGACGCATGCTCCGGTGGGGATCAGCAACGAATTCCGAATTCTCGCGCAACTGTGAAATGAATAGATGGACAAGCTCATCGCCCGAATCAAGTCACGGGTTGCCGATCCTCGGAAAGCGGTTGACGCCGCGGCATGGGTCCACCCGCTGCCGACCATCCGGGCACCGGCCAAACCAGCCGAGGTCGACGCGGCCGAAAGGGCGCTGGGCCATCCAATTCCGCAATTGCTCCGTCGGCTGTATCTCGAAGTCGGAAACGGTGGTTTCGGGCCGGCGTACGGGCTGGAGGGCGTGCCAACCATCCCTCCCACGCCTCTTTTATCCGATATCGTCTTCCTGTATTCGGAGCTCCGCTCGGCGCCGCCACCAGATGAGAATCCGTCCTGGTACTGGCCTGATGGATTGGTACCGCTGATTTCCCTCGGCTGCAACATTTGGGAATGCGTCGATCTCCTGACCCCGCCGTACGCAATCGTCGTGCACGATCCGAACGAATGCGATTGGGAGCGTCCCCTCGCCGAACAATTGAAACCGGTCGCCGAATCACTCGCCAAGCGCCTTGAAAAGTGGCTGGCCAAACGCGGCACTCCACATCGACCGTAGTGCGTACGATGACCGACCGAGGGTCGCGAAGGCCATCGAACCGCACCGGCGCGGCAAGAATATGCACCATTTTTTCGGGCCGCCCCTGGTGGGGCTTAACACATTTGTGGGACATTTTCCCAGGTCGCTGGCCCGGGCTGACATCGGACTGCCACGTTGTGGCGAAAAAAGGCCTGCCGGATGAGCCGGCCTCCCGCTTGCGTGTGCGGCCGTTCGTGCCCACAATGAAACCCTGGAATTTGGCAGATCATCTCACATCACAATCATTCGGTTGAATCGCCACTCCTGGCGAACGACGAAGACTCCACACAGCATTTCAGACCCGGTCGGCAGCGATCGACAATTCTGAAAACTCGCCGGAGAATACCCGATGCCCGTTCAGATCGGTTGCGAATGCGGGAAACGATACCGCGTGGCGGACGAGGCGCGCGGCAAACGGTTGCGCTGCAAGGCGTGCGGCAAGGAACTGGCGATTCCGCGGAAAAAGCCGGCCGTTCAGGACGAAGATCTGGAATTCGCCGAGTTGGATCTGGATGCCGCCGCCACCGACGATGATGATGATGATGATGATGAACCCGACCTTCCGCCTCCTGTCCGCCGGCCGGGGCAGAAAGGGCGCGGGCGCAGCGCTTCTCAGGCGCGTCGGTTCGGGCCCAGCGATCTGACTGTGCGTGCTGTGGGAGTCTTTGTGTTTCTGGCGACGCTGGTGAATTGCGCCTATCAGTTCCACACGGGGCCGGCTGCGGCCGACAACAGAGGCCCATCGATAAACACAATGACGTGGGCCATCCTCCCCATTCCGATCGGCGGCCTGTTGGGGTTGTACATCGCGGCCGTCGGGGAAGAGCCTGACCCGGTCGCGCGACGGGTCAATCGCATCGCGGGACTCGTCAAATGCGGTATTGGCGTGGGCGCGATCGGGTTGGGGGCGGTCCTGACGTTCGCCGTCACGGTCTTCGCGAAACAACTGGCCGGCATCTCGGTCGTGTTCACCGGCCTGATCATCGGCGGCGCCTTCATCATCGCCTACGGCGGCCTCTCGGCACTCACCGGCCGCAAGTTTCCGATGCGGAATTCGGACTAACGATTTACAGGCCAACGGCCTGGGTTAGGCCGCAGACCCGATCACGGCAACCCCAACGGGGCGGCCCTCATGAAATGGAGCCGATTCGATGGGGGGCCGTGAAGGCCATCGAACCACACTGGCGCTGCGGTGTTATCCACCACCTGTTGGGGCCGCCCCGCTTGGGGCTTAACACATTGCGTCGGACATTTTCCCAGGCCGCTGGCCTGGGCTGACATCGAACGGCCACGTTGTGGCGAAAAACGGCAACACAATCAGATGATGTGCTCAGTCGGAACTCTGGCTGAGCTGGGTTGCATGGCCGCGGCGATCTTGGCGAGCGAGTCGCTGACGCTCCACATAAACAACGCGATTCCAAACCACGAACCAATTGCCACGATTTCTGAAAACATCGTCTTCCCCTTTCCTTCGTTCATTGATTCTCTTGAACGGACAGAAGGGAAACGTATCGGAAATCCCGGTGGATCACGAAATCGGGGGATGTCCCGTCACGGAATCGTCACTTTCAAATCGGTGATCTTGCCCCGGAACGGTTCGCCTTTGGCGTACTTCGCCACGGGCTGGCCGTTGTCGTGGCCCAGGCACAGGGCCTCTTTCGGCTGCCGGGGAATCAATCCGGGCGCCTTTCCGGTGACCACCGCCTGTACTCCAACCATGAGCGACATTGTCCCGTCCTGGCCGAGAGTCGCCGTGATTTGAACCGGCCCCGCGATCGGATCCGAATGAATCTCGGTGACCGCGTCACCCGTTCCCGTCCGCACCGCGAACGCGACGCGGCGGTCGTTCAGGTGCAGCGCATAGCCGGCCGCGTTTCCCCCCTGTGCCACGATCACCGTATTGGGGAGGTCGGTTTCAATCCGGCAAGTCAAAGTGAAGGGCTTGCCCCCGATCTGCGGAGCCGCCGCGGAGGGGACGGTATCGCCGGGCTGCAATTTGTCGAGCGCCGCGATTTTGACGTCGCCTGACTCGGGCGCTTCATCGATCGGGTACAGCGGTTGGGGATTGGTCACGACTCCCGGCGGGCGACGGGCCTGAGGCGCTTCGCCGCCGATTTCGTTGTTCATCTTCGCAGCGAGTGCTTGCAGCTTTTTGACCACCTCGGGATATTTGTCGGCCACATTCGTCGTTTCGCCGATGTCCTTATCGAGATGATACAGCCGCGGGTTGACCTTCGCATCGTCCGCAACGCCTTGACTCACAGCGTCCGGCTGAGGGACGATCGCGAGTTTCCAGGGCCCCTGCCGCACGGCTTGCAGGTTGTACCCCGAGAAATAATAGTGGGCCTCGCGCGGCGATTGGCGGCTCGTGCCGAACAGTATGGGGGAGAGATCGCGGCCGTCGATGACCGGTTCAGTCGGCAGCTTGCCGCCGGCGAGCGCGACGCACGTCGGCAACAGGTCGATTGTGCCGGCGACGGCGTCGTTTACCGCTTGCGGTGCAATCTTGCCCGGCCACCAGGCGATGGTTGGTACGCGAACGCCTCCCTCCCAGGTGCTCCCCTTGCCGCTGCGCAACGGGACGGCGCTGCCGCCGTCCGGCCCCTTGATCAGCCAGGGGCCGTTATCGCTGGTGAAGAGCACGAGAGTCCGTTCCGACAGTTTCAACTCCCGCAAAGTGTCCAGCACCTGGCCGACGCTCCAGTCCATCTCTTCGACCCAGTCGCCGAAGCGTCCGTTGCTCGACTTTCCATGGAATTTCTCGCCCGGATGAATGGGCGTGTGGACGGCCGTGTGGGGCAGGTACAGGAAGAACGGCCGGCTCTTGTTGTCGCGGATGAAACCGACGGCCTCGGCGGTGTACTTCTCGACGATTTGGCTCTGCTGCGTCGCGGTCAGCAGTTCGGCCACCTTCTCGTCACGGAGCAGCGGCACGACCGGCGCGCCGGTCTCCTTCGACTTCCGCAGCATGTCGTTGGAGTAGGGAATGCCGAAATAATGATCGAACCCCTGTTTCGTGGGGAGGAACTCGGATTGATCGCCGAGATGCCATTTGCCGACGCACTGCGTCGCGTAACCGCGTTCCTTGAGCCGCTCGGCGATCGTGAATTCCTGCGGATGCAGCCCTTGAGGGCCAGCCGGAAAATAGACGCCGGGGACAGAGACCCGCGCGCCGTAGCAACCGGTCAACAGTTGTGCTCGCGACACCGAGCAGACCGGCGCGGCGTAGAAGCTCGTGAGCTTCATCCCTTCGGCGGCCATGCGGTCGAGGTGCGGCGTTTTCTGCTTCGTCGCCCCGAACGCGCCAATGTCGGCATAGCCCAGATCATCAATGAAGATGATGACGATGTTAGGCTTCGTCTCCTCCGCGGCACGCAAAGTGGCAGAGAGAGTGCTCGCCAATACCATCGCCATCTGCGCCGCTGTGAATAAACTGCGTTTCATGGTGCGATTCACTCTTCACTTTTCGTGGGCGGCAGCCACCCGCAGAACGCGGAGAAGGCGGCGCCGAATATTGCGACGGCTATTTCCATGCCCGGTATTTTATCCACCGTGGATCGCGTGCGCGAAGGGGAACGCTCGTGGTGGCGGCCGAATGCCTCATTCCTGGAAAATTCCGAAATTCCGGTCGCTGGCAGGTCGCATTTTCGACCCGTTGCCCCTCATACTCTTGAGGATTCTGGCAAGTGAGGGATCACGTGGAATTACCCGATCTGGTTCAATTGGCGGTCGCGGGCGACCGAGACGCATTCGGAGAGCTCGTGCGCCGGTACGAGCGGCTCGTCCTCGGCATCGCGTGGAACATTCTGCGCGACTATCACGCCGCGCAAGATGTTGCTCAAGAGGCCTTCGTGACGGCTTACAGGCGATTGGCCGATCTCAAGAATCGCGGTGCGTTCGGCCCGTGGGTCGCCCAGATCGCGGTTCGCTGTTGCCATCAATCCCGCGATCGTCGGCCCATGCTGCAATTGTCGGCCGACCATGATCCAATGCAGCTCCCGCCCGAACCGTTACTCCTCAATGAAGAAACCGACCGCATCCTGACCGCGATTCGCGAGCTGCCCGAGCACGAACAGACCATCGTCTTCCTGCGCTACATGGAAGGGCACGCCGTGACGACGATTGCAAAATTGACGGACCGTCCGCTCGGAACGGTCACCAAACAACTTTCCCGGGCGGTGCGGCGCCTTCAGAACCTGCTGATAGAGGTGGAATCATGAATGTCGACGACGTGCTCGCCGAGGCGCTCCAGCCGCTGAGCGAACCACTCTCCACCGCAGAATCTCTCGTGTCAAACGTCTTGGCGCGCCTCAATCACTCGCGGCCAGCGGGGAGGGCGCTTGACGGTCCTCCGGCGGCACCGCGTCGTTCGCAGGGGCGCTGGCCGGCTCGGGTTGCCGTGGCGGTTGTCGCGATCGCCGCCGTCGGTCTGCTCCTCTTGTTCAGCAGGCACGCGCCGTCGATCACACTGGCTCAAGTGACGGCGGCCGTCGACAGACAGCACTGGGCGCATCTCGTCTATCGGGATGGTTCGGAAACCTGGGTTTGTCTCGACGACGGCAAGTTTCTGATGAAGCGGGTTCGCGATTCGCAGCCGCCGTCGTACTACCTGCGCGATCCCGCCACGCGCACCGAGCAGCACTATGATTTTTTCCACGAGATTCGTCTGTCGCGGCCCGAAGTTTGGGTGCTGGGCAGGAATCGAAACGGAAAGATCATTCCTCTCGATGTCGACGAGCTGACGTTCAGCGACAGCGATCTCGCGCGGCCCCGGCGCTCGACCGACGAAGATCGCAGCAAGCTTGCCGCCGTCGTCGATTTTGACATTGTGACCGAGGATGGCCGCCGGCTCGGGCATTTTTCGCATCAGAGGCGCGATGCTCTGGGCGAGCTGCAAGTCTCTAAGGAGCTGTGGGTCGATTTGGCCACGAAGCTGCCGGTCCGCATTCGCTCGTGGGGATTTGCCGCGGGAATGGCGACGCGCGTGGCCCGTGAAGGAACGTACGAATTCCTCGAGAAGGGCCCCAGCGACCTGTACGACCTCGGAGTCCCCCGCACCATTCCGATCGTCAGTCAAATCGAGACCGAGAAAGAAGCGGAGCAGGCAATACCAGCAGAGGCCCGCAGAGCGATTGCGGGCGCGAAGTCGGCGGTGCGCCGGTTTCCACATCGGTTTCGCGTTTTGAAGATCGAAGGCGCCAACCAGCAGACGATCACCTACGTCGATTCGGGCGACGCGCATCCATTCGGCTGGATCGCCGGCGATGAAGCCGTCGGGACGGTCGGTCGTTACTTCTCCGCCGACTGCCAGGATACTGGTCTAGCATCTCAAAAATTTGCGGAGCTCACTGCGGAGGCCGCGTTCGATCTCTCGGTGCCGATTCCCGCCGCCGAAATATCCCAGGCGTTTCCGTTCGCGTCGTCAGTCAACACCGTCCTGATCGACGGCCGACGCTGGTTCGTGCTCACGCGCACGTCGGTCAATCCACCAAAATCGCAACTGCAGGTGTTGACTGCTTCGTCTTCTCGGGACATTGACGACCTCGAGAGCCAGTGGGAGTTCGCCGACTGGAATTGGACGGAGCTGGCAACCGGCAAATCCAGCGAGGCGGTGCCCCCGGGGCAAATGCTGGTGCATGCGGAGCGCGTCGATTTGAAGAACGATTGGTTCGTCGATCCGGCCCGCGATTACACAGTCGCGCGACATGTCGAATATCGGCTCAATGATGGCAAGTGGGAGAAACGCGAGACCCGAGCCGTGAAGTGGGAACATCTCCCCGACGGGCCCTGGTATGTTTCCGCCTGGGAGACCCGCCGCCGGGGCCTGGTGACCGGCATCGACAAGGATGGAAAACGGACTCAACAGGAAGAGGAGATCATCGACTGCGTCAGGCTGCTCATTACACCGCTCCGACCCGAGGATTTACCAGCCGGTCTCTTCGACGGCGACAAGTTCCTCGATGCGGCGAAGGCCGCCGGCGCGCAACTTCGAGTCGATTGAGCGGCCGATTCCTTGTCACCGACGGCGTCGAATTGGCCAATTCTCAGAACGAACTCAATCGTCTGGCTCATCGTCCTGTACGCCGGGGCCATCGCTGGGTTTTCAGCTCCGGCGACGCGGCGGATTCGGAAATGGCGTCGATGTGCCGCAGAAGATCGGCAAGAATCGGGCTCGCCAGGGCTTCGTGATTGGGCCGGCCTGCCAGCCAGGCCTGATCGATGCCCGCGACGTCGATTGGCCCCAGTGACTGCGACAGGGCAAAAAAAGTCCCGCGGAATTCCACGATGTTGAAGCCGCGGCGTCCTTCTTCGATCAGACGCGGGACCGACATTGGGCAGGCTGCGGGGACGATGGCGGCAGTATGTTCCGCATTCGCTCGGCAGTAGTCACGTGCTTCGTCGATTGTGCCGGCTGCGAACATCCCCGCGGTGTCGTCCCATTGCACGTCGATGGCCCCACGGCCGTGATCAACGCAGTAATACTGGCCATTGAATTCGACGATGTTGAATCCGCAAACGCCCGCCTCGATCAATACCGGCGGATTTGGATCCAACTTGAAAAGGTCGCGCAAACTGAGGCCGTGAACGATGCGTGGATAAGGATCGCCCGGCACGAGAGAATCGGCTGCCAGCCTCGTCGAGAGCTCGGGCCAGGTCGAGGCGACGTGAAAATGGGCTTGTCCCATCGTCAACCGCGGATCCACCGGGCGCGGCGCCGACAAAGGCCACGCGCAATAGATTCTGCCCAGAGACGCGGCCAGATAGCCATGGCACTCATAAACCGTGTTCGGCAAAAGTTCTTCAGACTTCGCAGAAGCATGCGGCTTCGCGAGCGACGTGCCGGCGTTGCCCAAGACGAGGCGCCGATGGCGAAAACGGTCGACAAATCGCGGGACATAACCCGAAAGAAAATCGTCATTCAGGTCGTAGCCCAGTTCCTGCATGAAATCCTGGTCCAGTTCCCGTAGAGCCGCATAACAAGCCTCGGAAAAATGCTGCCGATGGGAATTGATCGCCCCATTGCGAAATGTCTTCGATTCTCGCCGGAACACGGAAGCGGCGTAATAGGCAGGCGATCCGGGAATGTGCAGCTTTAGTTGCAGCGACCAGATCGTTTTCAACTGCTCCACGAACGATCCGCCCCCCTGAGGCCCGACCAACTCTTCGAAACTGACAGGAATGACGTTGGGAAGATGCAGCCAGGGAATGAATTTGCCCATGCGATCCCGCAGGCTCTGCAGCGCGAAGTCGCCGCTGATCAGCCGCAGCAGCCGTTCGTCGAGACCGAAAGTCGAAAAATAGTGTCCGCGCGAAGTTTTCGAGCCATCTTTCAAATAGTGTGCCTCGGAAATGACGATATCCAGAGGATTCCGGTATATGAAAACGGTTGGTGTCGCAAACAATGGATGATCGGAGCCGCCGCGCGGCAGCTCGGCCAGACCGTCGAAAAACACACGGGCTTCGGTGTGCGAATGGACGCCCGACAGGCTGTAATAATGCTGGGGCGACAACGCACTTCGCCCCTGTCCGCCATTGATCAGATTGAACGCGCCGAGCAGTTCGAACAGCAAGTGCGTCCCCGACTTCGGCACTGTGATCATGTAGACCGCCCGCCGCCGAAAATAATGTTCGGTGATCGGCGCCACGATGCTGATCGGGACATTGATGTATTCCATGAGTGTCGCCGAAAGTGTGTCGGCACAAGAATGGACCAGAAATACGGCATCGCGATTCGCCGCCTGCGGGTGTGTCGCAGCGGCAATCGCCGAATCGATTTCCAGGGCGCAATTCACATCGCGAAAATGTTCCGCCAGGCGAGCTCGAAGCTCGTGAGCCAGCGGCAAGTCTGCATCCGACGCGCGGAGCTTGAAATCCCGCTTGCCACGGTCGTACAGACGACGCGCCACTGTCAGATAATCCTCGAGCTGATGGGGCGCGACAAATTCCAGTGTGGCGACGGCAAGAGCATCACTCAGGCCGGCACTGGAGCCGTCGACTGGAATTGACAGACTGGGAACCATGAGCTTGTCCGAAATACGCTAATTCATCGGGACATCTCGCTCGGCCCAGCGTGACTCACTTTGAATGACTAAATCGGATCGTTAGTCGCTTCGTCGGAGGAAAGGGTATTTGATGAGCCTCGTCATTCCGTCGCGGGTCGCGATTGTAGCGTTGCCAATACCATAAGGTCGAGTTGATTTCAATAAAGAATTTGTACGACGAACGGTGCGAGCGCTGTCTCTGAATTCTAGTCCACGATGGCGATTGGAGAGGACGCAACTCCTGGTCATGCTCGGAACGTCGGTCACGGAAATGACGCAGCGGTTGCTGTGCGTCTTGACCTTGCTGAAGCTAGAATTCGAGTCATCGAATGACAGAGGACCCACATAGCCGGGTAGACCGGTGCAACGCGGGGAGAGGTCGATGGCTGATCATCTTGACCGACGCACGTTTGTTTTAGGCGCCAGTGCGCTGGCAGCGGCGATTGTCGGCGACGCACCCGAGGCGTCTGCCGAGCAGACCCCGGGCGCTGGGAATCCCGCGGAGGCCGCCCCTGATCCCATCGCGCTGCTCAATACGCGGTTCCGCGAACTGTACGCCGCAAATCGAGAGGAGCTGCTCGCCGCCGCCCCGCTGGCCGCCGTGATGCTGATCGGCACGGGTGAAGTCTGGCGGCTGGAGCACGGGCGGCCAGTGCGCTCGTATGCCCCGATTCCGTGGATCGTGAAAGCCAAAGGATTGATGCACGCCGTGATTGCCACGCAGGCCACAGCCGCGCGCCTGGTTCGTGCCCAAGACGTGGCTGCGGCCCGTGCCGACACGACGCGCCTGACCGAGGCCCTCGCGACAGCGCAGGAGCTCATCGCTGCCGCGCTCCTCGCCGACCTCGCTCCATCGGCGCGTGCGGTCATGGCGGCGCTGCGCCAACTGGCCGACGGCTGGGGGGCCGGACGGCCCGCCACGGCGAATGACTTTTCCGACGCACTCCAAAAAGTTCAGCCTGACCTCAAACGGGTGCTCACCGCTGCGGGAGAAGCGGTGTACGAATCAGTGGTGGCGGGGCTGCGGAAGTTTGCGTCAGAGAGCGATCCGCAAGAATGGCAAAGCTGCCTGGTCGGGGTGTGTGGCGTGGGGTTCGCCCGCCGCGACAATATCGAGATCGCGGCGGCGATGTCTGTCATGGGGCGCGACGTCGTGGGGACACGACTGCTGTACTTCGAGAACGCCTTTACGATTCCGGCGGGGGTGGTACAAATCGGGGCGTCGCTGGCCGATCTCGCCCTGGGGCGCGATGTCTTTGGCGATCCCTACCGCATGTGGCGCGACCTGTTCAGCGACGTGGCGGTCGCTCACGCCGGCGGAGGCTTCTTCCCCGAAACGGGACGGTGAATGCCATATCGGCCTGGCATCGGCAACGCCCCGATATTCACCGAGCTCGATTCCGCACATACTTACGTTGTCGGATGGCTGGACCCTTTCCGACAGAGACGGGCGGCTGGATTGTGCCTTCCGGCCGCTCGTTTTTCTGGGCTCGATCGCCCACTCGTTCCCAAGCTCCGCTTGGGAACGCCCCGTCCGAAGCTCCGCTTCGCGCATCGAAGGAGCGGCAATTCACGGAACGTCCTTGAATTCTGCCGATGTTCGCACCCCGATGGGTTCCTCAGGAACGGCCCGATCTTCCCAGGGGCAAGCCCCCGCCGATATTAAAACGGCTGGTCCATTGATCCGAGCCAGCCCGGCGGCCGGTTGGAATCGAGACTCCAGCCGGTCGTCATTTTCCCGCCGCCCCCCTGCCGGAGACTCCACCGATGCGCAAGCAGTCACGAAGTTCAGGCGATACTCTTGTTCGCAGAATCGAACCGGGCGCCGGCACGCCCGCGCCCGTAAAACTTGGCCGAATCACAAGACGCAGGCGCCTGACGTTAATCTGCCGCGCCGCACGTCTCGTCCGTCGTCTTTCCATCCCGAGTTCCGCTCGCGTCGACCAATACGTCGGCTGGTCACTTCATGGATTTACAGCGTCCAGGTCCGGCTGCGGCGCATGGGGATAATCGACTGGCTGATATTGTATCGCCAGTTCGGGCGTCATCAGTCGATCGTGGTTTTGAGCTCGCGACGTCAGCGCCCGGTCCAGAATGCCGCTCGTCAACAGGGTCCTCTCGACGGGGTAGCTGGGCCGGCCGCTATGAATCATCCGCTCGATTCCCTTCAACAGATACGCAAAGTGGGGGTAGTACGGTTTCGTGCGTTCTTCGAACCGCGTGGCCAGGATCTGGCTCTTGCCTTTGAGCTTTAAGGCCACAGAATTTCCGCCAACAGAGTCGGGCATCATGAACACCGCTCCCGCCAATCCGTCGCGGTACTGAAACAGGAACAGCGCGGATTGCTCACGTCGCCGCAATTCGACCTGCCGTTCGGGCGTCACGCCGACCGCGGCCAACGCGGCTTCGAACACATCTCTCGGGACGACTCCGCGGTCGACAGCGTCCCACGCCGCCTGGCGTTCGAGGCATTGCACCCATTGCACGCCGGTTTCTGCGCCACGGCGCCGTTCGACCAGGCATTGGAACACTTCCAGGGCATGGGCCCCGTAAACGTCGAGCCCCGAATACCCGATTCCCACCGCCGCTTCGATCTCGCAGTCCATTGGAACGACGATCTCCGGATCAAGAAACGTGAGCGTCAGCGAAGACCCGGCCATGAAGGGGACCTTGAGCTCGCGCGCCCGGTCATACATCCACTTGGCGTCCTCCCAGGCCGGCCCCAGATGTTTGTCGTTAAAGACCGGGACGACGCGGCCGTACTTCTGAAAAGTGTCCGTGATCTCCTGGAAAAATCGGCGACGTGGATAGAGGTGCTGTTCTTTGTCGTTCCACGGATAATCGCCATGTTCGCCAATGCTGATCACCCCATCGACCGGAATTTTATTGCCGCCGACCGTCACGGCCTTCTCGATCGTGTCGAAGAGGGGCACGCCGTACTTTTTGGCCAGAGGGCGGGCGAGATCGCGCGCCGTGAACTGATCGACGTACATCGAGGCCAGAGTCAGCGCCGGCCCCTGGCCGCCGTCCTGCTTCCAGCCCTCGAGGATTTTGCCGATGAGCACGTCGGCATGTAATCCCTTTTCGTAAGCGGTCACAACCGCCGCGACCGATTTCGAATTCACGGCGGCCGGCGCGGCGGTCGCTGCGGGGCGCACCAGGCTCGTGCCAATGGCTGTTGCCGCCACACCAAGCAGCCAGTCACGCCGGTTCATTATGCAGGGTTGAATCATTTGTCGGTTCCGTTCACGCATCGGGTGATCTGCAGTTAGCCGCAGCATTGCCAGTTCATTTTAACACATACCCCCGTCGAGCGCACGGCGTCGATGTGCCGCGCCTGCACCCGACAATGATGGAACAGCGACAAAGTTCAGTATTGAGCATGTCCTCGATCAATTGGTTTTGCAGCAAAATACGACTTTCATCGACGCCCGCCAATCAAATCAGCCAAGGATTGACTCGTTCCCAAGCTCCGCTTGGGAACGCCCCGTTCGAAGCTCCGCTTCGCGAAAAGGCAGCAAGCGGCGGAAGTGCTGCATTCGCCGCACTCACCACTGCAGATCCCTTCAATCTCGCCACGTGCCAGCAAGTCTCGCAGCATGATCCGGAAATGTTCTGCAATATCAACTGGACAGGCCAATTGGACACTGATAACTAATCGCTGATGCCCGACGCGGGGGTCGAAGATCGAGCTTCGGCCTGGCCCGTGGGTTCTCGCTTGAAGGAGCGCCTGCATGAAAATCGACCCGGCAACCGGTCTCATTCTGTTTCTTGCATGCCTGGTGGGACGAGCGCAGGCCGGCTCCGACGAAATCTTATTGAAATTGAATGAGCCGCCATCTCAGCTGGCAGTGTCTGCGGACGGTAAAGTTCTGGCAGCCAAAAAAAGTGGCGGCAACATCGTGCTCTGGAGTATCCCTGAGAAGAAGCTGCTGCACGAGGTCGTCGATTCGCGAGAGTACTTCAATTGTCTCGCCTTATCTCCCAACCACGAATTCGTGGCATCAGCGTCGCTCAAGTCGATCCGCTTGTGGGACGTCTCGACAGGCGAAGAAAAAGGAGTGTTGAATGGACATAAATCGGTCATCCTCTCGATCGACTTTTCGCCCGAGGGAAAGAGTCTGGCCAGTGTCAGCCAAGGTGGGACGCTAATTGTCTGGGACGTCGACGCTCGAACAGAGAAATCTCGGGCGAAAGTGTTCCCCTGCGAACACGCAACTGTTGCATTCCGTACAGACGGCTCGATTCTGATTGCCATGACGAAAGACAATTGGATTCAAGTCCGTGAAGTGCGAAACGAGACGTCAAAAGTCGTTGCGCGTGCACCCCACAACAACTGGAAGATTCACCGCTTGTCGTTTTCGCCGGATCGCAAGAAGTTGGCGGTGGCGGTTGAGCGCGATTCATTCGATCCAGATCGAGAGGACAATGATCAGGTCCATCTCTGGGACCTGGACAGTGCCGAGATTGCGCAGCGCGAGAGGAGATATGGATTGTTTTCGGTATTCCCAGCCGACATTTGTCCCAAATGGGGTCGCCCGCTATTGGGGCACAAGGGGCCGATCTGGGACATTGTGTTCACGCACGATGGGACGAGATTGCTGACTTCCAGCGGCGGTCGCGATTGGTTGCACATCGATTTCGACGAGACGGGCGAGACAAAGAGGAAGTCGTTGCAAATCCGGGAGCACGCGATTAAGGCCTGGGACTTGGCTGCGATGCAGGAAATTGCCACGTTTCAGGGGCACAAGGATTCCGTCCGAGCACTGGCGATTTCGGCCGATTCCAACACCGTTTACTCTGCCGGTCGCGATTCAACGATCCGAGCGTGGCGCATTGCCCCCAGCTTGGCAGAAGCAGCAGCGCCCGCAGCACAGACGCCGTGATACTTCGTCAGCGACTCGTTCCCAAGTTCCGCTTGGGAACGCCCCGTCTGAAGCTCTGCTTCACGAATGGGAAGCAAGCCAAGAACGGGTTGCATTTACCGCATTATTCCAATTTGAGAACTACCAGTGGAAATACTGCGACAGGCTGATCCGATGCATGTATACTCAAACTCATTACGACGCTCTGGGTTCCGCGTTTCTGTATCTAAAAGGGCACGCAAATGCTCGCCTCCGACGTCCTGCTGATTTGCACTGTGTGCGCGTTCGCGAATCTTCCCGTGTCGGGAGTCGTCTCGGACACGGACGGCAAGCCTGCGGAAGGAGCGAACGTCTTTCTCGCTCCGTCCGTTGACGACATCACACCGCCTGTGCGAGCGACGACCGGGCCGAACGGCGAATTCCGATTCGACGACATCAGTGAAAAGCAGATTTCGTCAAGGACGAGAACCCGCCAGATCGTCGTCTACAAAGCGGGCGTCGGCATTGCTGCGCAGTACATGGATGCAGCGCGTCCTGGAAAACTCGCGCTGAAATTGGAACCGACTGCTCCAATTCGCATACAGGTCTTCGACCCGCAAGGATCGCCAATCGCTGACGCCTCAGTCCGGTTAGCGAATTTTACTCCCGTGAGCTCCCGATCGATCATCCTGACCAAGCCCATTCCAGACCCACATTTCCAGGCTCGAACCAACGCCCAGGGAGAAGCGGTTCTGGAGTCGCTCCCTGCCAACTCGAGATTCGTCGTGCACGTCCAGACTGAAGCCTATGGGGTCCAGGCGCAGTCGTTTTCGGAAACGGCAAAGATGCACGCGGTCCGCCTGCGGCCCGTCGGAAAGTTGCGAGGGAAGTTGAAGACGGAAGGCGATGAAGATCTTGCAGGGGCTGTTTTCGATGTCATGTCTGCCGCGCCGATTGCGGACAATGGTGGCCACGGCACGACCGGCCTGGCGGAAGTCCGCACCAACGGTCGGGGAGAATTCGAAATTCCGGCACTGGCAATTGGAGAGGTTCGCATCCTGAACGCTCGGGGAACTCGCAATTCGCGATTATTCCTGTCCGAGGAAGTGAAGATTTTGTTGGCGGCCGGAAAACTGAAAGAAATTGAACTTCCCGCGATTCGCGGAATCCGCATTTGGGGAACTTTCGTCGAAGAGGGCGAGGATGCACAGCCTGTCGCCGGGATCGTGATCGACTTGCAGGTGAGTTTTGCGAGCGACCCCGGCCGCCGACTCGACCTGACGGCGGTGACTGACGCAACCGGTACGTTCGAGTCCGTCATTCCGCCGGGGGGAACTTTGTTCTTCACAATTCGTGAGGTGCCTGCTCCGTTTTTGAAACCCCAAACAAATCCGCGGCCGATCGCAATCAACGCAGAAGCTGGCGAAGTGAAGGTCGGAATGACTCCCGTCGCGCGCGGCGTGTCGCTGTCGGGAATAGTCATAGATGAAATGAAAAGGCCAGTAGCGGGCGCGAAGGTCAGCGCGCGCTGGTGGGTTCGGTCGGGTGCCCCTGGTCTCGGTCAAATCACTTCCTACGTCCAGGAGACCGCCGAGACCAACGCGCAGGGCGAATTCACATTTGCCGCAGTCACGAATTCCCCTGAAATTACGCTGACGGCCGAAGGGCCGACTCGCGGCAGCATGGAGCCGATGACGATCGACCCATCGGATCCCAAGAATCGAGAAATGATTCGGCTGGCGATCGAACCCGCGGGGATGATCACCGTCGAAGGCCGAGTGGTCGACGCGAAAGGAGTGCCGGTGGCAGGCGTAGAACTGCGAATCTATCACGTCCCCGCACAACTGGCTGGTCGACAGCGGCGTGCCAAGCCGGTTTTGGTGCGCTTCAAAGATTTTGCGAAGATCATTTCAGATGCCGACGGCAGGTTCGTGACGCCACATTCGCTCTCACGGCTGGCCGACTATTCCGTCCACGTCGTTGGCCGCAAGTATGAGCCAGCGTCTGTCGAGGTGCCGATGCCCGATAAATCAGCCAGTCGCGTGACGGTACCTGACATCATCGTCGCTCCCGCCAAATAGCAGCAAGCATTTCTGGCCATGCCATTGCCGTGTGTCTGCGTTTTTTCGACGGCAAATTCTGCGGCAACTGGCGCCGCCTTTGACCGCAATCAAAAACGGCGGAAAGACATTGAGCCGCGGATGAACACAAATGAACGCGGGATGGGCCATTGACATCGTCCGTAATGGTTCGGGAGTATTTGCACTGGGGACGGACGAACGAACGGAGGTAACCGCAGGGTTCGCAGCGGAACGCAGAGACAGGAAAAGTGCGATGAGACGGCTCCGCTGATTAACGCGGATCAGCAAACGGTCGCGTCGACGGCACTATTGACTCCGATGTCATGTCGTGTTATGTATTCATGCCCAACGCGGCAAGGTATTCGAGGAATCGGCCCTGGCGGCCAAAAAAAACAGGAATTGCGAATGTTTGTCGCCGGCGCGCAGAGAATTCTGGGAGGGGCCGATGGAGTGGCTTGACGATCTGGCGGCCGCATTGCCCGCTCCGCGGGAGGACGAGCCTCCCGAACTGCGGCGCAGGATTGTCGCCGAGCTGCGCGATCACCTGCACGCGGCCTTCCAACGGGAATTATTGTTGACGCCAGACGCTGTGCAGGCACAGCGCAACGTACTCGCTCGTTTCGGCGATCCGGTCCGGCTTGCCCGGAAACTCTGGTTCGAGGCCATGTGGGAGAAAATCATGTCACAACGATTGATGCTGGCGGCGATGGCGGTGGTGGTCCTGGTCAGCGTCGGGTCGATGGGACTGACCTGGTTCGTGATCGTACAGGCCGGGCAGGTCAATCAAGCGCTGCTCGAACAGAATCGTGCGGCCAATGAAGCCCTGCTGGCCAAACTGGCAACGCTGGGGAATACAGACGGCAAACACGAAAAAACGATGGAATGGAACTCGTTGAAAGTGCGCCTCGTCTTCGAGAAATCGGGGGGCGCGCCGGCAGCGGGCGTTCAAACGGCATTGCAGGGACAAATCCTCGCGGCAGGCAGCGCGACGGGCATGGTTCGCACGACCGGCGCAGATGGAGTCGCCGATTTCGGTCTCGTCAGGCCCGGCCAGTATCTTCTCGACTTCCAGATGCCCTGGGGCGAGTCGATCGAGAGCAGCCAATCGGGTCTCGGAATATCTATTGGATTCAGCGGACAATTAGTCACAGTCTTGCCCGGCGAGCCTCAAACGCTGGAAATTGTCTGCCCCTCTAAACCGCAGGAGACCGAAATCGGCCTTGCCGTCGACTGGCCGGACGATCTGGCCCGGCGGCGGCTCTGGCTCGTGTGCGACCTGGTCCGATCGCCACGGAAAGTCGGCGGTCAGACCTGGTCGCAGAGCAGCGAAAATGCCTCTTCATACGTAGTCGTGGATCCTTCGGGCCAATTGGCCAGTCCCGACATGCAACCTTTCGGGGATGGTTCCCGGAGAGGATCAATTTCGATATTCGACGAGGAAGGACAAAAAAGATTCTGGCAGGAAGAGGAGCTGCGAACCTACGTGGGAGCGTCGAAATCCTTCGTCGACGCACCCGGTATCTATCACTACCTCACACCCGATTCGCGGGGAAATGTCGGTTGGCACAACGAAAAAGTGCCGGCACGGATCTGGCTCCCCAAAACGGGTGTCGCCCCACGTCTCATGTTGCCCTCCGGCACATACACCGTGAAGCATGTCGCCATCGGCGGCGATTCTGATACGGCCGAAGAGTCATTGCCTGACGACGTACTGCACCCCATATTCCTGGGCGGTGTCACCATCGGCACGACAGACGAGGGAGGCATCCAACTCCTCTATCCGGATGAGCCGCTCGCCCAGGCCCGACGTCGGCAACGAGGGAAGCCGAAAACCGAGATTCCCCGGTTTGAAGCAGCGGGCGGCCGCGTGAATGAATGGCGGCTGTCGCTCCCCGAACCTCTGGTCGATCTGCTCAGAACACCCAGGCCCAAGGCCGATGTCGAAGCCGCATCCCGCTCGCTCAATTGGCCCCAACCCGCTGTCTCCGGGCCCCGCGCTGCGCGTCGCGTCGCCGCCAATACAGAACTCGATACCTTGCCCGATTTGGACTTGCCAGCCAACCCGCCTCTCCCCGATCAACAAGCCCAGCCGCTGACAGAAATAGAGGCCGACCCTCCGCTCGACAATCTGCACCCCGGTCGACAAGAATAAGTTCGGCGAGTACGGGCGAATGTATTCTTCTGAAGTGGTCATCCCGTAGATCGTACCAGGTTTGGGCCGACGTTCTGAAACCGTTGCTCACGGAATTGCGCGGATCACCTGCCCTGGAAGACCACGCGCCGCCCCCGACCGGCGATCCCAGCGCCGCCGGCAAAAAAAAGGCTCCCTGAAAACTGCGGGGACGGAGGGGCGGAAAACGGTCTGTTGCCCTGGGAATTATTGCCGATTACACTGGGCTTTCCTTAATTCCCCGGGGCGCAACGGCAATTGTCCCCGCAGATCGTCCGCCCTTTCCGGCCGCTTCGCAATGGATTGATGGATTCGCAGGTATGCGTTGGCTTGTGATCGTGATTTTGATTCTGGCTGTCGGAAGCGGCGTGTTTGTTTGGCAGGCGCGACAACGGGAAATCGCGGCCGCGAAAGCTCGTGAGCGACCCGTCGTCTCGAACAGTGTCTCCGCGCTGGGACGGATCCGACCGCTGCATGACGTCGTCGAGGTGGGTGTCGACGCCAGCCGCCGGCTGGCAAAAGTGCTTGTTGAAGAGGGCCAGTCGGTTAAAAAAGGAGACGTCCTCGCTTATCTCGAAGAGTACGAGGAATTGAAGGCAGCCGCCGAACATGCTGCCAGTCGGCTTCAAGGTGGTCAAGCCCAGTTGGCTGCTCGCTTCGATTGCGAGAGGGCTAACATTGCCCGCGCCGAGGCGGACGTGAATTCGCTCCAGACCAGTTACCCCAAAGACCTCGAGATTCAAGAGGCCTCGATCGAGAAACTGAAATCCGAGTTGGCATTGGCCCGGCAAGAATCGGCGCGGTACGAACGCCTACACCTGGCGAACTCGGTTTCGCGAGAAGAATTCGAGCGGAAGACGACGGAAGTCGTGCAGCGAAGTAAAGCACTGCAAGTGGCCGAGGCCGAGCTGAGCAAGCTCAAGGCCGGATTTCCGCTGGAACTGGTGAAAGCCCAGAGCAATCTGGCGCTGGCCAAAGCCACGCTGACTCTCGCGCAGTTCACGATCGATATTCCAACCCTGGAGCGCAGCGTAGAAATGGCGCAGGCCCAGTTGTCGCGGGCCGTCGTGAGCGCGCCCCTGGACGGTCAGATCCTCAAGATCCGCACGCGGCCGGGCGAGGTCGTGCGGAGCCAGACGATTCTGACCATGGCCGATCTCGAATCCATGTGCGTCGTGGCGGAAATCTACGAGACCGATCTCTTGCGGTTGCAGGCCGGGCAAAAGGTCGTCGTGACGGCCGCGGCGCTCCCCCGACCCCTCACCGGACAAGTCCTGTTCGTGGGCCGCTCGATCAACCAGCAGGCCGTTTATGATCTTAATCCGGCGAGTCCTTCGGACTCGCGCGTCGCCGAGATCCGGATCTTGCTCGACCAGGCCGATCCGGCTTCGCGGCTGGTCAATTTGCAGGTTGCCGTGGCGATTGAGGCGCCCGTAGAGGCGGTCCTGTCGGTCGCCGCCGCGGACTCTGGCCGCGAGAATGCCCCATGAGCGTGCCTCTGGCCTGGCGGAATGCGACGCACAACAAGTTCCGGACGCTGCTGGCTCTCTCGGCGATCACTTTTGCGGTCGTCCTGATTTTCATGCAGTTGGCGCTGTTCGACACCTGCGAGTCGTCGGCCAATGTCGTGACCGATATGTTCGATTACGATTTATTGCTGACCTCGCTCCAGTATTACAACCTGCAGCAGCCGGGCTCCGTCGATTTATCTCGGTTGTATCAGGCCCGCTCAGCTCCCGGAGTGGCTACGATTTGCCCGGTGTATCTCTCGTCGGTGCCGCGACGCAGTGTCGACGACGGCAGTCGCAGCCTCTTGATGATGATCGGCCTGTCGCCCCAGGACCCCGTCTTCGCTAAACAGGAAGTGACGGAATTGCTGCCTCGTCTGCAACGCACCGATACCGCGCTGATGGACAGCCGGTCGCTGGCGAACTTCGGCGCGATTCGTGAGGGACAAGTCGCGGAGATTGCCGGCCGCAGGGTCGAGGTGGCCGGCTTGTTTTCCAACGGCGGCGGCATGAGTGCCGGGAGCTTGCTGATCGTCAGCGACCGGACTTTCAGTCATTTGGGCCTGCCCTTGAATCAGGCCACGCTGGGACTCATCAAGCTGCAGCCGGGGGCCGATCCCGCCACGGTCGCCGGCGCGCTACGGCACCGGCTGCCCCAGGACGTGACCGTCTGGCAGCGCGACGCTTACCGTGATCGCGAAATCGGCTACTGGGTGTGGGTCAAGCCGATCGGAGTGATGTTCCGGTCGGGAGTGTTTATCGGGTTGGTCGTCGGGGCCGTGATTTTGTACCAGGTGCTCGCCAACGACATTTCCAATCGCCTCCGCGAATATGCCACGATGAAAGCCATAGGTTATTCGGACGGACGCATCAAAAGGACGGTCTTGCAACAGGGGGTGCTGTACGCCCTCGCCAGCTATCTGGCGGGGCTCGTGGGAGCGTTCGGCCTGTACTGGCTGATGAGCGTGAACATCGGCCTGCCCGTCCCGATGACCGCGGCACGGGCGGGCTCCGTCCTGGGGTTGGTGCTGTTGTTAAGCGTTTTTTCCGGCGCGCTGGCGCTTCGGAAATTGACCGCCGCCAATCCCGCCGATCTGTTCTGAACCCTTCTGACCGGGCGAAGATTCCGACTGGAAACTATTCATGGCCACTCCGCTCGCCTGGCGAAACCTGACGCACAATCTGCGGCGGTTGCTGCTGTCGCTGGCGGGGATCGGCTTCGTCGTCTTGCTCATGTTCATGGAGATGGGTTTCTCGAACGGCTGCTTCGATACGGCCACCCACGGCTACACACTGTTCAATGCCGACCTGGTGATCGTCAATCGCATCTCGACTCCCGCCTCGCCGCAGCGATTCTTGCGGGAACGATTGTACCTGGCGCGCCGGTCGCCGGCGGTGGCTGACGTCATTCCGATGTACGTGCAGGTGGGCGCCCAGTGGAAGATCCCCGGGGAGGCGGGCCTGCGGCGAGTCCGGGTGTTCGGGTATGACACGCGGCAACGGCCGTTCTGGCCGGCCGAGTTCGCTCCGCGCGACGACCTGCGTCAGCCCGGAGCGGTTTTGTTCGATTCGCGTTCGCGCGCTTTGCTGGGGCAACCCGGCCCGGGGACCGTCACACAGCTTAACGGCCGCACGATCAGCATCGTCGGACTGGCTCCCATGGGAGCTGATCTGGACACCGACGGCAACCTGTTTCTGGACCAAAGCACGTTTTTCGCGATCTTCGGTGAGGCAGACAAGGGCCGCTTGACCCCACTGGATGTCGATTACGGGCTGATTCAGTTGCGGGCCGGGATCGACCCGCGTCAAGCGGTGGAAGAACTTCGGCAGCTGCTTCCGAACGACGTGCGCGTGTTGACTTTGTCCGACTATTGCGACGATGTGCAGCAGTATTGGAGCCGCAATACGGCCGTGGGGTTCTTATTCAATATGGGAGTGGTGGTGGGGTTCCTGATCGGAATGATCGTGTGTTACCAAATCCTGTTCACCGATATCAGCAACAACCTGCTGCCGTTTGCCACGCTGAAGGCGATGGGTTACCGCACCAGCTTTCTAGTCAGACTAGTCCTGAAACAAGCGACGTTCCTGGCGCTGTTAGGCTTTGTGCTGGGACTGATCGGCGCGTGGTTTCTCTATTGGCTGATGGAGTCGCAAACGGGGCTGACGATGGCGTTGACGCCGCTACGAATTGCCGCGATCCTGTTGTTGACGCTGGGCATGTGCCTGGTCGCCGGCCTCATGGCACTTTACAGAGTGATCCGCATCGATCCGGCCGACTGCTTTTAATCCGCTGTTTTATCCCCGGCGATTTGAGGACCGACTTGGAACTGCGATCGAACGAAACCGGCAGGGCCGCCGCCAGGGGCCGGCCGCCCATCGTGAATTTTTCCGGGCTGAATCATTATTTCGGCCTGGGCGAAACGCGCCGGCAAGTTCTGTTTGACGTCCAGCTCGCGATGTATCCGGGCGAGATCGTGATTATGACCGGGCCGTCGGGTTCGGGAAAAACGTCGCTGTTGGTCTTGGCGGGAGGGTTGCGCGGAGTCCAGGAGGGAAGCCTGAACGTCCTGGGCCGCGAGATGCGCGGCCTGAGCGCGCGAGATCTCGTCGAAATCCGTCGCAGCATCGGATTCATTTTTCAGTTCCACAATCTTTTCGAGTCGTTGACGGCGATCGAAAACGTGCAGTTGGCTCTGGATCTGCATTCGTACTCGACCCGCGAGAAACGCAACCGCGCCGCCGATATCCTGACGAAGCTGGGGCTCGCAGATCGCATGGAATATAAGCCCAGTTCGTTGTCGGGGGGGCAGAAGCAGCGTGTCGCCGTGGCTCGGGCCCTCGTGAACAAGCCTCGGGTCATCCTGGCCGACGAACCCACTGCGGCCCTCGATAAGGAGTCGGGACGGATTGTCGTCAGCCTGCTTCAGGAGCATGCCCGCACGGCAGACGCCACCATTATCCTGGTGACTCACGACAATCGCATCCTCGACGTCGCCGACCGTATTGTCACGCTCATCGACGGCCGAATCGCTTCGCGGGTGGAAGTCGGCGAATCCATTCTGATCAGCGAATTTCTCAAGAAATGTCCGGTCTTTGCGCATCAGTCGCCCAGCGAGCTCACGGAAATCGCTCAAAAAATGGCCTATGAAAAGTATCCGCCCGGCGCCGTCATTTTTCATCAAGGGGATGAGGGAGACAAGTTTTATCTCATTCGCGAAGGCCAGGTGGAGGTCCTTATCGATGGCACGAGCGGGCCCATACGGGTCGCCACGCTCGAGCAAGGGAACGTCTTTGGCGAAACGTCATTGCTCAAGCACCGGCCCCGCAATGCGACGATTCGTGCCGTCGCAGAGGTCGAGCTGTGCGTCCTCGGCCGGGATGATTTCGAAGCCGCCATGGAGAAATCGGTCAGCTTTCGCGACCAACTGTTGCGGACTTATGCGGGCCGGTCCTAGCGTCCTCACAAAACGCTTCCCAGCCGCCGGCCAGGCCGCGATAGACGCGAATCAGCGAGAGAATCGACTCCATGTTCGCGACGGCGAGCTGGTCTTGCTGTTTGACCATCGTCGCCTGGGCGCCTTGCACGCGATTGAAGTCCACCTTCCCTGCGCGGTACATACCCAGGACGAGGTCCACAGAGATCCGCGTCGCCGCCACGCTCTCGTCCAATCGAGCGGCCTGCGTCCCGGAATTGACGAATCCCACCAGCGCGTCTTCGACCTCGCCGTGCGCCTTCAGCACCGTTTGCTGATAGTCGGTGATCCGGGCCTCCAACAGCGCCTCTTGTTTGCGGACGTTGTTCTTGATTTTGTAGTAATTGAAGATCTTCCATTGCAGCACGGGCGCAATGATGCCCGTGAAACTGGGGGACGTAAACAATGTGCCGGACGAGTTCGATGTGTAACCGACGAACCCCAGCAACTGCAGGCTGGGATACAGGTCGGCTTCCGCGACGCCGATTTGAGCGCACTGCGCCGCCACCTGGCGCTCGGCCTTGCGGACGTCCGGACGCCGCCGCAGCAACTCGGCGGGGATCCCCACGGCGAGTTCCGTGGGAGCGGTCGGAATCGGCCCGATTCCGATGCGAGTCGTCATGTCTCCTGGTGGCGCGCCGAGCAGAATGCACAGCCGATGACTGGCCTGCCGAAGCCCCGTGTCCAGCGGCGGAAGCAACGCTTCGGTCTCGGCGAGGCTGGCCTTGGCCTGCTGGACGTCGAGCTCCGTGGTGATTCCATTCCGGAAGCATTCCCGTGACAGTCTCAGCACTTCCTGCTGGATCTGCACATTCTCACGGGCAAATTCGATCCGCTGTTGATACGCGCGCAGTTGCACGTAATTCGCGGCCACGTCCGAGACGAGCAGCACCTGCACATTGCGGCAGTCTTCCTGCGACGATTCCAGCTCGGCCTCGGCCGATTCGATGGCGCGGCGGTTTTTGCCCCAAAACTCGATTTCCCAGGATGCCGCCAATGGGCCAATCGCCCAGAAGTCGAACAATGTTCCCAAGCCGACGGCCGGCAGGTTCTTGCTGATTTGGGCGTGACTATAGGCTCCCACGACACGTGCATCGGGAAGCAGATTTCCAATCGCCACATTCCGTTCGGCTTGGACTGCCAGGAGACGATGGCCGGCCGTTCGCAGATCGAGATTCTGCTCGACGGCAGTCTGGATGAGGGCATCCAGCTCCGGATCGTTGAATTGCGTCCACCACGCCGCGAGTGGCTCCTGATCGCCACGGAGGCGTGGATCATTCGTCGATTCCCAACTCTCGGGGACGACGGCCTGCGGCTCGACATAATTCGGCCCGACTCGAAAGCCGTTGGCCCACCATTGCGACAAGCTCGTGCAACCGCTCGACAGGCCCGCGGCCAGCAACGTCAGCAATACTCCGATGCGACCGAGTCCGGTCGCGCAGCGGCGTGCCGTCATCTTCAGCCGGGACGAATCGAATGCCGCGTGAGTTGCATCCCGTCTACGAAACATTCCGAAACCACCGATAATGAGGGTTGTATCGATTGTATCGGCTGATTCACCTCTCCTGCTCTATTCGCCTGTCGGCGAATTCGCGAGGGGCATCGACACGCGTGCGATTCTGACGCAAGTCCCAAATCTGACAAGAGTTGCAGAAAATGCGAACAGCGTCGCGCTGCACCGGCGCTGCATTTCGGGCGCTCCAATTGATTCGATCTGTCGTCGATTGATGCAAGTCTTTTTGCTTTCCCTGTCACACCGACGACAATCCGTAGCCCTGTTCTCTGTTAAGGGCGAAGCCTTTTCGTGCGTCCCTCTGTCGCCGCATCCGGGGCTTCGGTTTTCTTTGTTCCGAGATTTCCAGGGGGTTGCGTCCCTGGCTATTGACCTCCGCCAAGTGCATTAGTATAGTGATACACTATGACAAGGCCGCCCGTCAATTTTCAAATTCATCCGTCGTCGGGCGTTCCCATCTATCGCCAGATCATCGATCAGGTTCTGGCCCTCGTCACGAGCGGCCGCCTGAAACCAGGCGATCTGCTCCCCAGTGTCCGCCAGATGGCTGTCGATCTTGAAGTCAACATGATGACCGTCTCCAAGGCGTATGCCCGGTTAGAGGTTGCAGGCGTGCTCGAGCGCGATCGCGGAACCGGCATGCGCGTGCGCGAGCAGGCCAACACGGCCCGCGTCGCCGACCGCCAGAAAGAGTTACGCGAAGTCGCAGAACATGTCGTGACCCGCGGTCTGCAATTGGGCCTTTCCGATGAGCAGATCCTCGCCGTCGTCAAGATGATCCTCCAGGAACGCCGCTCATGAACGAACCCGTCATTCAATTGGAAGGCCTCGGCAAATCTTTTGGCCACAATGTTGTTCTCCATCAGGTCGACCTGGCCATCTCGCGCGGCACGGTCGTGGGGCTGCTGGGGACCAATGGATCAGGCAAATCGACGCTCATCAAGTGTCTGCTCGGCCTATTGCGGCGCTCGGCAGGGTCGTCGCGCGTGTTCGGCGACGACTCGTGGTCGCTTAGCGCGGCGGCCAAGGGCCGGCTGGGCTACGTGCCGCAGGACGTCCGGCTGTATCCCTGGATGACAGCGCCGCAAGTGATCGATTACACGGCGGCGTTCTATCCAAATTGGGACCACGCCCTGACAAACGACTTGGTTCGCCGCTGGCATGTGCCAGCTCATCAGCGGATCGGGCCATTTTCGCCTGGCGAGTTGCAAAAGTTGGGCCTGATCCTCGCGCTGGGGCATCGGCCGGAGCTGCTCGTGCTGGACGAACCGGTCGCTTCCCTCGATCCCTCGGCGCGGCGTGATTTTCTCAAGTCGCTGCTGGAAGTGACGCAGGATATGCAGCATACGGTCTTGTTTTCGACGCACATCACCTCGGACCTCGAACGAGTGGCTTCGCACGTGGCCCTCTTGCGCGAGGGACGAATTTCTCTGTTCGAAGAACTCGATTCCGTGAAGGATCGCATCAAGCGGTTGCGAATTCGCGCTGCACAGGGCCTGCCGAGCACATTCCAAGTGCCCGGAGCCTTGCGCACCGAGGTTGTCGGTTCCACGGCCCTCGTCTCGACGACCGAGGCCAGTGCCGAGATGCTCGACGAGTTGCGAACCCGCTGGCAAGCCGACGTGAGCGTCGAAGATTTGAACCTCGAAGACATTTTTCTGGAACTGAATCAGTCATCATGCTGAACCGCATCTCTCAAGTGCTGGTGACGTACGTCACGCGACCTGCGTTCTGGGTTTTGGGCATGTTGTACGTCGTGGCCGTGATTGTCGTGGCCAAATGGGATTTCAGCCTGGGCGCCCCGAAGCAGTCGGTCGTCCCGGCGCCGCCGCAGTCCATGCAGACGCTGAACCTGACCGACATCGACTCGATTCAGGAATTTGACGCCGGAACATTTGATCGAAACATGCGGGCCGCGACGATCTTCTGGCACAACGAAATCGCTGAGGGAAGCAAACCCGTTCGGGTTTGGCCCGACGGCCGGCGTGAAGAACTCACGTACCCGCCGTTTTCATCGAAACACCTGCGTCAATTGAAAGAATGTCCGCGATTGAGGACGCTCACTTTGCAGTATCGCGGCGCCCTCACGGATGACGAATGGCAGGCGCTGGGAGAGCTCGACCAGCTCACGGCCCTGAAATACGACGGGGCCATATCACCATTCGGAATGCGGCAGATCGCCCGATTGGGCAAACTCCAGTTTCTCGATCTGAGCGGCTGCACATTCGAGGCAGGGCTGGAAGGCCTGGAGTCGCTGGAGTCTCTGCAAACTCTCGTGCTGGACAATTTTGTCGAAAATCGGGTTCACGTGCTGGGGCAGCTCCGCCGCTTGCCGCACTTACGCATCTTGGTCGCAACCCATTATCGTGAGGCTGGCTCGAACCTGTCGCGCGCAGTTTGGAAGTCGGATCTCGATGACATCCAGGCCGTGACGGGCTTGGAACGATGGTTCGTCGATGATGGCTCGAGCGGGTTTCCGGGCTTTGATGCGTTGGCCAGGGAATTGCCGGACATCGCGATTCGTCCGGTGCATGTCGATCTGGCGCGACAGGTGAAGTGTATTCCGGTGGGCATGCTCACTGGCATTTTGATCTTTCTGCTGGCTCTGCAGTTGAACACCCAATTCGCTCATCCCGCGGCGCGATTGACTCCCGGCTATGCCGTGCCGCATCTCATCCCGGCAACGGCCCTGTGGCTGTGCAGCGTGCTGGTTCCGGCGTGTCTGTTGGCTTCCGCGACAATCCCCATCCTGCCGCTCCTGGGAATCAGCATGGCGATCTGGTTGGCCATTGGCAGCTTGATTCTGGTGACGAATCTCCTCAATCGCACACAATGTGCCAGCCCGCACCAGCGTCGTTGGATGATGATTCCGATTCAAATAGTCGGTGTCCTGTGGTTTCCCCTGGCGTTGCTCGTCATGCTGCGCAATCAATCTGCCTTCGACTGGTTCCTGCGCGGCCACCAACCCACCTTGGCAAGCGCCATGATCCTCGGCGGCGTCCTCTGCTATGCACTCTTTGTCCGGAAAGCCTGTCGCGCGCAAGTCGACCTTCAGGAGGCGGGAATGGGAACGCCTCCGTTGGGGCTCAACCCCAGCCAGGGGGCGGCCTGGCAGGCACAAGTTGTCTGGCGACAGCAAGGCGGGGCAACAGCGTCATGGAGCCTGCTCGATCGCCGCTTGACCCGCGCCATCGACCAGGCCGGGCGACCCGGATGGCGACGACGCAGCAACCTGTGGATTGCCGGGAATGCGACGACTGGGAAGCACGCCATGCTGATCGGCCTGGTTGTGTGCCTCTGGTTTGGCGTCGCATCGCAGCTTCCGGAAATCTGGAAAGGAATGGATTTCGAATTCTCTGAGGTGTTCGCGAATATCCTCAGTGCGCCTGCGGTGATGCTGCTGTTGATGTTTCCCGATTTCTGTTTCGCGTATCTCGGATTGATCTGGCGCGGGCGTCGTAGTCTGCTGGCTGTCGAGTCGTTGCGTCCGGTTTCCCGCCGGCAACTGATGCGCGAGATAATGACGGCGTTCGCCTGGGATTGTGCGCCGCCGGCATGCCTCTACGTTGCCGTCGTGGCGGCCTTGACGTATCTGGCCGACCCCCAGCAGTGGTCCCCCATGTGGAGCGTGGCGCTGGCGGCATATCTGGCGGCCCAAACGGCGGTGGCGTGCGGCACGATTTCCTGGCTGAATACGATCCGGCGGGGCTGGGTCGCAGCAGTCGTCGGCATCATCATCGGCTATTCATTTCTATTTGCAGGAGCCGGCAGCAGCCTGATGTTTCTGCCCGCGCTGGGTATAAAAATGCTCCCCCCCGATCTGCCGAACTTGTCGCATTGGCTGCTATTGGGGATCGGCGTAGCGTGGGGCCTGGTCGCCTGGGTGATCGTCACGTACGCATTCCGTCGCTGGATAAATGTGGAATTGAGCGAATATACCGCATAGTTGCGCGCTGCCCGCTTATCGCCAATCGATTTGGCGAGGTTGTTGCTCGCAGGAATCGGCCCACAGGAACAAGTCCGCGAAGACTGGCTTTCGGGATGGACCTGCGACGCGGAGCGTTGCGACGGGCGTTCCCACGCGGGAGCGTGGGAACGAGAGGGTAGGTGCAGCTTTTTTGCTTTCCCTGTAACACCGACGACAATCCGTTGTGTAGTTGTTATAGGATGTGACGATGACCGCTGCCCCCACCACACGCGCCAGCTTGCTGCTCCGACTGCGTGATCCACAAGATCACCGGGCCTGGGTTGAGTTCGTAACTCTCTATGAGCCGGTGATTTATCGATTGCTTCGCAGGCACGGCCTGCAAGACTCCGACGCGCGGGAGATCATGCAGGAGCTGTTTCTGGCCGTCAGCGGCAATATCGATCGCTGGGATCCGGCCAGGGAGCGAGGATCATTCCGCGGATGGCTGCGGCGGGTGACGCGCAACCTGGTGATCAATTGGTTGAAACATCGCGACCGGCGCGTCGTCGCCAGCGGCGGTTCCGAGATGCTGGCGATGCTCGACATGCTGCCCGCGGCGGAAGAGCCGGCCAGCGCCGAGTTCGACTACGAATTGCGGTGGGCGATGTTTCAGCGTGCGGCCGATCAAGTGCGCACGGAAGTCCAGCCTGCGACCTGGGCGGCGTTCTGGGAGACCAGCATTGCCGGAAAATCCCCGGCTGACGCGGCCGGGAAACTGGGAATGTCCCTGGGCGCAATTCGAGTCGCCAAGTGTCGTGTGCTGGCTTGTTTGCGGGCCAAGGTGCACGAATTGGAGGAAACGGTATGACCTCTTCCTGTTCGATCGACGTTTTGCAATCGGCGCTCGTGGGAAACCTGTCGGAATGCGATGAGCTGTTGTTGCATCGGCACCTGGAAGCCTGCGATGAGTGCAGTGCGACCTTGGAGCAAATGGCCGGCGGCGCGAGCTGGTGCCAGGAAGCCGTGGCGATGCTCACCGCTGACGAGCTGCATGACGAACTGACTGGTGAGCTTTCGGCCGGCGGCGACTACTCGGAATCGGACTTCGCCGTCGAATTCCTCGAGCCCGCTCACGGGCCCGATCTGCTGGGTCGGTTGGGGGGCTACGAGGTGTTGAAGATCATCGGTCGTGGCGGCATGGGAGTGGTGCTGAAGGGTTTCGACCCCGATCTGAAGCGCTCGGTGGCCATCAAGACCCTGTCCCCGCACCTGGCTTGCAGCTCGCTCGCCAAAAAGCGATTCGCACGCGAAGCCCAGGCGGCAGCGGCTGTCGTCCATCCCAACGTGATGGCGATCTATCAGGTGCAGGCCGGCGGACGATTGCCGTTCCTGGTGATGCCTCTGATTGGCGGAGAATCCCTGGCCCAGCGGCTGGCTGTGAAGGGAGCGTTGGACCTCACGGAGACTCTCCGCATTGGCATGCAGGCCGCGGCAGGCCTGGCCGCGGCCCACGAGCAGGGGCTCGTGCATCGAGACGTGAAACCGGCCAATATCCTGTTGGAAAAGGGAGTGGAACGGGCAGTTCTCACCGACTTCGGCCTGGCGTGCGCCGCGGACGACGTGGCGCTCACGCGGTGGGGCATCATCGCCGGCACGCCCCAGTACATGTCGCCCGAGCAGGCGCGAGGCGAGCCGCTGAGCGGCCGTTCCGATCTCTTCAGTCTGGGGTGCGTCCTCTACGAAATGGCGACGGGCATTTCACCCTTTCGCGCCGCTTCAACCATCGCCACGCTGCGGCGCGTGGTTGACGACGCGCCGCAGCCGATGGCCTCGCTCAATCCGGAACTGCCGCCGTGGTTCTGCGCCGTCGTCGAACGATTGTTGCAAAAAGACCCTGCGCGCCGTTTCAGCTCGGCGCAGGAGGTGAGCGACCTGCTCGAGAACTGTCTGGCTCATGTGCAACAACCGGCCGACGCGCCATTGCCCGCGTCGCTCTTACCTCAAACGACTGGTCGTCTCCGCAATTTCAACTTATGGAAGGGAGTGATTGCCGTGCTCGCCACATTAGGTTTCGCCGTATTGGGAATGTTTCTGGGGCAAACGCCCCAGGCCGCCGCGCCAACGGCGTTTGTCCTGCCGAACGGTTTGCGAGTCCGGCTGGTGCCCGAACGCGATCCGGGCAATGTGGCGCTGATCTTGGGCGTGCGTGCGGGCACGTTGAACGAGGGCCAAGGCCAGGCCGATCTGGCACAGATTGCTGGGTTCGCCACGATTTCCGATCTGGACGATGCGAAGCTTGCCGAAAAGGTGAAACAGTGGCTCCCGAAAGGGATGGTGAACGCCGAGATGCTGGGCGAGTTCATGTATTTCGACCTGGACTGCGCGCGCGACGAACTGCCCGCCGCGCTGGCCATTCAGGCGGCCAGGCTCGGCAAGATGAACTACACCGCTGCAAGTCTCGAGCGCGAAATCTCGAACGCCTCAGGCCAGGTCGAGTATTTGAGCCGGCAACCGAATGCCCTGGGAAAGTTCGCCCTG
>DASYAR010000216.1:0-22493 GCA_036501235.1 Planctomycetaceae bacterium
GACAGTGGCGTTGCTGTAGCTGGTCACGTTCTGGACCATGCCGCGGACTTCATACGTTTTGCCGATCCGCAAGACGGCATTATCGACGCCGGAACCGAGCGTCGTGATCCGGTCGGCGGCCGGCCGGCCGAGCACAGCTAAAGTAAGGCCAAACATGATTACTGTGGGGCCTCCGAAAGCGCGCTCCGGGCGCTTCTACGGACATCTCGGATCGGATCATACCAAAGCTCGCGCAGTCGAGCTGCAGCTGCCTTATCGCGGGCTCCAATCTTCCAAATCGCGTTGATCGCCAGTTTCCGGACAGCTGAATCAGCAGATTGAGTTTCGGCCAGCAATGCCGGGATCGCCGCATGCGCCGTCGGCCCTAGATCCGCCAGTGCCTGGGAAGCCGTGATCGCGACATCCGGCACAGCCAGCCCATTGACAAGGTGGCTGATGTAAATTGGGTCGCCCGTGATGCGCGCCAACGCATTTGCCGCTGGAATGCGCCAGCGCCACCGGCAGCGAAGTAAAGGTGTTAGGGCCGGGACCGCGGTGGTCGCGGCTCGACCGAGGGATCCGAGGGCAGCGCAAGTGATTGAGAAGTCGCCGGCGTTATGTGGGGGAAGTTTCGCGATCTCCAATTCGTTCGTGAGCTCCTCGACGCCGCTTTTACCGTCGTCACATATCCGAGCGATTGCTAGAGCTGCCGCAATCCGCAGTCGCCCGTCGCGGTGAGAACCGAGACCCCCCAGCGCGGGTAAGGCGACCCGGGCTGCCGGACCGATACAGCCGAGCGCCGTGGCGGCGCACCACCGAGCGTGTCCGTCCTTGTCCGTAAGCATCTTGGACAATTTCTCGGCCGCATTCCCCGCTTGGGAACTCGTCGAGCGCCTTAAGTTGAAAGCGGCCGTGCTGCGCACGTCAGCGTCAGGGTCGTCCAAAGCGCGCAGAAGGATGGCGAATACCTCAGGCGAATCGGCTCCGAGACTGGCGGCGGCGCCGATCGCGTATGTACGCATCCTGCGTTCATTGACAGTACAGAGCGGCAGAACCAGCGGCAGCGCACTCGCCGCGGCGGTCCCGTTCTTTTCGAGCGCATAAAGTATGCGCTCGCTGACGTAGTCTTCAGGCTCGTGTTCGAGCGCGGTGATCAGCTGCGGGACACATGCCGCCGCGGCAATATGGAGGGTTCCGACGGCATAGGCCGCCTGATATCTGACCTCGATGTCCGGGTCCGAGAGTCGCGACAATATGGCGGGAACGATGCGTTCCGTATCGCCGTTCTGCCAACCTATAACTGCGAGTATGCTCGCCTGTCGCTCGCGTGCGTCGGGTGCATTCATGGCATCGAGCAATTGCGTCGTGGCCGCTGGCGATGCATACTCAAACGAGTCAGTGGCGGCGTCGCGGAATTGCGACCGGAACTCATTAATTAGCGTTGCAACGGCCGAGCGATCGTCCATGTCAATCCGCAGGAGCGCTTGAGCCGCGAGGATTCGGGACTCCAGGGAATCCGATTTGAGTATTGCCCGTATTGGAGCTGAATCCGGAAGATCGTCGGGAACGGTCGAATTCGCGATTGCTTTCAGGATCGAGGTTCGAACATTGTGGCGTTTCTCGGTCGACAGCTCGCGGAATAACTCGGCGCGGGCCCGACGCGCAGCCGGCCCGATCGAAGCGATCACCGACAACGCCAACACATGATTTTCTTCGGACAAATCTTCGTCGAGAATTTCGAGGATCGCGTCCAGTGCGGGCGCTGCCTGTGGCCCCAACTCTCGCAAGGCCGCCAAAACCCGGTCTAGATGGTCGCCTCGCTTTCCAAGGGCCACGGAAAGCTGTATCGCAGCGCCGGACCCAATCATGGGAAGCGCGAGCTTTGACCAGTGCACGTCGGAGTCGGTCTCGGATTTAAGTAGGCCAACAATGGCTGGGACGGCTGGCGCCGCCGCGCGGCCAATTCTCGCCAGCGTCTGCAATGCTCGGCTTCTGGTTTCGGCACTGGAATCTTGCAGCATTTCGGTAAGCAGGGGCACGACGGGAGCTGCATCCGGACCCATCTCTGCGATCACATCCAACGCAGTTTTCTGTGTGGCAGCATCCGTGCTCACCAGCAGGTCGCGAAGAGAACCGAGCGGCGGTATTCCCAGATCCGAGGTCGCAGCTGCCGCGGCTTTTCGGTGGGGCCGCCTTGCATCCGTAGGTAATTCATCAACCCGCGGTGCGACCGCGTGGAACAATCCTGCGAAGATGACGACCGTCAGCATCCGAGTCATGGGATATCTCTATGAAAAAATGTCGGCCATGAAGCATCGAACGCTATCGGGAACGACGGTCACGTCGGAGTTCTATGTACGCAAGGATCCAATCTGATGCATGCAATCCGTCTTACGGCACTAACCAATTGTAATCGCTTCTTGCTGTTGGATCGTTTGAAAAATCGGGCAAAACGGACCTTGATTCTGGGCTATTGTCGTATGGCGACGGCTCCTTGTAAAACTTCCGCAGTCTGTCAAGTTGCGCCTGCGCTTCCTTCAATTCGCGTGGCGTGAGCTCGCCCGGCCGAGCTTCGATCCGAGTACAGTTTGGCATTGTGCGGGTGCCATAACATGGGCGCGTAGGGATGCCCGCAACATTGGGATATCCTCCGCGAGGCGGTATTCCAAGCTCACTCCTACACGTGTTTTCCAGGATCAAGTTAACTCCCGCCGGATTTCCAGGAATGGTTGGGTCCGTGAGCTGCAACTGGGGCAGCTGGTGCCCCAATTCGTGTATCAGAACGATCCACGCATCGGCTCTGGGAAACTGTGCCGTCGGCATCGGACGGTTATTTAGGAAATTCGGCGATCCGGGCGTTGTGGGACGCAGATAGTTTCCAAGAGTCGGATCGAGCCGCATGCCGCTCTTCATTTGCTCTGGATCGGTATGACGGTATACAGCGGGACCAGAAATGCTTGTGTCCCAGTTTACCATGATTCTCTTTGGGCTGTTCAGCGCCTCTAGCGCAAGCTTACGGCACAGCGAGTTGGCTGGAGTCGCGTTTGCAATGTCTCGAAAGTCCTGTTGCAACCGATCATCAATTAGCTGCCGCTGTGCGGGCTCGATTCCACCAGCGTCCGTCCAATTGGTCACGATTTCATCGCCAAACGGATCCGCCGCATTTGGTGCACGACTGAATGCATATTCTGCAAGGTTAATGCCACCGCGAACGCCAACCGGATCCCTTTGGCACCAGACCCCGATTCGAGCGTTATATGGTCTTCGTCGCGCTAGATACAGCCCCGTCGCCGCGTCGTACCGATACCCGGCGTACAGCGTCTCCCAGGCGTAGCTCGAGCTCGACCGGCTGCCGTAGGTCGCCGTCAGCACGGTCGGCAGGCCGTAGGCGTCGTAGGCGTACCGCTCCTGCATGTTGCCGCTGGAATCGGTCAGACCCACAACATTCCAATTCGGGTCCTGCAGCGCAAACATCCGCTCGTCCAGCGTGCCGTCGCCGTTCGTATCCCGATCCCGCAGGATCAAATCGTCGATGTACCGTAGCCCCCACGCGAACTGCCGCTCGGCGTCCGGCGAGCCCCCCACCCGCTCTTCCAACACCTGCCACGCCGACGAATAGTAATAATCCCGCGTTTCCTCCTCGCCGGGGTTCTGCTTTACTGTCCGGCGGCGCAGGCCGTCATAGGCGTATTCCTCGATGGTCTGGTCGCTGGTCGTGTCGACCAGTTTCACCAGCCGATTCCACGCGTCGTACGTTCCCAGACATCCCAACGTCGGTGACTCCGGCTGGGGAATCGTGTTCATGTTGCCGTTGCCGTCATACGCCGGAATGACCCACGCCGAGCCGGTCGTATTGCTGATGCCGGTGATCTCGTTAACCGTGTTCGCCGTCCGGCTCTGCACCAGGTCCCACGTTCCCGAGCCGCTGTCGTCTTCCCGAAAACCTTTCCAGTTGCCGGTGGCGTCCAGCGTCCAGCACTGGCCGAACGTCGGCGCGGTGATCCCGTTGTCGCCCGAATTCAGCGTGCCACGCTGGAGATTCGCCACGCGATAGAGCTTGTCGTAGGCGTACAGTTCATCAAATCCGGCGCTGGTAGCCTCGGCCACGAGGTCGGCCCGCCACAGGCGATTGCCGGCCCGGTCGTAGCCGTGCTGGATCCGCACGGCGTTGGCGCTCGTCCCGGAGTTCCACCACACGAGGTCCTTCACCCGGCCGAACCGATCCAGGCCCCGATAGATGTCTCCCGTGTCGGGGTCGTTGCCGCCGGCCGTGCCGATGAGGGTAAACGACAGACCGGGCTGGGTTTCGTCGACTTCGATGACGCTTCCCAGCCCCAGGTACGAATAATCGGCCAAGTGGGTCGTGCCGTCGTTGTCGATCAGCGAGGCAATCCGGCTTGTCGCGTCGGCCATGCTGTTCGACGTGCCGTAATTGTCGTTCAGGACTCGGCCGTTCGGATAAGTCATGCTCGTCAGTCGGGCGTGATTCGCGCTGCCGTCGGCGTACGCATACTGACACTGCGGGCTGGTGGACGTGTTCACCGCCCCGCCATGCGCCTGATACTCGTTGGACAACTGCCCGAAATTATTATAGACGCGCTGCACATCGTTGACCACGCTCCCCGAGCCGACAGTGGCGTTGCTGTAGCTGGTCACGTTCTGGACCATGCCGCGGACTTCATACGTTTTGCCGATCCGCAAGACGGCATTATCGACGCCGGAACCGAGCGTCGTGATCCGGTCGGCCGCCGGCCGGCCGAGCAGGTCGTAATCGAGGTTATGGACCGTTCCGTTCTGGTCGGTCACGGTGGTCGGCTGCGCCTGGCGGTTGTAGGTGTAGGCGACCTGATCGCTGCCGCTGACGGAGTCGGGATAGATTTCGTAGCGCTTCAAGAGGCTGCTGGCGACGGCCGATTCGGTGAGCGTGCTGCCGTACACGTACGTCGTCGTCTGATCGCCGGTCGTGGCGTTCTGGGCCGTAAGCGATTCGAGCAAGTCATCGGCCGTGTAGCCGAACGCCGTCGTGCGGTTCACGTCGTCGCTCGGAGCGCAGCCGCCGGAAGAGCTGCTGGAGCTCGAAGAGCTGCCGGCCTGATAGTTCTCGATGAGCTCGATTCGCCGGCCGGCGTCGTCGAACTCCTGGCACGTCGCCGTTCCGGCGGGGTCGGTTATCAGATACGCTTCGCCGCGGCTGTTGAACGCGGTCGTGGCGACGAGGCACGTGTCGGAGGGGGCGGGAATCGTCGAGGGGCGCGAGAGGGCGGTTCCGCCGTTGGTTCCATAGGCGGCCGTGGCGACCAGCCGGTCGATGCCGTCCTGCCAGGCGGCGGCGCAGGTGACGCGGGCCTTGGGTTGCGTCCCGGAGGGGCTGCTGAGGGCGCCGGTGCCGGTGGCGTTGTGATACCGCTGGCGGGTCGCCGTCTGAATCACGTTTCCGATTGAGGCATAACCCATTTCCACCTGCTGGAGGATCGTATTTCCGGAAATTGTTCCGGCGTCGGCATAAGTGCTGTCGCTCAGGTTATAACCGGTGTACCGAACCATCTGACGATTGAGGCCGTCGTATGTGAACTTGTTAAAGACCTGGGAGCCGGCGGGCTGCTGCTTGAGCACGTTGCCGGCGGGGTCGTACCAGATGTTGTCGGTCAGGCCGTTTCCGACGCTCCCGGTGCTGGGATCGACAGCGTAACTGATCGACTGATAGACGCGGCTCATGTCGTCGAAATTCGTGACCGAGCGGGCGACGAGATTGCCGCTGGACGTGGTGTTGTAGCGCTCGATCTGCACCAGGCGGTCGAGATTGTCGTAGGACATGGCCTTGTAGAAATCGACTTCGCCGTCGATGCTTGTCAGCCGATTGCGCGAGTCGTAACCAAAACCGGTCGCTCGATCGTTCGTCCCGCTTGCATCGACGTACTGCGTCTGCTGCGTGACATTCCCGTCACCGCCGGCGGAGCCGCCGTCGTAGACGTTGCCCGTGACCGGGACCATATTGTTGGGCGCGCCGCTGCCGGCGGGATTTGTAGCCGTGGCGCCGGTGTCGTTCGTCCCCACCCACACGCTCAACGGCAGGCCGCGCGGGTCGAACACGATGCGGGTGATGGTGCCCCCCGGCGTGACGATTCGATTGCGACGGCCCATGACGTCGTAGCCGAAGTCGGTCTCATTGTAATTGACGCCGCTCGTTCCGCTCCCTGGAGAGGGAATCAGGAAATAGTTCCGCGTCGAGGCCAGCAGGCAACAATCGGTGTAATGGTTGGTCGTCCAGCGCACGTATGAAGTTTGCGCGAAGGCGTCTGTCGGCAGCAGCGCCCCGCTGGTCGACGCCCGAGTCGCCTGAATCGTTTCCAGCACGTTCTGGTTGAGGTCGTAGGTCGTAATGGCGACCGGGTTGATCAGCGTGTACGTATAGCTGGGGGACGTGCCTGTGGCGTAGCCCTGGCCCACGCGAATTTGCAGGTTGACGTCGTCATAGACCGTCCAGGTGGCGCTGCGAACGGTGGTTGCGGTTCCGGCGACGTCGATCGTACGTGGGGGATCGAGCTCCTGGATCGTCCGGCCGAACGGATCGATCTCATAATCGGTCACGAGATGCAGGCCGCCGCCGGTGGGGGTGCTCCATCCGGTTGGGACGTTGCTCATCAGCGACGTGTCGACATCGTCAATGTGCTGGGTCGTCGCGCCGGTGGCGACGTCGTACGCGTCGTACGTGATGAAGCCGCGTTCGTCTTTGAGCCAGATGCGGTTGCCATAAACGTCGAACACTTCGACGCGGCTGTTGGCGCTTCCCGAACCGTTTTGCGACGTGGCGATGGAGGGCCAGGTGCTCGTTTTCTGCTGTACCTGGTTCGAGCCGGCGAAAAAGGCATAGCTGTAGAATTTCTCGATCGTGATCGTCTGATCGGTGTCGCTGGGGCACGTGATCTCGGCCGAGACCGGATATACCGTGAACGTGCCGTTGCTGTGCGACGTGTACTGCAATTGGCGGACGTTGATCACGGTGCCGGTCTGGCCTTCCTGCACCTGCTCGTATTGCAGGTATCCCGCCGCGGCGCCGCTGCCCGTCGTGGAATAGTAAACGTACCGGTGAATCAGGCCGCTCGAATCGGCCAGGTACTGGTACTTCCCCGTTGCGGGGTCGAGGTGCAGCAAGTCGAGATAGGTGTCATCGTAACCGGTAACGGCCGACGATTCGGCCGTCAGGATGACGAGCCCGTTTTCGTCATAGCGATGATACAAGTACCAATTGCTCGACCCCGACTGCCGGACTTTCAGCATCGTGAGCCCGATGAAGTTGGTGTAGACGATGATCGTCGTGCCGTCGGGGTCGGTCTCGACTGTCCGCGTCCACCAGGAATTATTGTCGTTAAACCCTTGAGTGCGCCCGGTGGATGAGAAGGTGAACGTCTTCGAACCGGCGGCGACGATTTCTTTCGTCGCCGCTTGACTGCCGGCATATTCGAAATAGTAGTCGGCATACAGGGAGACCTCGGCATCGGACGCGGCGAACGGATCGGTGACTGCCGCCAGGGCGGCATAGGCCTGCGGATTGAGCACGAATTTGACGCCGTGGATGAAGCCGATCGGGTCTCCGTTGAGGTAATACCGGTAATAGGTGGTTCCGGTCGTGTCCCACGAGGAGCCGTTCCACTGTTGAGTGACGGCAGTCTGGAGGTCGTTCTGGCTGCCGTTGCTGTACGGATCGCTCGATCCGTAATAGGTGTAGTTCACCTGACGGACGTTGGTCCAGCCTGCGGAGCCCACCTGGCGGCGCAGCAGGACGTTGCTCAACTGGCCGCTGTTGTCTCCGCTGGTGAATACCGTATACAGAAACGATTCCGTGGTGACGACGCCGCCGACTGTCGCACTGCGCTGAACTTCGAAAATCTCACTCCCCGTTCCCGACGTCACGGAGGTGACGTTGCCTCCCGGATCGGTGATTTTTTTGAAGAACCCGCCACTCCCGAAATTCGTGACGTTCCCCTGCGGGTCCTGCATATTGTAGGCGTCGTTCACCGGATCATAAGTCAGCACTTCGAGCCCGCCGTTCAGCGTGGTGAACGTGCCGTCGGAATTTCTTTTGAACCACGGGACGTAATCGATGTCCCCCAGGACGGCATACAGGTACCCGTTGCCCCACAGGCGCGGCCAGTTCTCGACGAACCAAAGGTTGCCGTTGCCGATGTTGTCCAGTCCGTAGAGGATCGCGTCCGTGGCCAGCACGTTGGAATAGGTGCGACGATGCCCCCAGCCGAGCCCGAAACCGTCGGCGGAAAGATCGGTCGCCGGGACCAGGACCTTGCCGTCGTAGAACCGCACCGGACAATTGGAGTACTCGCCGCATTTGGATATCGGCTGCAGCGGTGGCGGGATCGAGGACGACGAGGACGGAGGATTCGAGCTCGCCGACGACTGGCTGGGTGATGATTCGCTACTGGAACTGTCCGAGCTTGAACTTGGGGAGCTGATTGAGCTGCTGGATTCGGAAGAGCTGCTGCGCGAACTGCTGGGGCTGCTCGAGGAACTACGCGACGAAGTGCTACTGGATGAACTGCTTGACGAGGAACTGCTTGACGAGGAGCTGCTTGACGAGGAGCTGCTTGACGAACTACTTGGCGAACTGCTGGATGGACTGCTCGAGCTACTTTCAGATGAACTGCTATCGGAGCTTTGCGAACTTAACGAACTGTCGGAGCTTTCCGAACTGATAGAACTGCGAGAGCTCAATGAAGAAATGGGAGGGCTACTCGACGAGCTACTCTCGGACGAACTGCTCAACGGGGACGAACTGCTTGGCTGCGACGAGCCACTTGAGGCGGACGAGTCATGCGACGTTCCGCTTGAGCCTCCCGACCCTCCCGAGCCACCGGATCCACCCGACCCTCCTGAGCCACTGGACGTCTGCGACGACGAGCTGCTTACGGGGGGGATAACGGGCGAGCTCGACGAATTGCTGCTCGAGGAAGGCTTCGACGGATTCGACGAAGAGGAAAAACCTGATCCGGAACTCGATGAAGGCATCGTGAACTTTCCTTAAGGAACTCGTCTTGTGTTTTGCATCGATTCTAGAATCCGCGTCGTGGAAACTCCCGCGACCTCTCGCAGCACTCGAACTGTTCCGCCATACGCTTCGACGATCTCTCGCCCGATGACTTCATCCAGACGGTACGTTCCCCCTTTGACCAGCACTTCGGGCCGGATCGCCCGCAAGATCTCGTGCGGCGTCGGCTCGTCGAAGATCATCACGTGATCGACACACGCCAGCGCCGCCAGCATCGCGGCCCGGCTGGATTCGTCGATGACCGGCCGGCCGGCGCCCTTCAGTCGGCGCACGCCGGAGTCGCTGTTGACCGCGACAAGCAGCACGTCACCCAACTTCGCGGCCTCCTCCAGGTACGCCACGTGGCCGACGTGCAGCAGGTCGAAGCAACCATTCGTGCAGACAAGAGATTTGCGCTGGGAGCGGTAACTGGCGGCCAGCGAGACGGCTTGCGAGAGCGTGACGAGTTTGGGCGTACGGGTCGAAGGGGTCGTAGAGTCGACCGAAAGGGAGGTCGAGAGAATTGGTGAGCAAGAGATACCTGCCGTCGTCGCACTCCTACGCGCCGTCGCCGAAGGCTCCGGCTTAAACGACGGACCGCTATTCGTGTTCGAAGCTTGCGCTTCGGCACACCTTCCCAGGTTCCGACTTATGAAGGGAGTGAGATGACGGCCGCCTGACGGCGGGATGACAATGCCTTGCGTGTTGCTGTTTCGCTGAGGAAACCGGAGATTTTCGAAAGCGCGGGATAATTCTTGCCGGGTAATCGGCTGCACACCCAGACGCTCGACTTGCAGACCAGCGGCCATGTTGGCGAGCTCGACCGAGTCTGCGAGGGGCGCGCCGTCGGCCAGGCACCGGCCGACGACGGCCAGCACCATGTCCCCCGCGCCGGTCACGTCATAAACTTCGCGGGCCTCGGTCCCGAAATGCCGGCAACAGCCATTGGCTTCGTAAAGCACCATTCCTTCGCTATCGAGCTTGATGATGACGGCCTCCGCGGATGCTGCGTGACACAGCCTTTCGGCGGCCGCTTGTGCGCTGCGCGGTCCATCGATCGATATGCCGGTTGCGGCCTCGGCCTCGGAGCGATTCGGAATCAGCACGCTGGCGTTTTTGTAACGGCTGTAGTCGGTGATGCGGGCCGGATCGACCACGATCGGAAGCTGCCGAGCACGGGCCTTCTCGATGAGAGTCGCAAGTGCTCCGGGAGCGCAAACCCCCTTGTTGTAGTCCGAAATTAGCAGCGCCGAGCAATCGCCCAAGCAGTTCTCCAGCGACTCAATCAAGGCCCGTTCAATGTCCTCCGAGATCGGCGAACACTGTTCTTGATCGACGCGCAGGATCTGGTGTCCACCGGCGCCGGACCGGTTTGCCGTGCGGCCCAAAAACCGTTCCTTGGTCGTCGTCACACGGTCGGCATCGATCACGAGGCCGCGATGGTCGATTCCATTTTCGAGGAGCAGTCTGCGCAACGTCTGGCCGGGCGAATCATCACCGACAGCCCCATTCAAGGAGACTTGAGAATCCAGCCCGCGCAGCAAGCCGGCGACGCTGGCTGCGCCCCCCAGCCGCCATTCGCGATGGTCGATGCGGAGCACCAGCACCGGGGCTTCGGGGCTCACCCGATCGACCTGCCCCCAAGTATAGCAGTCGAGCATCGGGTCGCCGAAGACGGCGATCGGAGTCCTTCCTAATCCGTTAAGCAGCGTAGCGAGATTCGACATTGGAACCCGCGTGGCCTATTCGCGAGATGTTTGAACGGGGAGCGCCGCACGTGCTTCGAAACTCAGTGCCCGACGATGCGTGGCTCGGAAGTTTCTGTTATTTTGCCTGCGAAATATGTTCGTGTCAATGGGCCAGACCGGTCTGTCAGATTCCGGGGTGCATCCGTTAAGCGGGGGTGGTCAAGGGGCGAGGGTCAGCGACTTCCAGAAGGAGTGCCAGCAGCCGTTCCGATCGTTGATCCGTCAGGGCAGGCAGGCAGGTTGATTGATTGGCTGAGGCACTCAATGTCTGGCGACGGCACACCGGTGGTGTTGGTCTGGGGACGTCGAAAAAGTTACCCTCCTTGGAATGGGCATAACAACTTGGGGTTGGGAACCCCGATTTTCCAAGGAGGGCGTCATGTACGTTCAGGTTACAATTCGGATCGATGGGCGGGAAGTGGGGAATGCAGAAGGACAGGTGGCTGGGACAGCCGCGGACATAGAAGAACAGACTTTACGGTTGCAACAGCGGGCCGGACGAATCGTTATGGAGCATGGGTTTAACGAGATCGCCCGGCACGTCGGACACCCCGCCTGTTGCGGCCGATCAATGGAGAATCGGGGTCGCCGATGTCGGACGATCCAAACGCAGGACGGAGAAGTCGTGGTGGAACGGACTCGGTATCGCTGCCGAGAGTGCCGTCACGAGTCAATCCCGGCGGATGAGCAACTCTGCTTCGGACGCCACTATATCACCAAACCCCTCGCTCAACGGATCTGTCAACTGGCGACGGTGGAGCATTGGACTCGTCTGGAACGGCTGGTGGCCGATCAGCATGGGGTACATGTGGGGCACGAAGAAATGCTGGAACTGGTGCATGAGGCCGGGGGCGAGGCGGAACGGCAGCGGCGGGCTGAAACGCAGCTGTGGCAGGCGACTCCCGCGGATCGACGAAACTGGCCTGCCCCGGAAGTCACCCCTCGGCGGGTCTACGTCAGTTGTGACGGCATCATGTACTGCACGAATCGGCGCGAGCCGGATCCCCAGGATCCCGAGCGACGACGTCTGATCTGGCAACAGATGAAAGTGGGCTGTATCTATTGGGAAACCCCGGACGGCCACTGGCACAAACGGGTGATTTGGGGACGAGAAAGCCCCGAGGAATTTGGGGCATCGTTGTTCCAGTTAGCCTGCCGTTGCGGGTATCGGCAGGCGAGCGAAAAGATCTTCGCTGCAGATGGTGGGGACTGGTGTTGGGACATTCATGCCCGCTATTTCCCCGACGCGGCAGGGATCCTGGACTGGTTTCACGCCAGTGAGTACGTCTGGGAGGCAGCTCATGCACTGCATGTTGACGCGGATGCTGCTCGTGCTTGGGCAGACGGTGCCTTAGGACGCCTGCGGCATGGCGGCGGAAAGGGGTTGGTCGAATGGTTGAAAGACCAATGTTCCCAGCACCGCGGCAGCAAACGCCAAGCTGTTGAAAAACTGAAAAACTACATTGAGCCCCGGATTTGGCAGACAGACTATCCGCGCTATCGCGCAGCCGAATGGCAGATCGGTACGGGAATGATTGAGTCCACGGCGAAACAACTGGTCGGAGTACGACTCAAAGGACCGGGAATGCATTGGACGGAACACGGAGCACTGGCCATCACCGCCTTGCGTGCCCACGACCTGAACGGCTGCTGGCACTCCTTCTGGAAGTCGCTGACCCTCGCCCCTTGACCACCCCCGCTTAACGGATGCACCCCAGATTCCGACCCATTGGAAACGGTGAAGTGGCTGGTAAAATGCCAGGAATGACTCCGCGACAGATCATTCTCAAATGTTTCCTCAGCCCCGGCGACATCGTGATGTTGACGGCGGCCGTCCGCGATTTGCACCGGGCGCATCCAGGCAAATTCGTCACCGACGTGCGAACATCGGCTGACGCGATCTGGGAAAACAATCCTTATCTTACGCCGCTGCCCAACGGCCAGTCCGGCATCAAAACGATCGAGATGCATTATCCCCTGGTTCACGAAAGCAACACGAGTCCTTATCATTTCATTCACGGGTTCGTGCAATTTCTGGAGCGCCAATTGGACCTGCGAATTCCGCTGACCCTGTTCAAGGGCGACATTCATCTGACCGGCCAGGAAAAAGGCTGGATGTCGCAGATCGAAGAAACAGGATTCAAGAAGAATTTCTGGATCATGATGGCGGGCGGCAAATTCGACTTCACCGCCAAGTGGTGGAACCCCGACAATTTCCAGAAAGTCGTGGACCATTTCGCAGACCGGATTCAGTTCGTCCAATGCGGCGAGGCCCATCATTGGCACCCACCGCTTCAAAACGTGATCAACCTCATCGGCAAGACCGATACGCGGCAGTTCATTCGGCTGATGCATCATGCGGACGGCGTAGTCTGCCCCGTCACATTTGCGATGCACCTCGCCGCGGCTGTCGAGACGAAACCGGGCAAACCCAGGAACCGGGCCTGCGTCGCCATCGCCGGAGGGCGCGAACCTGCACAATGGGAAGCGTACCCCCATCACCAGTACATCAGCACGAACGGAGCGCTCGACTGCTGCGACAACGGCGGCTGTTGGAAATCACGCTGCCAGCCGGTTGGGGACGGCGATCAGAAGGATCGTGACCTGTGCATTTACCCGGTGCGCGCCAATCCCGAGCTGCAGATCGCCCGCTGCATGAATATGATCACCGCGCACGACGTCATCCGCAGGATCGAGATGTATTACGAAGGTGGGGCACTCCAGTACAACTGATAGCGCTTCCCTGCGCAGCGGCGAATACATGCGGCTGAGATTGGCGAACCGCCACGGGCCGTCCCGAAGGCAACCGAAGTCCTCGAATGAAGTCGCTGTTCTCATTCTCGATGGCGCGAATTTGTGACATGCTCCTGAATCGCGATTCGCCCCTGTCCGCAGCAGCCGCAGGCGTGCTCGTCGTCGGGGAGCGACGATGATGCCATGAAAGAAAGTGGCCTCCCCGGGATGATGGCCGTGTACGGCGGATCCCTTGTGATCGTCGCCAAGGTGAGGCTATTTCATGGACCAGGAGGACCACGTCATTTTGTTCGTCGGTATCGACCAGCACCCCAAGCAATTGACCGTGAGCGTTCGTGACGAATCGGGTACGCCAACTCCCAAAAGCCTGTGCGCCTTTGTGGCTTGGCGTGAGGCCTCTTCCGTCCGTCTTCCTTATTCTCTGCGCTCGCTGCGGTTCCATGTGGTCGTCCTGTTTTCTGCTGTTTCTTTGTATTTAATAATAATATATATTTACATTGTTAAATGCCGTGGTAAAATGTGATTTATGAGAAGTCGTACAAGTGCTTGCCGGTGAGATGGGCGGCGGTTTGCGGGGGTCTGGCAGAGGGGGGAGGGTCGGGATGACCGCCGGCGGAAGGCTTCGGCCCGAGAGCGACGCAGAGCGTCGGTACGTGCGTTCCCACGCGGGAGCGTGGGAACGAGATAAGCTTCGGTGTGCGGCGGAAAAAATTTTCGAAGTTGAATTCTTAGGCAAACAGGCTCAGAAAACGACGAAATTTGGCAGCCTGTTCCGCCGGCACGCGCCTGGCGGGAGGCGTTTGTGGCAGATAAACTGAGGGACAGAATGCTCGTCCACGGAATGACGCACGAAATGGCGGTCGTCCACGAATTGAACGTCGACAGCTCATCACCGCGTGTCAGGCCAATCGAGGCGCCAATTGAGGTTACGTCATGAAGAGCCCCTTTCCGGGCATGGATCCGTATCTGGAAAGTCCCGAGTTTTGGCCTGACTTCCATTCTCGGTTCATCAATTCCTGGTGCGAAGCTATCGCTGACTTGCTTCCTGATGGTTATGAAGCGAGTCTCGACGAGCGCGTGACCTTGATGGAATCTCCCTCACCGCAGGCTTGGGAGTCTGGCAATCAAAAGCACGCTATTCCCGACATCGCGATTTCGCAAAGGGCGGTCTTGGCGGCAACGGAAACGAAGGCGGCCTCCGCGGCCGCGATCGAGCCTGTGACGATACCTCTGGTGATTGATTCCGAAGAAACGGAAACGTACATCAAGATTCTGCATGGGCCCGAACGATCGCTCATCACGGTGATTGAAATTCCGTCCCCCACCAACAAGGTCGACATTGGGTACGGCGACTATCACTCCAAACGAACGGCCCTGTTGCGACAACGGGTCCATTTGGTTGACCTCGATCTCCTGGTCGGCGGACGGCGAGTCCAGACCGCGCGCCCCTTGCCCGTCGGGGATTATTTTGCTCTCGTCGCTCGCGCGAATCGCTATCCGAATGCAGACGTCTATGCCTGGAAGATTCGCGATCCGTTGCCGACCATTTGCATTCCCCTCAAACCTGTCGATCAGGATCTTTTGATTGATTTGGCGAAAGTTTTCGAAACGGCCTATGCGCGCGGACGATATGTCCGGAGGCTGCGATACGGTTCAGTTCCGGCAATTCCGTTGGCCGCAGAAGACCTCGCATGGTGCGCAGAACGGGCGGGCCGTTGAAAATGGGGACAGTCCCTCTCGGCAAAATCGATTTGTTGCGGAGAAATCACTCACTGGAAAGGGACAGTCCCCATTTTCAACAGGCTACTACGTCCGGCGGGCCGGGATGCCTTCCCAATGCGTGCCGGTGGGGAGCTGTTCGCTTTTCATGAGGAGCGACAGGTCTCCCAACTCGGCGCCGGTGTGCATCGTCGTATCGTAGAGCACGAGGGACAACGCGCCCACGGAACACCGGTTGCCGATGTGCACGTTTGACATTTTCATGACTCGGTCTTCGAACAGATGCGTCTGCACGGTCGCCTCATCGTTGAGGGCCACGTCGTCGCCGATGTCGACCAGGTCGTACTCGGTGAAGCAGGTCGTGTCGATGAACGGCCGTTTGCCGATTTTCGCCCCCAGGAGGCGAAAGAACCAGGCGATGAACGGCGTTCCTTTCAGCTTGTCCACCAGAAAGAGATCGGTCAGATTCTCGTGCAACGCGGTGACCAGTTCGTTGCGCCAGATGAAGGTGCTCCACAATGGTTTTTCGCAGGGGCGGAATTTCCCGAGCAGGATCCATTTCAGCGCAATCACGGCCGAGCAGGCCGCCAAACCGCAAGCCGCGTACAGCACAGGAAACCACAACAGCCAGTGCGCGTCGCCCGAGGCATCTCGCATCAGGATCACGGTCGAGAGCAAGACGCTCGTCAGCGAGATGAAACCGGTCGAGGGACCGATCACCCGGCAGAACTCGATGGCGGCCCGCTGCAAGCGCAATTTCGGAGTCGGCGAAAACGTCGTCTCTTCGGAAAAACTCGCCGTCGTTTGCCGCTGTGGCAGCAGGAATCCGGGTGAACCCAGCCAGGAGGTTCCATCCCGCCGGGCCTCGCCTCGCGCCGGCGGTGCAGATAGACATCCAATCAGGCAGTTGTCCCCCACCGTCGTCCCCGGCGGCAACACCGCGCTGTTGCCGATGAACGACCGGCGGCCCACACGGATCGGGCCGATTGTGAGCAGATTGCCTTCCACTCGTCCCGCCCCCAGCGAAACGCAATCGGCGATAAATCCCTCGTCGTCGATCGAGAGCAGGTCAGGCGAAATGAACGAGGCGGTCGAAATCTCGGCCCGCTTCCCGAGTTTGGCCCCCAGCAGGCGATACCAGGGAGTCAGGTAGATTGTCGAGTAGAGCGGGCCGATCACGTCCAGACTGAGCTCGAGCAATTGATCGACAAAGCGCTTACGCCAATAGAAACCGCTGAAAACAGGATACTGGCCGGCCTGCACACGACCCAAAACCAGCCATTTGAACAGTGCGATTTCCAGGCACATGAACACGACGAAGGAAACCGCCACCAGCGGCGCCAACACCAGATAGTAATAGTATTCGTCGATCAGATTCAGGTAATGCATCAGCATCATGCCGGGGAAGATCGCGCAAATCACGAACACTGGCACGACCATAGCGCTGCAGGCGTGCAGCGCTCCAAAGGCGAATCGACGTTGCCAACTCGGTCTTTCGCAGGCCGTGGCCGGCGCGGAATCGGCAACCAACCGGGCCGGTGAGCCGCGCCAGGTTTCGCCGGCAGGAATCGACTTCCCGCCCGGCAGCAGCGATAGCTCTTCAAGCCGCGAGTCATCAGCCATAGACGCCCCGCCGGCAACGATCGCCCGATTGCCGATGAAGCATCGTTTTCCAATCGTGACCGGCTGCAGGATCAGCCGTCCATCGCGAACCGTGTGCGCCAAGAGGCTCGCGTCGATCCCGACGCTCGTGTCGTCGCCGATCGAGAACAGATCGAAAGCGGTCGCATTGTGGGCTGCCAGGTGCACGTTCGTCCCGATCCGGGCCCCCATCAATCGGTAGAACAAACCCAACAGGGGCGTACCGGCCAGATAATTGATGGGCACAATCGACATCACGGAACGCGCCAGCCACCAGCGAAAATAGAACGTGCCCCACAGCGGATAACTCCCCGGCCGGCATCGCCCGAGGACGGTCCACTTCACCACGACGGCGAGGGACAGCATGATCGGGTACACAACCACCAGGCTGCCGAGCGCTCCCAGCAGCGCTTCCGTAAACGGAAAATCCTCTTCGATCATCCAGGTGTACGTGAGGTACGGCGCGAGCCACTGTAAAGCGAAGATTCCGAGGATGAAATACAGGCCGACCGCCTGGGCCAGGCCGCACAGGGCGTGTCGCACCGCCGGCACGGCCTCGCGGCGGGTCTCCAGAGATGCAACAACCGTCGCCGACTGTTGCGGTGCGCCGGCCGGAGACGTTTCGTTCGTTTGATCCGGGAAATTCGCGGCCAGCTTTTCGATCGTCGGCGAACTGTACACGTCGGCCATCGACAAGCGAGCAAACTGCGGATTCTCGCGCAACTCCGACACCATCCGCGCCGCCAACAGCGAATGTCCGCCCAGGTCCAGAAAGAAATCATCTTCCAGCGACACGGGCATCGGCGCGAATAATGTCCGCCAGACGGTCAACAGTTTTCGTTCGCCAGCCGTCCGAGGCTTTAAATCGGCAACCGTCGCGGCATGTTGAAAGTCGGGAAGCGGCAGACGTTTCCGATCGACCTTGCCGCTCGACAGCGTCGGCAAACTGGCAATCTTCTCGATGACCGTCGGAATCATGTAGGCCGGCAACTCGGTTCTCAACCGGCCGCGAATTCGCTCGGGAACGACCGGGTCGCCGTTGTGCGGCACGATATAGGCCACAAGGTGACTAAGACCTGGAGACAATTCGTGGACGGCGCAGGCCGTCGCCTGCACTCCGTCGCACCGTAGCAGCGCCGCCTCGATCTCCGACAATTCAACGCGAAAGCCGCGCAGCTTGACCTGCAAGTCGGCCCGCCCGAGGAATTCGATGTTGCCATCGTCGTCAAATCGCGCCAAATCACCGGTCTTATAAAGTCGTTGCGGTTCGTCAGCGTCGGCATCCGGCTCGCCGTCTCCAACGACGACGAATCGTTCACGAGTCAGTTCGGGCCGTCCCACATATCCCCGCGCGAGGCCCACCCCGCCGAGATACAGCTCGCCGGCCTGGCCTTGTTCAACAGGCTGCAATTGCTCGTCCAGAATATGGGCCGTATAGTTGGGCAGTGGGCGGCCGATCGTGACGGCACGCGTGGGATCACACTCGGCATACGTCGCGATGACGGTGGCTTCGGTCGGGCCGTACGTATTGACCATCCTCCGTCCAGGACGGCACCACCGCTCCACCAGGCTCTGTGGACACGCTTCGCCACCCAGGATCAGCAGCCGCATGGTCGGGATGTCGTCGCGCAACATCGAGAGCAGCGTTGGCACGCACGAGACGACGGTGACGCCGGCCGCCGTCAGCAAGCCAGACAGCGCCGGCCCCGCCTGCGCCATTTCGCGTGTCGCCACAACGAGTGCCGCTCCCGACGCGAAGGCCAGCCAGACCTCTTCCAGCGAGGCGTCGAAAGCCAGCGAAAACCCCTGGTAGACGCGGTCGTCGGCCTGCACGCCGAACAGCCACTGCTCGGCACGCACCAGATGGGCCGCGCTGCGGTGTTCGATTTCGACCCCTTTGGGCTTGCCCGTCGAGCCGGACGTATAGATGACGTAGCACAAGTCGTGGGGAGTCAATTGCGTGTCGTCGCGTGACAACCGGGACATTGGCGGCAGCGAACGCGGGGAATGCTCGGGGCCTGCAATTTCGACGGCAAGTATTTTGCCCCCCCAGGCCACGAAGCCGCCATGCTGATTCGCGACAGGAGCGGTCGTCAGCAGCAAGGCCACGCCGCAATCATTCAAGATGAACGTGATCCGATCGGCAGGGTAATCGGGATCGAGGGGAACATACGCTGCACCCGATTTCAGACAACCGAGGATCGCCACGTAGGCCTCGATCGACCTGCCGATGAGAATTCCGACGCAGGACCCTTCGCCGATCCCGCGCGCCCGCAATTCCTGGGCAAGGCAGGTCGAGCGCCGGTCGAGTTCGGCATAGGTAATTTGGCGAGTCCCGTCGATGACGGCGACATTTTCCGGCGTGAGAGTTGCCTGTGTTTCGAAGATTTCGTGCAGGAGCTCATCTCGACACAACTCCGGCATAACGCCGTGGGCGTGAGGGCCCAAATCATCTTCCGGGACGAATTCGCACGGCCTGGGGATATCGACGATACTCATTGCCATTCTGGCTTTCGAACCGCGACAAAAGACGGGTGTCGCGGCGGCCCGAGGCGCTCGCTCATCAAGCGCCCATCATTCAACTCTAACACCCGAGCCCGCGTCAGGGTTCGTTATGTCGGAAAAGTAATCGCCCGCTCGCGCCAAGCGCCCTATTCGCTTGCGATTCCGTCATTTTCGCCTGCCGAACGATCGAGAGCCCGCCAATTCCCCATTCGTATTGCTGGATGTCCGAACAGAGGGGCACACCACTTTGCATAAAAGCGGCGATCCGTCAACGGCAGAATGCGTGTTCGGTACGACCTGCCGGTGCTGGACGATCTGCCAGAATGATCAGCCCAGTTTTCACTTTACTGGTACGTTTTCGCGTCTTTCGTGGTTCCCCTTTGAGGCAGTTGACATGACAGCGGCATCTTCCGATTCTTGTCGCATCGGGATCAACGGTCCCGGCTACGATTGGCCCTTTTCGTCCAGGAGAACATTCATGCGGAAATTGCGAAATCGTCCCCTCGTGGGTTTGCTGACGCTGCTGATCGTCGCGGCCGCCGGTGGTTATTCGTCCGGCTGGTTCGTGCCAACGGAAACGACTGTCACCGAGGTCGCCCCCGGCGTCTGGTTCCGCAAGTCGCGCTGGGAGCCGGCGTTCATCGGCTGTAACCAGGGCTGGGTGATCTTCGACGACTTCGTGCTGGTGATCGACGCCAACTTCCCCAACCAGGCCGAAGAGATCATCCCCCTGATTCGCAAGACGACCGACAAGCCGATCCGTTATGTATTCGACACTCACTATCACGGCGATCATGCCGACGGGAATCCCGTGTTTCACCGCATCGGCGCCACGGCGATCGCTTCCGAAAACGCCCGCGACGAATTTTTGACCAAAGGCCGGCCGTCGTTCGAGAAGCTGAAGACCGAGAAAGCAGCCGAATACGGCAATTTGAAATACCAACTGCCGGCGCTGTATTTCCCGAAGAAAATGGTGATTGAAGACTCGCAGCAGCGCGTGGAGCTGCTGCACTTCGCCCACGGGCATACCAAGGGAGACGCGGTTGCCTGGCTGCCCAAACTGGGGATCCTGTTCACCGGCGACAGTTGCCTCAACGGCCCGTTCAACTACACCGGCGACGGCAACACCGAGAGCTGGCTGGGCGCCTTGACCGAAATGCGCAAGCTGCCGGTCAAAACCGTGTGCCCCGGCCACGGCGAAATGAGCGACGCAACCTTGATCGACAAGCAGCGCCGGTACTTTGTCGAGCTGCGGGAATACATCGCAGCGGCGATCGGCAAAGGGACGTCGCTGGCCGAAATCAAGAAGGCGATCGACTTCCCCTGGTACAAAGAGTGGACCGGCGTCCCCGTCAGCAGCCGCACGGAGAATATTGATTTCGTGTACCGTGAATTAGGCGGCAAATAGATCAGGTCATTCGGGCCGCGACGCTCAAAGTCGCAGGCATATTCCGTGTGCCGTCGCAACTCGTTCCCAAGCTCCGCTTGGGAATGCACCGTCCGAAGCTCCGCTTCGCGAAATCGAGGGCTGGTTGAAGCACTTCGGATCTGGACGAGCGCACTCGAATAAACCGTCGCTGATTCATCTTGAAAGATGACTGGACGATTGTTTCAATCGGCATTTGACTTTGTTCCCCGGATGATCGTCGGAGAATCGGCCATGTTGAATCTGCTTGGTCCGGCGCGTCGTTGTCGCGGCGAGGTGACACGACGAGACATATTGCAAGCCGGCGCGCTGGCGTTCGGCGGCCTGACGCTGCCGGAGCTTCTCAGACGCCAGGCCGCGGCAGAGCCTGCGGCAGGTCGCGGGAAGTCGGTCATCATGATCTGGCTGCGGGGCGGGGCGTCGCACATCGACAGCTTCGACATGAAGCCGGCGGCGCCCGCGGAAATCCGCGGCGAGTTTCAGCCGATTTCAACCAACGTCCCCGGTATCGACGTCTGCGAATACCTGCCGCTCACCGCCCGGATCATGGACAAGCTGGCCCTGATCCGCGGCATCAAATCGAACGACCTGGGAGATCACACCCCGCACTATATTGTCACCGGTTTTCCGGATCGCGGCAAACGCCCCGCCTTCGGATCGGTCGTCAGTTATCTGCAACCGCGAGCAGACGGGCTCCCCCCATATGTGAGCTTGATGTACAAGCCGCCCGGTTTGTACGACAACGAAAGTCCCGCATATACAGGCTCCGCACATCGGCCGTTCGTCCTGAAATCGGAAGGACTGGCGAACCTGACTCTTGCCCAAGGAATTTCGCAAGACCGCCTCGCAGACCGCCGGAAGCTGTTGCAGTCATTCGACACGCTCGACCGCAGCATCGATGCGGGCGGCGCGCTGCCGGCAATCGACGCCTATACCGAACGGGCCCTGGAGATGATCACCTCGACCAAAGTCCGGGACGCGTTCGATCTTTCGCAGGAAGGCGCCGATGTGCACGCCCGCTACGGCAAGTATTGCGAGAACTTTCTGTTCGCACGGCGACTGGTCGAAGCCGGAGTGCCTGTCGTGACGCTGAAGGTCGGCGATTGGGACACTCACGAGCAAAACTTCCGCGACATGCGCGATCAACTGCCGCAACTCGATCGAGGGCTGCACGCCCTCGTCACCGACCTCTACGATCGCGGGCTCGATCGCGACGTGGCGGTGGTGATGTGGGGAGAATTCGGCAGGGCGCCGCGGATCTCGCGGATTGCCGGTCGCGATCACTGGCCGGAAGCCGGCGCCGCGGTTGTCGCCGGCGGGGGATTTCCAGTCGGGCAGGTGATCGGCGAGACAGACGCCCAGGCCGGGCAATCGAAGGTGCGCCCCTACACGCCGAGCAACGTCCTGGCGAACATGTATCGCCACCTCGGAATCGATCCGGCGACTACGATTCTCGATCACCACCGCCGGCCAATGTACGTTCTCGACGATCGCGAGCCCGTTCGGGAATTGGTCTAGTACTGAAATTGCAGCGAGAACGTCAGCCCTTGCACCCAGAAATCGGTGTCGCGGACGACCAGCGCCGGGCGGGCCGGGCCTGCCGAGCTGGGGGGCACGCCAAACGCAAGTGGCGACTGCCCGGGATTGATCACGTGATCGAGCTGGTCTCCGGGACGGGCCA
>DASYAR010000217.1:0-5909 GCA_036501235.1 Planctomycetaceae bacterium
CGAGGGGAACCGCATTTCATTGATTTTCTGACGCAATTGGCCAAAGGGAAGAAATTGGCCGAGGCTTTATCAGGGGTCTACAACGTGGACATTCCCAATCTGGCCCGGGGCTATTACGTGTACGTCGAAGGTCTGCCGGGATCGAGAGGGACGGGAAAGAAGAAAAAGTAATCGGGACACAACAACCAGCTATCCGATCGACCCTTCAGAACGATCCCCGATCAGAATTTTTGGATGGAAAATCGACGTTTGTGAGACACAACGAGTTTTGTGGTGCATGCGTGAGACACAATGCCGACCCACATTGACGCGCCTCGCCGGGCGCGGTATTTCACGTGCGAGGACGGAGTCCGCCCTCAAAAAGCGTGTGATTCCAAATGGCTGAGCTTACGCCTGTCGTTGGTTAATTGCCCATGTCCACAGATTCTGAAGCAACTGTTATCGTTCCGCTTCCTCCTTCGGGACGAACGATTGTTGCAGCGCAGCCGGTGTCGGCTTGCTGGAGGGGGTCCGCCAGGCAGTGGTTCATCTGCCTGCTGATCGCGTGCCTGGGTGGATTGGCTTTCGTTGTCGACGTTCCTGTTTCACGGGCGATGGTCGAGGGAGACTGGCCGCAGCCGCTGCAGCGCCTGCGCGGGACAATTAGTCGGTCTCTGGGAGCGATCGAGCCGTTCGGGCAGCCGGTCGCCGTCTTCTCGGTCTCGCTGGCCGTACTGCTTTGTGCGGGACCCAGACGGGGAGTCGGCTTCCGGATTCTGGCGGGGGCCGTCGGTGCCGGGTTAGCCGTGGATCTCTTGAAGATTTCGGTGGCTCGCGTGCGACCAAAGCATTTCAATTTTACGGGTACGGTGTCAGACACATTTCACAGTTTCTTTCCTGGAGTGACGGGTGGGTCACAAATTCAGAGCTGGCCGTCGGGACATACGGCGATGGCGGCCGGGTTCTGCCTGGCGCTATCGACCGTCTTTCCGCGCGGGCGCTGGCTGTTCATTTCGCTGGCCGTCCTGGTGGCATTGCAGCGGATCGATTCGGGTTTCCACTACCTGAGCGATACGGTGTTTGCGACGGCCGTGGCGTACGGCGTCTGGATCGTCGTGTTCGGCCACGGTCGCGTGGGCCGGATGTTCGACCGGATTGAAGCACGATGGGCTCAAGACGTGTAGGTCAGGCTGTGCCTGGCTATGCCTGACGCCGTGTGCATTCGATCCACGAGCGCGTCCCCAAGGCACCCCTGTGCAGCGCAAATTCGTAAATCTCCAAGAACTGCACGACTCCGGCCGGATTGTGTTGGCTGGAATCAGCCGGCGCCGAATAAAGCCGATCGCGTCAGGCTGGAAAGCCCGACCTACGCGGTCGCCAGCGATTTCTCGAAGATCACCAGGTTATCGCCGCGGTCGGGATCCCAGCGGATGCCGACGATGTCGTACATGCGGGCGATCGCCAGATGCAGCATGGGCCGGTGCTGATTGTGGCACTCGAAACGGATCGATTCATAGCCCTGCTCGGCGGCCCAGGCATGAACGGCGTCCTGAAGTTGTGAGGCAATTCCGGTGCGGCGGTACGGCGGCAACACGCCGTAGAACCAGGAGAAATAGACAGTCGGTTTGAGCTCGAAGCCAATGTAAAACCCCATCGGCTCGGCCTGCTGGCTGGCGACGAGCATCAACACGTTGCAACGGCCCTGGAAACGCCGGCGGAAAAAGGCCGCGTCGCGCGCCGGACGAAAGATCTGGTTATACAGATCGGCGACCAGGGGGATTTCACCAGGCCCGACAATGTCGATTTTTGCGTCTGCCATATTCCATCCGTTGATCCACGTGAATCAGAACTGCCACTGCCGACGACCGTCGCGGTGCGCGATTTCCATCTGCGGGCGCTTCTCACCTCGAACAAGTCGAAAGTTTAGCGGCAAGACAGTGCTTTGCAATTGAACTGCGGAATCAACGGTCGACGATCCGCACAAATGGAGTTCGCCGGATTCTAGCCGATACAGCTCGAGCATCCAGGGATCGCGATCGACGATCAGCAGTTCCCGAACGCCGACTTGGGCATAAAACGCCAGCTTTTCGCGACTGCGATCGTCACGGCTGACGATTTCGACCGCGAAGTCGGGTCCTCCGCACCAGTGCGTATCCAAATCCCGCGCCGGTGATCCGTGCAAAAACACGGCAACGTCCGGACAACGGTAGTTGTTCACCCAATCGGTTTCGCGATCACTGACATTGATGCCGGGAAATGCAATTCCTAGATTGCTCTCGTTCAAGACCTCCTGAAAGGCCATCGTGAGCATCCCGACGAGAAGCTGGTGTTCAATATTCGGAAGTGGAGACATGAAATAGACCCCGTCCCAGACCTCATCCCAGCGATCTCCCCCCGAAGCGCGCCGCTTGGCTTTGAGCGCCTCTTCCAATTGCGGTTCGACAACGAGCATGACCATGGCAAAGGGCCTTCGTAAATTCCCATAACGCCGCGCCGGGCTGGTTCCGTTGCGGTGAGTTTAATGTAAACTTGAAAGAAACTCCACGAGGTCACGGAGCTCGAAGCGAGATAGTTTCTTAATCAGATCTTCGGGCATTGCCGAGCGGCCGCGGACCCGCTCTTCGATTTCCGTCTTGGGAATCGCCACGATATTTCCCTCAGCCGTCATTAATCGGACCTGCGAATCGTCTTCCTCGCGAATGATGCCCGAATGCACTTTGCCGCTTTCCGTGACGATCACCACCGGATCGAATCCCTTGGCGATCTGCTTGTCGGGAATGACGATCGACTCCAGCAAATAATCTCGCTTCTGCTGCATGCCGATCTTCGACAGATCGGGCCCGACTTCGCCACCCTGTCCGTTGATCTTGTGACATCGCACGCACGATAGATCACCCCGCTCAAATACCTTCCGCCCGCGCTCGGCATTTCCTCCGGCCAAGGCGACGCGATAGCCGGCGAGGGGATCGTCAGCCGTGGCTGCCGATTGCAGCTCTTTCAGCTTCTGCTGGACTTGCGGCAACGCACGTTTGGCGGCCGCTTCGATCAGGTCGAGCTGAATTTCGACGGGAACCTCGCCGCGCAGCGCTTTGGAGAGCCAGTCGACAAGCATCGCGGCTGAACCGGAACCCTTGATCTCGCCCAGGAGTGCGAGAGCGGATTGTTTCTCGATCACTTCGCCCGAATCGAGGGCCTTGGCCAATTCGGTGAGGGCCGCTTCGGGCTGCACGCGGGCCAGCGCGCGGCGGGCGACCGCGCGGAGCGCCGGCTGATCTGTCGCGAGGGCCACCTCGATCGCCTCGGGGAGCTGTGGATCGCCCAGACCCGCCAGCGCCTCGAGCGCGTCGGCCCGCGTCTGGACCGGCTGAGCCTCTTCGGTCACGAGTTTCATGAGGACCGGGGCGACTTCTTTCACTTCGAGCTGGACGGCCACTTTCGTCGCCGCCTGCCTGACTTTTTCCGGGCCGGCAAAAATGGCTCCCAGTTTTACGCGAAACGCTGCGGCGGCCGGCTGCGGATCGCGCTTGGGCAGCGGTCGCCACAACCCCATCACGCGGTCGCGCCCGGAGGGCGCCGCCCAGTCGCCCAATGCCGCCACGGCCTCCAGACGCACGCCTTCGGGAGCGTCGGCGTCGGCCGCCACTGCCGCGACCGCCGCGGCTCCTTGCACCGTCCCCAATCGGAAATTTGCATTGATAACTCGGTACATCGTCGCTGCCGACAAACCGCGCTTTCCTGCGAGGCGCGCGAGAGCCGGCATTGCCTCGTTGATCGGCACGTCGTTGATGGCGCGGGCCGCTTCTTCGACGAGCTGCGATTGCGGATCGGACAAAAACCGTAAGACCTCCCAATTTCCTTTGCGCCGCCAAGCCAACAGCACGCCCCTTCGTACGGCAGGAGACGAATCGCCGGCCGCCCCCCGCAGCTCTTGTTCGTTTGGCAGGCGCGCCAGAGCCATGACGGCCGCGTGCCGGAGATATGGATCGGCATCGGCGTTCTCTCGCAGCAATTCCAACACAGGGGCAATGCGTCCTGCCCGTCCCATCCGGCTGTAGGCGAGAGTTGCCAGGAACCTCACGCGCGGCTCCGCATCTTTCAAGAGCGCGGCCAGTTTCTCTGCCGCCTGATCGAACCCGGCCTCACCGATGACCTTCGCGCTGTTGGCGCGGACTTCCGAATCGGCATCCGCGAGGAGCGGCACGACAGTCTGCAGAATCGTTTTCTGCTTGCGACCGATCTGACCGAGGCCCCAGATGGCATGGAGACGGGCGAGCCGGTTCGCGCCTTTTGTCGCGACGGATGTCAGCAATTCGACCGCCGCCGGACCGCGTTCGGCCAGTTGAAACTGGGCTTCGAGCCGAACTTTACTGCTGGGATGTGCGAGCAGAGTCGCAAGCTCGTCGTTCGATCGCTGGGTAAATCCCTCTTTGATCAGGAGTGCGGCCTGCTTGACGGCCGGGTTGTCGGCCGAAGCCGGATCGGTCAGGCGATAAATGCGGCCTTTCCCGGCGCCTTCCCACGTTTCGACCCAGTCGGCGACGTACATCGCCCCATCGGGCCCGAAGTCGACATCGGTCGCCAGCATCGACCATAGGAACTCGTGCGAATAGACGAGCTCGAAAGAGGCTCCTTTGGGTTTGACGGCGAACGAGCGTATGCCGCTGTTCGCGAAGCCACCACGGAAATCGGCCAGAAAGAAATGGTCTTTGTACTTTTCCGGTAGGCCGATACCCGGGTAATGCGTCAACCCCGAGGGACCATCGGCGATATTAATGATTGGGGGAACGATGTACGCCGGCTGACCTTCGTGCTGTGGATGCCAGAGCTTCTCGCGATTCCACGGGCCTCGGTCCGACAGGTACTGATAGCTCATCCGCCAGCCGCTCTCGCCGCCATCCACGAGATACACCCAGCGGGCCTTGTCACCGCTGTCCGAATTGTTGTCGCCGGTAAACAGATTGCCGAAGTCGTCAAATGCCAGCTCTTGCGGGTTTCGCAGCCCGGTGGCGAAGACCTCCAGTTCGGTCCCATCAGGGTTGCAGCGGAGCACGGCCCCCTGGTCGGGATAGGCGAGCCGCTTGCCTTCCAACGTCGTGACGTTGAATCCGCGATCGCCGATGCTGAAGTACAACCGGCCGTCGGGACCGAATGTTAGCCCGTGCATGTCGTGCCCGCGGAAGGCGACGCGCACGCCGAAACCGGCGAGCAAAGGTTTACGGACGTCGGCTTTGCCGTCGCCGTCTTCGTCGCGGAGCAGCCATAAGTGCGGAATGTTCGTGTACCAGACATTGCCGCCGCGGGCGAGGACACCGGCGCCGGTCCCTTCGAGGACGGCGTTAAATCCGTCGGCGAAAACGGTCGACGTGTCGGCCTTGCCGTCGCCGTCACGATCTTCGACCAATCGGATGAGGTCTTGCTCTTTTGTATAGGTCCAGGTTTTGTCGCCGAGATGTTTCCAGAAATAGGCGAGCCGGTCTTCGACCGTCATGGCTGCCAGGTCGTCATCGAGCCAGTGCCCGTGGCCTCGGTTGTCTTCGACCCCTTTGCTCTGCCGATAGGTCTCGGCGACATACACGCGCCCGCGCTCGTCGAGGCAGAACGCGACGGGATTAGCAAGGAGTGGCTCGGCGGCCCACAGATCGAGCTTGAGCCCAGGCTGGATTTTGATCCGCGAAAGAGCGAGATCTCCCTCGTTGGATGCGGCGGCCACCTTGGCTTCATTGGGGACGGCGGCCATCAGGCGGGGGGTTGGCACACTCAAAGCCGCCGTCACGCAAACGATCATAAGAGCGAAAACCGCAACGGGACGAAGTGCCCGCGCCGCAATATCCTCCTTCATCCCGTACACGGAGGAACCTCGGGGTGAACGCGTCGCACTCTTAGCCGTGGGACGCTGGAATGGAAAACCGTTCATGCGGATCTCTGGAACT
>DASYAR010000218.1:0-16134 GCA_036501235.1 Planctomycetaceae bacterium
CCCGATCTGGGTTGAAATCGGCGGCAAACCGGTCCGGGCGAGTAAGAAGAGCGCCGAATGGTGCCTGAAGGCAGTGGAAACGTGCTGGAAATCCAAAGTCGGCAGCATCCGCGCCAAAGAAAAAGACGCCGCCAAAGCCGCCTACGACCGCGCAAGCGAGATTTATGCCGCGATTTTGAAGGAGGTGGTGGAGGACTAAAGACTGCGGCGCATAGCCCTGGCAGGGCGGAAGTTAATAGCCAGGGGCGTAAGCCCCTGGAATTGAATCAATGTGACATCCCAGCCCTGCAAGGGCGAAACCAACGCTCCCAGATGACAAACTCATGCCACAATCATTCACGTCCCTCCACAACCACATCGTGTTCAGCACCAAAGACCGCCGCCCATTGATCACCGAAGACATACGCGAACGGCTCTATAAATACATCGGAGGCATCCTGGAGGAAAACAATTGCAAATTGCTCGCCGTCGGCGGCATGCCTGATCACATCCATCTGTTGGCTTCGATCAATAAAGAATTGTCCATCTCTGCGGCATTGCGGATTATCAAATCCAATTCGTCAAAATGGATTCATGAAACATTTCCCGACCACAAATCATTCGCCTGGCAAGCCGGGTACGGTGCGTTCGCCGTCAGTTTTTCGGGCATAGATGCGGTGCAGGCGTATATCGCCGGCCAGGCGGAGCACCATCGAAAGCTTGATTTCAAGCAAGAATTTGAAGCGTTGCTGCGACGCCACCAAATTGAATATGAAGAAAGATATCTCTGGGATTGATCCCCAATTGTGTCGCCCTTCCAGGGCTTGCCCGCTCATTTGCATCGAACACCAGGGGCTTGCGCCCCTGGCTATTCACTTCCGCCCCTTCCGGGGCTAAACGGAAAGCCGAAGAGTTCCAATGCTCTGCATCGCTGTCGCACCTGAATCCCGCCGTCTGGGTAAAGTCGATCTTTTCAATGCCGCACCCCAGTGCGACTTGATCGAGTTCCGGCTCGACCGGCTTGGCAAAGAACCCGACCTCAAAGAAATGATGGACGGAATCAGCAAACCGATCCTCGTCTCGTGCCGGCGGCAGGTCGACGGAGGCAGTTGGGACGGGACCGAAGACGAGCGGCTGGTGCAGCTTCGCACGGCCATCATCACCGGACCGGCGTATATCGAGTTGGAGCTCGATATCGCCGACCAAATTCCACGATTCGGAAACACCAAGCGAGTCGTGAGTTACACCAGTCTGCAGAAACCGCTCACCAACCTCGAACCGATCATCGAGAAGGCGATCGCGGCGAAGGCCGATGTCGTCAAGTTCGTGGGGCCGACGCCCACGCTCGACGCGGCGTGGCCGCTGCTGGCGACGATCAGCAAGAAGCGCAACATCCCGGTGGTGGGCATGGGCCTCGGTAAGCCGGGAGTCATGTTCTCGCTCCTGGGTCTGAAATACGGCGCTCCGTGGATTTATGCGGCATTGGAGCGCGGGTTGGAGGCTCATGAAGGTCAGGCGACAGTCACCGATCTCGACGAGATCTATCGCTTTCGCGACATCGGACCGCAAACCCGCTTCGTAGCGATTGCCGGATTCGGCCCGACCGAGATCGCCGCGGTTAAACTGCTCAACGCGGGTTTCGCCAGTCATCAGCTCAATATTCGCTGCCTGCAGTTGGAAATCGGCGTGTCCGATAAGATCAACCAGATGCTCGACACGCTGCATATCAACGTGCTGCTGGCGAATCCGGAGTTGTGCGAGCGGGCCCTCAATCTGGCCACCGATATCGAAGACGCGGCTCGCAAGGCGCAATATGCAGACCTGATCGTCAAGCAGGCCGACGGCTGGCATGCCTACAACATGGCTTGGAAGAGCGTGCTGCGAATCGTGGAGGCCGGACTGGGGGCCAAGACGGCGGAAGACCGGCCCCTCGATCGCCGCAATGTGTTCGTGATCGGCGCGGGGGGCATGGCCCGTAGCGTGGCGGTTGGCGTGCAGAAGCGAAAAGGATTGCTCAGCGTCACCGCCGCAGACGACGGCGAAGCGCAGCGCCTGGCTCAGGCCTGCGGTGCGCGCTATGTCCCGATCGCCAACATGTACGACACGCTCTGCGATCTTGTGATCATTACAGAGGCCCAGGCCCAGGACGGCGTCGTAGGAGGGGCGACAGGGCCAGGCGTGAAGCTCAATCCCGCCTTTCTGCGGCCTCCCATGTTCGTCACCGATCTCACGAACATGATCGGAGAAAGCCGCCTCTTGCGCGAAGCGCGCGAACGCGGATGCAAGATCATCGAGCCGTCAGGAATCTTTGGCGATCACATCGCGACGGTATTCAAGACGATCACGGGGAAGGAGTTGCCGGCGGAGGTGGTCGAGACGGTGTTGGCGCCGGGCAGCAACTAATGGGGCAGACATCGGGCCACGCGACGTTGGACCCGATCGCCGGACGCCCGTCGCCGCCTGAGAGCCGCTCGACAATCAGTGAGCGGATCATGCCGATGAATTTTGGATGCGTGCCGACGGTCGAGGCGCGGATCATCCTCAGGCCCAGTTCTTCTGCCACGTGTCGAGCTTCGTAATCGAGGTCATACAGGACTTCCATGTGGTCCGACAGAAATCCGATCGGCATCACCACGACATCGGAAACCCCCTGTGCCCGGATCGTCCGCAGATGATCGAGGATATCGGGCCCCAGCCACGGATCTTGCGGCCGGCCCGAACGGCTTTGATAGACGAGCTGCCAGCCAGACGGTTCGACACACGCCGCATCGGCCGTCAAACGACAAGTTTCCAGCAACTGGCGTTCATACTCACAGGTCGCCGCGAGCGACGAGGGGATACTGTGTGCCGTGAATACGACTTGCAGCCGGGCGCATTCTGCGGGTAATTGTGCGAGGGCCGCAGTCAATCGCGCAGCGCCGGCTCCGATGAATTCGGGGTGATTGTAAAAAACCCGCAGCTTGTCGACTGGCGGCGCCGTCGTGCCGACTGCCGCCCGCGCCCGTTCGATATCCTGCAAATATTGCCGGCACCCCGAGTACGAAGAATACGCGCTCGATACGTAAGCCAGGGCCCGTTTCACTCCGGCCTCGGCCATCTCGCGCAGCGTGTCGGGAAGCAGCGGGCGCCAATTGCGATTTCCCCAATAAATCGGCAGGTCAATTCCGTGAGAACCCAGTTCGGGCCGGAGACAGGCGATCAGGTCGCGCATCTGATCGTTGATCGGGCTTTTGCCGTCGAAGTGTTCATAGTGTGCGGCCACTTCTAACAGGCGTTCGCGGGGAACATTGCGGCCGCGCAGGACATTTTCGAGGAACGGGATCACATCGTCGCTTTTTTCCGGTCCGCCAAATCCTACGACCAGAATGGCGTCATAAGCAGGGTCTGTCGCAGTCAACTGGGTTTCCCTTCTCAATGACCAGGCGTCAAATTGTTATTTCGTCGCGCAAGATTGCAGGCGGCATTCCATGTGTCATCCGCGGCAAATCTCTGTTCGTGTTGATTGCAGCGGCAAGCCAGGTTGCGGCCTTTCGGAACTCCAGCGCATTCTATGCCGCGTGTCAATGCATTTGCAGCCTGCGGGTCGCATGGAATTGGCAATCTGGGAAATCTGCTGAGAATCTGCCTCGCATAGCAGAAATACTCGATCAGCTGTGCGACGGTCGCTCGGGACGCAACGCTTATTCCGCGCATGGTCAATTGCCTGCGATCATTGCAATAGGGATTCCGACTTTTATTGCAAGCGCTGCTTGCGGTCCGGAGCCGCGATCGCGCCACCGTCAGGATGACCGTCGCCACCGCTATAAATTCCGCAGCCGCGAAGGTGATCCGTTTTTCGAAGCACAAGCCGCGCCGAACACGCGTTCGCCCGCGTTCAAGGATCGACAACGCATGAAGCGACTCCAACAGCTCTGGCAAATCTGCGGCCGTCCGACCCTGAGCTTCGTCTGGCGGCTCCGCAGGCGGTTGTCGATTCCTCCCGGTGCGTCGCGCCAGAACTGCCTGGCGGGATTGATCGGCGTCATGGCGTTCGGCATTCTACTGCTGACGTTTCGGACGAAGCCGGCCGGAGCAGGACTCGAAGCCGCCGCCAAGTCGGCGCCGCAAATACAAAGCGACTCCCCCGCGTCTCCGTCTGGCGAAGCAGTTCCCGGTGCGGGCAACCTCACGTCGCTGCCTCCGGCTGAGCTCAACCGGCAGATTCAGTCGGCCATTCGCGGCAGCCGCCTGGCCCTGCAATTGCACGTCGCCCTGCTCGAGGTCGGAAAAAATCGCATTGAACGCTGTCCTGATTACACCGCCACCTTTCTCAAACAGGAGCGGCTCGACGGCGCCGACTTGCAGGAGCTGCAATCGATCGAATTCAAGCTGCGGCACAAGCCGTTCAGCGTCTACATGAAATGGATCGAAGGGGGCGACGTCGGCCGCGAGCTGTTGCTCGTCGAGGGACAATACAACGACAAGATGCTGGTCCGGCTGGGGGGCATCAAGAAAAAGCTGCCGCTGATGAAATTGGATCCGACCGGCTCGCTGGCGATGGCCGAGTCACGGCACCCGGCCACCGAAGCCGGGCTGTTGCAGCTCGCCGAAAAGATCCTCAAATACCGCAAGCGGGATTTGACGCTCAAGGGGGGCGTACGCTGGGAAATGCACCCCGAGCAGAAATTCATGGGTCGGGTCTGTGACTGCTGGATCATCGAATACGACTCGACCGACGTGGAACCAGTGTACCGCAAGTCGATCGCCTACATCGACCGCGAGCTGTCGCTGCCGGTGTGCGTGCGGAACTTCACCTGGCCCGAAAAGGGGGCGGAGGTCACCGATGCCGCCGCGCTCGATGAAGCGACCCTGATCGAATACTACGGCTACACCGACATCAAGATCGACGAGCGAGTCCCCGACATCGCGTTCGACAAGGCCAATCGGGCGTATACGTTGCAGCGATAGTGCATGGGGCGCTGGATTCGCAAACTACAGTCGGAACAGCGCCTTCGGCATCGGCCGCACGTCCCGGATAACCGGCCGGAACTCCATCTGCCCGACAATCTGAGTTTCGACGTCGATTCCCGGCGCCGCTTCGATCAGTTCCAGCCCCGCGTCCACCAGGCGGAAGACGGCGCGCTCGGTGACGTACAGCACTTCCTGGCCGATCTCGCGGCTCCGTGCCGCGCTGAATGAGATTAGCTCCAACTGCCGGACAAATTTGGCAACACTTCCTTCCCGAAGGATGCGGAGCCGACCTTCCTCGGTGCGGACTTCCAACCCGCACGTCGTCAGCGTGCCGCAGAAAATCAGTTTGCGGGCCGATTGCGAGATGTTGACGAATCCTCCCACGCCGGCGAAGCGTGTGCCGAACTTGCAGACGTTGACGTTGCCAGACGAATCAATCTGGGCCGCTCCCAGGGCGGCGAAATCGAGTCCACGGCCGTCATAAAAATCGAACTGCGCGGGCTGATCGATGATCGCCTGGGGAAACCGCGACGCCCCGAAGCTAAGTCCCCCGGCGGGAATGCCGCCGATCGGGCCGCTCTCCAGTGTCAGCGTGACAGCGGCCAGCCGGCCTCGTTCGGCGGCGATGCGGCCGACTCCTTCCGGCATGCCGATTCCCAGATTGGCAATGGCGCCGTCGGCCAGTTCGTCATGGGCGCGCCCGGCGATAATCCGCCGTTCTTCTCCATCCCACGGCCCCAGATCGAGCGGAAACGGCGTGAGCGGGGCGGGCGAGCAATAGTCGTCATTCTGATGCTCGGCAAACGTCTGGTCGTGCTCGTTCTCTCCCGCGACAATAATTCGGTCGACCAGCGCGCCAGGCACGCGCACGTGCTGGGGCCGCACAGGGTCGCTCGCCAGCTGCTTGACCTGCGCCAACACAATTCCCCGAGAGTTGTGCGCCGCCTGCGCCATGGGCAGCACTTCGCCGATCAGCGCTTCGTCGTCCATGATCAAATTGCCCCACGGATCGGCGGCCGTCGCGCGAATCAGCGCGACGTGAATCGGCAGGGCCTTGTACCAGAGCCAGGTCTTGCCGCCCAATTCGACGCGCTCGACGAGCCCCGGGGGCGTGCGGTCGTTCAGCCGGCCGCCGAGATACGCAGGATCGATGAACGTCCCCAGCCCGACGTGAGTGATGCAACCTGGTCGCCCGGCAGCAATGTCGCGGAAGAGCTGGCAGATGACGCCCTGCGGAAAATTGTACGCCGCGATTTTTCCCGCCAGGGCCAGGCGGCCCAAACCCGGCGCCAGGCCCCAATGACCGCCGATGGCGCGGGCCAGAAGCCCCTCATGGGCCAGATGATTGAGCCCGCGCCGGCCTCCGTCGCCTTGTCCGGCCCCATAGATCAGAGTCAGGTCGCGTGGCGTGCCGTCGCGCAGGAAGCGGCGTTCAAGCGCCGCCGTCAGCGCTTCGGGATGCCCGGCCCCGACAAATCCACCGCAGGCGATCGTGCGACAGTCTGCGATCAGCCCCACCGCCTCGTCCGCCGTGCACAACTTCGCATCGCGCGGCGTCATGAGGCGGTAGGCTGTTCTTCCTGAATGTACACCTTTTCTCTGTAGAAAAAGGCCACAAAGATAAACAGCACCGCCGCCCCGAGCATCACCTCGGTAAAAAACCAATAGTAATCCGCACCCTTCAATAGGACTTCCACGGTCCCGTCGGGTTTCGGCTTCTGAATCAACTTGTTGACAAGCGTCGTGAAGAGGTTGCCAAAGGTCACAGTCAGCATCCACATCGACATGACAAATGACTTCATCTCACGCGGCGCCTGCGTGTACGAGAATTCCAAACCCGTCACCGAAACCATGACTTCCGCGATGGTGATCACGAGAAAGGCGATAAGCTGCCAGCCGATACTCGGGGTTTGGCCGGCGTCGATTCGCTGCTGGGCCAGCGCCGAGATCGTGAAGGCGACAACTGTCAGGAACAATCCAATTGATATTTTTCGCAACTGCGTCAGACGAAACACTCGATTGATGGCGGGATACCCGATATAGGAAAAAAATGGAATCAACACCAGAATGAGTAAGGGATTGATGGCCTGGATCTGTGACGAAAGCCATTCATAGCCGAGCCAATGACGATCCATTTTGTCGGCCTGCAGAACCCATGCGGAGCCCGTCTGGTCGTACAATGACCAGAAGACCGCCGCGAACACATAGATTGGAACGAGCTTCAAGAGCGACTTCCAGCCGTCCCCCCGGAGTGCTCCGAACACATTTTTGACGCCTCGCGCGGGAACGTGCGCGAAATGATAACGGCCCATCCAGAACACGATTGTTGCGAGCAACATCAAAACTCCCGGCACGCCGAACGCGACATGCGGGCCAATCCGTTCCAAACGCGCAATCGCATCGGGCGACTCGACATTAAAGCTGGAAATAAGCCACTGGGGGAAGCCCTGCAGCAGCCAGGGAGTGAGGAGCGTCGAGAAAAACGAGCCGAAGTTGATGGAGAAGTAGAACCATCCATAGACACGTTCGAGAAGATGAGCATTTGCCTTCCCGAACTGGTCGCCGACGTTGGCGGAAACGCACGGTTTGATTCCACCTGCACCGATCGCAATCAATGCCAGGCCGGCAAACAGTCCCAGCCGGGTTTCGTCGGCAGCCAGCGCGGCATGCCCCAGGCAGTAAACCAGCGAGAGGCTAAGGATCGTATTATATTTTCCGAGCCAGACGTCGGAAAGAATCGCTCCGATCACCGGGAAAAAATAGGCCGCCGCCACGAACAGGTGGAAATACTTCTTGGCATCCTCTTCCGTCATATATGCCGGCTTGCCGTGAACGTCCAGCAGAAATTTTGTCATGAACACCACCAGGATGGTGCGCATCCCGTAGAAACTGAAGCGCTCAGCGGCCTCGTTCCCGATGATGTAAGGAATGCCCGGAGGCATCTTTTCGGTTGCAACGGGGGCAGTTCGGTACGGTTGTTTTGCCATGGTTTTCAATGTTTAACCGCAATTCATCACGAGAGCAACCGACCCGGAGCGGTAAGCTGCCAGCTCGCCCCACATTTTTATTCCGCGATCCCCGCGCCGAGGAATGCCGCAAACGCGAGGCCGATGCCGGCAATATCGGCCACGCTGCCGTCGCCGACAGCGCCCCCTGCCGGGTAAACCAGCAGGGGGCATTTTGCAACGCTTGCCCGGCCTCCAGAATTTGAAATCACAAATCGACCGGTTTTTCGACGTTGATCTCCTCGGGCGGTACGTGCACGATCTTGCCGTCTCGCCAAATGACAATGGAGTGCCCTAGTTGCTTGTGCTCCCACAGGGCCTGCCGCACGGCGCGCTGCAGAGCTGCTTCGATGCGTTTGGGGTCGAGGTGTTCGATTTGGTCTGCCATTTTAGATTTCGCACTATGTCATGCGCAGCTAGTGCTCTTTAACAAACCCTGATTTGTGCGAGAGCCAAGAGTGCCTGGGTAATTCTTGCGTCGTCTGCGGAAAGCACGCTACGAAGATCTAGAAGGACTTCACCCTCCTGAATGCGGCCGAAGACACGTGGCGTGCCAAGCCGCAGCCGGTGGGCGAGAGCGTCAGCGGAAAGACCGGTGAGTTGCACGCGAATGACGGCGGTGGGCAATGTTGCGCCGGGAAGCGAGCCACCGCCGACGGGAGAATCGGAGGTGGTGACTTCGAGTTGGAGCGGAGAGGGTTGCAAACGAGAGTCGGCAGACTGGAGAGCGCCCCCCTCTGGTCCCCCCTTGCCAGGGGGACGAGAGCAAATGGCTGCTTGGATGTTGTGCGCGCGAGTGAGGAGCGATGCGGGTGATGCGGCGAGCAAAGACAGGGTTGGGATTTCGCGTTCGGCGGCGCCGCGCAGATAGGCGTCGAGTGTGGCGGCAAGGGCGGCCAGCGTCAGTTTGTCGATGCGAACTGCCCTGGCCAGCGGATGGGCACAGACCTTTTCGATCAGTTCCGCGTGTCCCAGCAGGATACCGCATTGCGGACCTCCCAGAAGTTTGTCGCCGCTCCCCAGCACGAGATCGGCCCCTTCGGCCAGGCTCTGCGAAAACGTCGGCTCGGCGGGGAGCCCGAATTCGGTGGTATCGACGAGGCATCCGCTGCCGATGTCGTCGATGCAAACCAGACCGTATTGATGTGCCAGCGGAACCAGCTCGTTCGTCGACGGCGTGTCTGCAAAACCGACCACCCGGTAGTTCGAGGGATGGACGCGCAGGATGGCTGCCGTCTGGGGACCGATCGCCCGTTCATAATCAGCCAGCGTCGTGCGATTGGTCGTTCCCACTTCGCGCAGAACCGCGCCGCTCTGCGAGAAGATCTCGGGGAGGCGGAACGAACCGCCGATCTCGATCAATTGACCGCGGGAAATGATCACCTCACGCCCCCGGCACAGTGCGTCGAGGGAAAGGACTGTGGCCGCGGCGTTGTTATTGACGACGAGGACCGCCTCGGCCCCCGTCAACTTCTTCCAGGCGGACTGCAGCTGAAATCCGCGATATCGGCGTTCGGTCGTCTCCAGATCGACTTCCAGATTGCACGCACCGGCTGCGTCGCGAACGGCAAGAACGGCCGCCTCGCACAATGGTGCGCGCCCCAGGCCCGTATGCAGGATGACCCCTGTGGCGTTGATGACGTTGCCGAGCTGCTGTTGCAACTCGTTGCGGGCCTTTCGGTGCACGGCAGCCAGCACGATTTCGACCAGCTGCGCACGGGTCGCAGAACCATTCGTCAACTCCGCGGCCAGCCGCTCACGGACGCCGGCGACCGCCGAGCGCACCCATTCGCGGACCGAATCGCGGCCCCGTTCCGTAATCAGCGAACCGATTTCGGGCAATGAAAGAATTTCATTGATCGGAGGTAATTCCCGGAACGCGTCGTGGGGGCGGTCGCTCATCGGGGCGGGAGGTCGAAGTGGTCAAAAGGTCGAAGAGTCGAAGTGGGAGTCGCATCCATTATACACAGGTCGGATCCGGCCAACGTAGAGGATTCAATACCTTTATTACCGTTGTTTCTCGGTTTACTGCAGGGGCTCCATAAGGGCAACTGGCATTGGGTTCGCGTCAAAGGTGGACGGGTCACCTTGAACTAACGACCAAGTTCGAATGAGGGCGGCATCGCCCGGCGAAAGAAGAGGATGGTTGCCATTCGCACCCGACCGGTGCGAAGCACGCCGTCGGGCCACCCTGTGGCTCGTCCGCCTCTTCGACCTTTTGGCCCCTTCGACTCTTCGACCCCGTCTACAGCAGGCTCTCCAGCAACAGCCGCATCTTCCGCAGCTCGATCAGGCGCGCGGCCGGTTCGACCAGCTCGGGTAGAATCTCGACCGACAGGGCGCGCTTATATTTAACGCGCTCGAGCTGGCTGATGATTCGGCTGTAGTCGATCTGACCCAATCCGATCGGCACCTGCAAGGCGTCGGGAGTCGTATCGCGCAGATGGACATGGTAGATGAAGGGATAGACCTGATCGTGATTCCCGCCTCGATGCGGCCCGCATAGGTAATAGCTGGGGTCGAGGGTCAATCCAATTCCGGGCGCCGCCTGGCACAGCTCGATCGCCGTGTCGGGGTCTTCCGTCAGGTGCCCCGTTTTCGTTTTGATGGAAATCAGAATTCCATCCTGCGCGGCGACTTTCAGAAACTCGCGGAGGCGATCGATCTCGGAATTGAACGGCGTCCCCAGCTTCGATGCGGCAAGCGTGATCTGTGCCACCTTGAGCTGCTTGGCGACCCGGCAAATCACCTTGAAGGACTCGGAATCGACCTCGCTATCGAGGCAAAAGGCCACCGGCGCCAACCGCGTCGCCTCACGATAGCGGATGCAAAACCCTTCCGGGTCCTTGATCAACTCCGACGGCTTCAGGTGGCTCTGAGCTTCGTCCATCCAGAGCTCGACCTTGTCGTACGCCAGGTCATCCAGCAGATAACAGGCTTCTGCCAGGGATTTGTCGGAAAAGCATCGCGTGGAGGCGGAAACGAACACTTGGCACACTCCATTGCCCAAAAAATCACAAACCAGGTGGACACAACATCCCATCGAATAAGATGTTGCGATGAAAAACCCTGATGGCTGCCCTGGTCGGGTCGCTTCAGGGTGTCAATTTATCCCGATTGTAGCGATTGTGCAAGGTTAATGGGTAAATGCCGGAGAAGGGGTCGCGCATCGGGTAAGGATTATGCAGGTTTTTCCTCGGAAGCAGCCGATATAGAAATCAGGCCTCCGGTCTTCGCAATTTGTGCCTGCACCGGCCTCGGCTCGAAAGTGGCACACCAATCGCCGGATTCGACTGCTTTTTGGGGGGGAATACGATGCGTGCGACGATCTCGTCGGTGGCGGCTGGCGCCGCCCTGTTGCTGCTGTTCACGGGTTGCTGCAGCCAGAATCAGTCCCTGGCTGCCCGTAACCAAAAACAGAACCAAGTGGCCCGCAGCCAGTCGCCATCGGGCGGGGCGAACACTGCCAATGGAGAGTGGTGCGAAGACGATTGCCTCGACGAATCGGGTAATTGCCGCTACTGCCGGGGGCACGGTTGCTGCCGTTGCCGCCCCTACCGCGTGCCCACCAACATGGTCTATCCGCCGCAGGGCGAAATGCCGGGAATCGTGCAGTACCCGTATTACACCTGCAAAGGACCGGATTGCTTCTTTGCCGAACCCAACCCGGTTCGCAGGCAGTAGGTTCAGACCGAGAACCGCACGACGATTTCATCGCCATCTCGCATGACATGGTCTTTGCCGACCGTGTGATAGAGATTGGCCGCCTTGACTTCGCGTTCGGAACCCAGTCTCAGCAGATCGTCCACCGCCATGATCTCGGCACGGATAAATCCGCGCGCGAGATCGGTGTGGATGGCGCCGGCGGCCTCGTGCGCGGTCATTCCGCGCCGCAAGAGCCAGGCCCGGACTTCCTTCTCGTCCGACGTGAAGAAGGTGATCTGCTCGGTGGCATCGAAGATGGCGCGGAGCACGCGGTCGTGCGACGGCTCTTTAAGGCCGAAGTCGGCGGCGAACGCCGCCCGCTCGCTTTCTTCCAGCGCCTGCACTTCCAGCTCGAGCCCCAGCGGCGCGGCCACCACCTTGTAACCCGCCGCGGTCAGCGGCGCCGTCGCCGATTCGTCCGTCGCATCCGCCGTATTCAGCAAAATCAGTTGCGGCTTGCGCGTCAGCAGCGAAAATGATCTGGTCACTTTTTCCTGGTCGGCGGTGAATTCGGCGTCTCGCAGCAGCTTGCCTGCTTGCAGCATCTCGTGAATCGGCAAGATCAGGTCCAGCTCTTCCTGCGATTCGACGCGATCGGGGCGGTTCTTCTTGACGCTGGCCTGCAAACGCTCGATGCGGTTCTCGACCACTTGCAGGTCGGCCAGCATCAGGTCGTCTTCGAAGGTGCGGGCATCGGCGATCGGATCGCCCCCTGCGTAGGCGCCGATCACGTGCACCAAAGCGTTTGCCTCGCGGACCACCGAGATCCGCTGGTTGTTGTTCTCGCCTTGCTGGCGGTCGAGGCCGGGCGTGTCGAACAGTTCGATCTTCGCCGGCGAGATCTTCTTGGGATTGTAGAGCTTGACCAACCCGTCGAAGCGCGGGTCGGGAAGCACAGCCATGCCGACCTGGCCCGTGTGCGACTTCGAAGGATCGGGTTTGGTCCCCGTGAGCAGCTCGAAGACGCTGCTTTTGCCGCCGCCTTGATAACCGACGAGACCAATCCGCATAGGGCACCAAAAAAAGTCGAAGGGGTTAGGCAAACATCTGCCCCCGTCCCGGGGGCTCAAACGCATTTTTGTAATGAACGATCCGCGGTTCTCCGGAGGTTCCTTCCCAGACGATCGAGACGACATCGAACCGGGCCGATTGTTCCAACATGCGGTAGCGCTTGAGGAAGACCAGAGCCAGCCGGGTCAACTGCACCTGCTTGGCGCGGTCGACCGCCTCGTGAGGCTGGCCGGCCGATTCGGTCCGGCGGGTCTTGACCTCCACAAACACGATGCACGCGCCGTCGCGCGCCACCAGGTCGATTTCCCCCAGCACCGTGCGATAGCGCCGCGCCAGAATCCTATACCCCTGGCGGCGCAGGAACCGCGCCGCCAACCGCTCTCCCTCGCTTCCCAACCAGCCCGCCGTCCAACCTCCGGTCGCAGCCGACGCAACCAGTCTGCCGAACCACTTCGCTTTCGTCAGCGTCGTGAACAGCCGGGGGAACTTCACGTTATTCGGCGCCGGCCTCTTCCTTCTTGGTGCTGCGGCGTTCGACAAGCCGCGTCGATTTGCCCATCCGGTCGCGGAGATAGAACAGCTTGGCCCGTCGCACCTTGCCATGCCGCACCACTTCGAGCTTGGCGATTTTCGGCGAGCACATCGGGAAGCTGCGTTCGACTCCTTCCCCGGCGACGATCCGGCGGACGGTGAACAATTCGCGCGTCCCCGAGCCGCGGCGGGCGATGACCACCCCGCTGAAGATCTGGATTCGCTCTTTTTCACCTTCCAGAATGCGGGTGTGCACGTTGACGGTATCGCCGATCGCGAACACGAGCGGCTCGGCCCGCAGGCTGGAGGCCTCGACCTGTTTCAGGATGGCGGTGCGTTTGTAGGACGGCATGATTGACTCTTTCCTTTCGATGCTTCGTTAACTCTTTCTTAGTCTTCTTGTCTTGTTTGTGCTTGATCTGCCTGTGCTTGATCTGCCTGTACTCGATCTGACAGTGCAACCGTCGCCAGCAAATCCTGCCGAACCGATTCCGTCCGGTTTCGACTGGCCTCTTCGCGCCACGCTGCGATTTTTCCGTGATGCCCGTCGACCAGCACCTCAGGCACCGGCATCCCCCGATATTCCCGCGGCCTTGTGTATTGCGGATATTCGAGGAGCCCCGATTCGGCAAACGACTCGTACTTGCTGCTGGTTTCGTCTCCCAATACCCCTGGGACCAGGCGGATCACCGCATCGACGATCAGCATGGCGGGCACCTCGCCGCCGTTCGTGATGAAATCGCCCGCCGAGACTTCCAGGGGCTTGAGCTCCTGTCGAATGCGATCGTCGAAGCCTTCATATCGGCCGCACAGCAGGACCAGCCGCGATTCGTCGGCCAATTCGCGGATGAGCGCCTGATCGAGCCGCCGCCCCTGGGGTGAGAGCATGACGAGGCGGCCCGGCGCGGCCCCTTTGCGCTGCACCGCCTCGACGCAATCGACCACCGGCTGACAGCAGAGCAGCATCCCCGGCCCGCCGCCGTACGGGCGGTCGTCAACCGACTGGTGCTTGTCGATCGTCCAATCGCGGAAGTTCCAGCGCTGCACGTCGACCAGGCCATGATCGATGGCTTTCTTCAGCAGGCTTTGCTGCAGATAGCTCTCGAACAAGTCGGGAAACAGGGTGAGGATGTCGAAACGCATGTTAGTAGGTCGGGCTTTCCAGCCCGACGAGCAAGGTCTTACTGTCCGGGACTCGGTCGAATTGTTTAACCGCGACCCAGCGGGGAGCGCGCAGGTAGCAAGTTCCGCGTACCCGACGCGCGCTCCCCGCTGGGTCGCGGTTAAACGAAAATTACGACGCGGCTTCACCCTCGGCGGGGGCCGCTTCGCCCTCGGCGGCGGGCGCAGCCTCGGCGGGCAATTCCTTAGGCTTCGCCCGTTCGGGAGCCGGGGCCGCGGCGCCGAAATCGTTGTTCTTCATCTTCTTCAACAGCGTCGCCACGCGATCGCTGGGGGTGGCCCCGACCGACAGCCAGTAGGCGATGCGGTCCATGTTGACTTTGACCCGCTCGGCTTTGGTCTTCACCATCGGATCGTAAGTTCCCAGCTCTTCGATGGGGAGCCCGTCGCGCGACTTCTGTCGGTCGATCACGCAGATCCGAAAAAATGGTTGATGCTTTCGCCCGGTCATCTTCATACGAATGCGCACAGACACGACACGCTCCTCAAAAAAAACATTTCGGATTTGGTCTCTCGTCTCTCCCCCCCTTCGTAAGGCGGGGCCGGGGGGGGGCCGTTCCGGTCTGCCGACATTTCATCGACAAACCGACCACCCCACCACTCAATTTGCAATTCTCAATTCAAAAATTTCAATTTCCTGTCGAAAACCGGCGGCATCTCATTCCATCGCAACATGCCATCCCGACCTGCCCTGCACCTGGCCTCCGGCGAGCTCGACCACCCGGCAATTCGCATTCGCCTACCGCCGGTTTTTCTTCCGTTGCTTCTTGGCTTCCTTCCGCATTTTCTTCTTTTTTTCCTCCGCGGCCCGTTTGTCCAAAGGCCCGCGCGATGTGCTCCCCCTGACCGTCTGCAACTGGGCGCCCGGATTGAACATCCCTCCGTCGGCCATCTGTTTCATTTGCCGGATCTGCTGCAGCTTGCTCATGCCGGCCATACTCTGCATCAGCCCCGCCATCTGCGAGAATTCTTTGAGCAGCTTGTTGATGTCTGAGGGATCGGTGCCGCTTCCTTCCGCGATGCGGCGGCGACGGCTGATGTCGATCAGATCCGGGTTCTCGCGCTCCGCGAGCGTCATCGAATCGATGATTCCCTCGATCTGCTTCAGGTCCTGCTCGGGGTCGATGTCGCCGTCCCCCATCATCTCCGCGATTTTTCCCATGCCGGGAATCATCTTCATGATACTTTGCAGCGGCCCCAGCTTTTTGAGCTGGCCCATCGTGTTGCGGAAGTCCACCAGCGTGAACTTCCCCTTCATCATCTTCTCTTGCTGCTCGGCCATCTGCTCGGCGTCGAATTCGCGCTGCGCCTTTTCGACGAGGGTCAGCACGTCCCCCATCCCCAGGATGCGGCCCGCCATGCGGTCGGGATGGAACGGTTCGAGCTTGTCGAGCTGTTCCCCCACGCCGATGAATTTGATCGGCACCCCCGTGACCGCCTTGACCGACAGCGCCGCTCCGCCGCGGGCATCGCCGTCGAGCTTGGTGAGAATCACGCCGTTCAACTCAAGCGCCTCATTAAAGGCTTTGGCCGAGTTGACCGCGTCCTGGCCGGTCATCGCGTCGCACACCAGCAGGATCTGCTGGGGGTTGAGCTTGAGGTCGATCTGCTCGAGTTCCTGCATCAGCGCCGCGTCGATATGCAGGCGGCCGGCCGTATCGAGAATCACGACGTCGATATTGCCCGCCTGCCGCGCGGCGGCCACGCCGGCCTGACATACCTTCACCGCGTTCCCGGACGGGGCTTCGCTGTAAACGGGAACGCCCAGTTG
>DASYAR010000219.1:0-3547 GCA_036501235.1 Planctomycetaceae bacterium
AGTAATGACGAAGCAGCGAAGACCCATCGACGAATCTCTCGCGGAACTCTCGCGTGACCGCTGAAGCAAACTTGAAGCCCGCCCGTTCGAGCCCGGTCCGAACCGAATCGACCGTGGCGCGACGGCCAATGTGCGCGTCGAGTTCGGCGATTTGGTCCGCATAGCCAAGTTCCGTCAGGACGCGGCGATAGACAGCGTAAAACTCATTCATGTGGCCCACGAGGTTTGTCGCCAGAGCCAGGCTGGCGCCGGGCCTGGCGACGCGAAAGCAGGTTTGCAAGACGGCCTCGGCATTGTCGAAGTTGTTGATCCCCAGATTGGAGACGATCAGATCGACCGATGAGTCAGCAAGATCGATCGTCGCCGCGTCCTGCACGACCGTGCGAACATTTGAGATTCCCAGAAAATCCAGCTTGCGAGAGAGCCGCGCCATCGCGGCGTCCCACGGGTCGACGGCAATCACGTGTGCGTCGGAACCGCAGCGCTGCGCCAACTCGATCGCCAGGAAACCGGTGCCTGCACCGACGTCCAGAATCGTGATGCCCGGCCGTAGCGGGACGTGTTCCAGCAGCAACAGGCCAAAGGGCGCAGACCATAACGGAAGTTCGTCGTAGAAGTCACCGAATTCGGGAGTCTTGTAATCGATTTCTTCCAGAAACGTCATGGGCGCAGTCCACATTTCACACACCGGATTCTTCAGGCTCTTCCAACGACGCGCCCGGTCCGCCGTAGAGCAGGTTTTCCAACCTGCTCGTCCTGCCTTTCGTCGCCGTTTTACTGCCTGCGTCCTTGGCAGGTGTCCCTTCGCCGGACGTGAGAATCCTTTCAGACAATCGGGAAGGCTGGACAACCTATCCTACGGGGGCACGGCGGGTTTTCCAGTATATCCGTTTCCCAGACCGTGCTCCCCATCGAGCTCGCCTGGGTGGATGCATGATTTTGCACTACAGCAACTGAATCGTCTGCCGCTCCCCACCGAGCTCGTCTCGGTGAAGGCATGATTGTCACTATGCAGCGCGACCCGTGAAGAATCATTCGCTCCACGGCGACAAACCTATCGATTGGTGCCCGGCGAGGTCGGGGGACCAATCGTTGCTTGGCGGTGCAGAATCAGCGCACCACCGACTCGAGATCGGTGCGGTCGGAAAGCCGGACGAGCTCTTTATCCGCGGAATTGCCACGGCTATCCCTTCGTCTGCGTTCTCAGCCAGCTGGACAATCTTTGAGACGCGACAAGAAGCGACGGTTCGGGCGATGCTGCGAAATACCCGCGCGATTTATGGTTTCGCGCCGGTCGGCGCGTCGGGATTTTGAGGAAGTTTTTCCGCGAGCCTGGTCAATTTATCCAGATGAGAATCAATGGGTGGCTTCGAGTTCTGATTGGACTGGCAAATCTCGACGGCTTCATTCGCCTCATCGCAGATGGCGAGATAGATGTCGCGATACTCCCCAAACGGCCTGTCGGTATGATCCAGCTCGGTTGCCAGGATCCTCATCTGGGTTTCGGGATCGTTACCGCGGGCCAATTCGACCTGCATCAGCACCATCCTGCGCATGTTTTGAGCATACAATTCGACATCCTGCGAATCGTCATTGGAGGTGAGGTCCTGCTGCCCGCACCCCAGAACACTCACGGACAGCAGAACCAGGAGCAGGCCCCGAAGAAATTGCCGCATCACCATTCTCCGCGTTAATATTCACCGACGACAGTCCCGTCCGCCTGACCCAGTAACGACATCCACGTGGCGACATTGATCGCGTTGCCGACGAACTTCACGGATCCGTCTCCCAGACAAACTTGAACGCCGCCGGAATGCTTGCTGCGGGCGGTCCCCCAGGCGTGGTTGCCGCCCGTCATGCAGCGCAGGTCGCGGTCAGTATTGTCGGCCTGGCAGAATGTGGGCCCGTCTTTCAGCGTGTCGTCCAGAGCATTCCCGTTTGGAATCAACGGGAAGAACGGCGTGGTTCCGTCCGGATAATAGCTCTCGCCGCAGAAATAAGCGCCGACGGGAAACGCCCAGGCGCCCCGTTCGTCGCCCGCGTACTTGCCCGCGATGATTTCCCCGACGAAAACCGTGTTGGAAAGCCCATCCATCACCTCGCTGAATTTGGCCCCATAGAAATCCTGGGCGCGCATCGGCCCTCGAGTTTGGACGTTGCTGAATCCGGAGCTCGACCACGGGTTCCCAATGCCGAAGTTTGCGGCGAAGTTGCCCTTTGCAAACGCGGGCCAACTGCCGTTCACCCACGGGTCTCCGACGGTGTCGCTGGGACACATCAGCGAGGGAATGACCGTCCCGACGACGGTGGCGTTGGAAGAGTCCTTGGCGGCCACGTTGAAGTTGTATAACTGGTACAGATTGACCTGGTCCATGTAAGGCAGCAGCCTCGTCATCCAGCAGGTTCCCCAACCATTGTTGGAACCGTCCGTGATGCCGCTTCCGCTGGGGTATGTGCCCCCCGGAGGCAACCGGCCCTGCACGTCGGCATAGTTGTGCAGCGCCAGGCCGAGTTGCTTCAAATTATTCTTGCACTGAGTGCGACGGGCGGCCTCGCGGGCCTGCTGCACGGCCGGCAAGAGCAATGAAACCAGCACGGCGATAATCGCAATCACCACCAACAGCTCGATCAGAGTGAAACCTCGTTTCCTGCCCGGTGCGACAGACATGAAATTCCCTTTCAGTTGGATTGCCGTGAGTAACTCAAACCTGAATGAACACTGCCGCAAGCCTGATGGAACGTCGCTGGAAGTCCGTCACAGTCCCAGTCGTTCCCAGGGGCCGGTTATCGCGAACGTGATCCCCGGCGACTGGAGATTCACAAACAACCATCGACCGTCCGGACTGAACGTGGCCCCGCACCATTCTTCCTTGCGGAAATCCCCCTTGATGCGGTTTCGTTCGCCGCCCTCCAGCACGACGTTATTGGCAGCCAGGGCGAAGAGACGTCCCTCCTGGGTCAGGCCGTGCAGCCGTTGCGGTTCGCGATTGCCGTCTTCACACAGCACGATGCCGCCGCGCGGGCTGACGGTAATGTTGTCGGGAGCGTCCAAAACTTCCGCGCCAGGCGATTCGAAAATCAGCGTGATGGTTTCACGCTGGGGGTCGTAGCGAAAAATCTGCCCGGCCGCTGCGTCGCCGCCGCTGGTGGACACCAGAAAAATCGCCCCGGTGCCATACCAGCATCCTTCCAGCCGCGAGAACGTCGTTCCCTGCCGTGCCTTTCCCTGTTGAAAAACGCCGTGTCCGTCGTCGGTTCCGGGCGAATGGGCTCGGGTCGGCTCGTCGATGTCGACCCAGGTCACCGGCAGGGGCTGGTCGACGGGCACCGCCCGTCGCAATTCGGGCCGATCGGTGACGCTCATCATTTGCAGCCGGCCTCCGGCAGCGAGATTCTCCGACTGTTTCGGAAGGAACCGATAGAACCCTGCGGTCCCCGCGTCTTCCGTCTCGTACACGAATCCCGTCGCCGGGTCGACGGCGAGCGCCTCGTGCACGAATCGCCCCATCTCCTTCAACGGAACCGGCGTTTCGACGCGAGAATGCGG
>DASYAR010000220.1:0-8824 GCA_036501235.1 Planctomycetaceae bacterium
TCGGGGGCGGTGTGGTCGTAGATCGGCGAGTGATCGTCCTTGAAGACGAATTGCTGATCCGACGGACCACCCGCCTTCAAATCGAGTTTGCCGGTCACAGACAACACCGCGTCACGGATCTCCTCGGCCTCGAGCCGCTGCCGGTTCATCCGCCACAGATATTGATTTCCCGAGTCGATCGCCGCAAACCGCGGATTGTCCCGCGACGCTTGCCGATAAACCGCGCTCCGTAGAATCAACCGATGCAGCCGCTTGAGAGACCAAGGCATGTTGAGTGCGGAATTCGGAGTGCGGAATGCGGAATCGCCCGTCACTCCCCCCCTTTGCAAGGGGGAGTCAGGGGGGGTCGCGCTGCTTGCCGCCAAAGCCTCCGTCGGCGCACCCACTTCCGCCGCCAGCCAATCCAGCAACTCCCCATGCGTCGGCACAGATCCCTGATGTCCGAAATCATTCGGCGTGTCGACGATCCCGCGGCCGAAATGATACTGCCAGACGCGATTGGCGATCGACCGTGCGGTGAGCGGATTTTGCGGGTCGGTGATCCATTTCGCGAGCGCGGCACGGCGGGCCCCTTCATCGGCCGGGTCGATCGGTGCGAAGCTGGCAGACAAGCCGGCGAGACATGACAGGGCTCCGGGTGCCACTTCGTCCCCCGGTGTTTTGTCGCTGCCGCGGTGCAGAAAATAGACCGGACGAGGCGAATTCGCAGGGATTGGATTCGCCCCCGCATAGACCAACGCGGGGCCCGGCAGCCGGGCCAGTTGCTGGTCGATCTCTGTGATTCGCACCGTCGTCCGGCGCAATTCGGTTCGCGTCGCGTCGTCGAGCCGTTCGTCAACGGCTGCGTTCCGCCGCGCGGTGCGCAGAGCAATTTCGGCTTCCAGCTTTTGCCTCTTCGCCAGCGCCCGTTTGAGAGATTCGCCGTCACCGAGGCGCGTCCGGCTCGAATAATCGTCGACCAGATACTTCGTGCTCCAGCGACCGGCCTCGATGGAATCGCGTGCCGTGACGGCCGACCCGAGCGCCAGGTTTTTCTTGTCCGACATCGCCTGGAGCTCGGCCAGTGCAAAAACAAAGTCATTGGTTCGCTTCCAGAGCCGGGTCGCCGTGACGCGAATGAAGCGGGCTGGCTCTCCATTCACCGCGACGACAAATGGTTTGTCGCCGGGATTCGCGCAGTCCGCCTCTGTGTGATCGACGATCGTCTCCCCCTCGCCGAATTTGGCATCGTTGGAGATCTCCACCCGAAACCGCTGCGGGAAACCGAATCCTGGTGTATCGGGAAAGTCGGTGGGACGTGCCGGGACGAGGATGATCTCATCGATTGCACGCGACTCTCCCAAATCGATCTGGACCCATTTTTCGACATCGGGAATCGGCTCGATGCCGCTGTGATAGCCGTTTGAAGGGCTGGCATCGGCCGTTTGACCCGCCTGCGGCAGAGAGGCCAATTGCGCGGTGAGTTCTTTTAATTTGACGTCGAGTTGCTCGATTTCGGGAGTGGTTACTTTTGCCGCGACTGCCGTCAATTCGCGGTGCCGGGACGCGACGTCGCTCTTGTCGAAGAGCAGCTTGCGGCGGGCGGCGTGAACGGCCGGGTCGGCATCATACGGTCGGTCGGCCCGGTCCACGCCGGCAAACACGGCTTGCAGGCGGTAGTACTCTTCCTGCGGGATCGGATCGAATTTGTGATTGTGACAACGAGCGCAATGGACCGTGAGACTTTGAAAGGTCGACATGGCAGTCGCCACCATATCGTCGCGGTCGTTGGAGCGGGTGATTTTTTTATCGAGCGTCCCTTCACGCAGCTCGACGTGTCCCACGAAATCCCACGGCCCGGCCGAGATGAAGCCGGTCGCTACGAATGCCTGCGGATCGTCAGGAAACAGCACGTCTCCCGCCAATTGCTCATGGACGAAACGGTCGTAGGGCTTATCGCTGTTGAACGAGGCGATGACGTAGTCGCGGTACGGCCACGCGTTCGGGCGAGGTTTGTCTTTATCGTAGCCGTGTGACTCGCCGAAATGCACGACGTCGAGCCAGTGGCGACCCCAGCGCTCGCCATAGCGAGGAGAAGCGAGCAATCGGTCGACCAGCTTTTCGTAGGCGTCTGAGGATTGATCGCCTAGAAAGGCGTCGACCTCGGCGGGGGTCGGCGGCAGGCCGTGCAGGTCATACGTCAGCTGGCGGATCAGCGTGCGGCGGTCGGCTGGCGGAGACGGCGCGAGCTGTTTTTCCTGGAGCCGAGCGAGAATGAAGGCATCAATCGGCGTGCGAATCCAATCCGATTTGATTGCCGGGGCAGCCGGCCGTCGCAGAGGCCGCAGCGACCACCAGTTGTCATCCGCGCCCGCCAGACGCTTGTCGCGGAGCGTGAGACTTGGCGGCCAATCGGCCCCGGCGGCGATCCATTCGCGGATCGTGGCGGCGTCCTCCAGCGACAAAGGCTTGGCCTTCTGCGGCATGGCTGGTTTTTCGCCGCTGATCAATTCTACGAGCAGGCTATCGTCCGGCTTGCCGGCGACAATCGCCGGGCCGCTTTCGCCCCCCTGCGCCAGTCCGTTGGCCGTAGTCAGCGACAACCCCCCCTTGGGCCTGTCTCCCTGATGGCAGCCCACACAATGACGCTCGAAGATTGGCGCGACCTTGTCGCGGAAAGATGGGGCATCTGCGGCGCTCGCATGGGTCGCGGTGATAATGCTGCCTGCAAATAAGGCATAGCTAACGAATCGCGGTAATGGAGCTATTCCTGGCACGACTTCAAAGCCTCAAAAGACGCACGGCGATCCGGCGGTTTATCCCGCCGATATTCAGGGAACGGCACAAATCAGGCGCACTGGAAATCGACTTGCCATTGTATCACCTTGCGACGACGGTTGGACTTGTCTATCACGGTTAAATCCAAGTCCCGCCCGGCAAATCTTCTTGACCCCCATTCGCGTCGCGGCGTATCATAAACAGGAGGGAAAGACGGGAATGATCCTGGGCTCGTGCGACTTCGATTTCACGGGCTGTGCAACATGTTCAAACGGCAAAACCGACATCTTCGGAGTGGTCGGTTGTGAATTGGCTTCATCCGGTCGATCCCGTCGATGTGAGAAGTGCGTCCGGTCGTTTATTCAATGGTTTTCTGGGTAAGGCTCTTCGATGCACACTTCGGGAAAGGTTCTGGCCGGGCTGCTGATCGTCGGCTTGGGGGTGGCGTTCCACGCCTCCGCCAAAGCGTATGCCGTGCGCGACGCGTGGATGAAACTCGCGCAAGACAATGAAGCGGCCATCAAGAAGAACGACGAAGAGATCGCCGTCAAAACCCGCACGCTCAAAGACAAGCGGAACGAATTCGCCCGGACGATGATCGGCTGGGACCGCGAGTGGATCGCCCCCGCGGCTCGCCTGGAGCAGAATGGCGGCATTACTTTGCAGCTTGGCACCAATCAGGGAATGCAACCCGGCCAGGTGCTGTATGTCTTCGCACCCAATGCAGACGGCACTTCCGTCTACGTCGGCGATTTCAAAGTGGAACGAACAAACGAAGCGCAAACGCAGGCCAATCACAATTCAAGGCGGCGGCCCACGGACTTCAAACAGGCGCAGCTTCAGAACGTGCGAGTCCGCACGTTGATTCCGAACCAATACGTGAAGCGACTGAATGATCTCGATCAGCTCCTGCTGGATGCCGAATTATCGATCAGAACCAATAAAGAGGAGTTGGCCCGCCAGGGCCGCCTGAGCGAACAGGTCGAAAAGGTGATCGCGGCGCGCCTCGCCGAGTTGAATGGCAACCCCGACAAGGCGAATCAGCAGATTCCCCCAGTGCACATCAACGGGCTCTTGACGTCTATCGTCAGCGAAGAAGAAGCCCGCAACGCCGCACTGATCGAAGCCGATCGGCTGATGCGAGAATTGAAAAAGACGCGGGACGAATTCCAGATGATCCGCAAAGAAAATCAGCAGCGCGTCGATTCTTTGCCCAAGCAGGCTGGCGATCAATCGGCCAGCCGCTAAAGTGCAGGTCAGATTTTCCCGCCTGACAGCAATCGTTCTGGACCCAGAATTGCCAGTCGCAGGCCAATGACAACGCCTTTCCGCGGCAGGCGCTGACCCGATGCCCTACGTCTGGTTCATCTTCATCAGCCTCATCTGGGGCAGCAGCTTCATCCTGATGAAACGGGGGACCGCCTGGTTGTCACCCGTCGAGGTTGCCGCCTGGCGCGTAATCGGCGGTGCAGCGCTCCTGGCGATTCTCTGGTGGCGCACCCCCAGGAGACGTGCTCTCACGCGCAGAGACTGCCCAGCAGTGATTTTTGTCGTCCTGTTCGGTTTCGCGTGGCCATTTTCGATCCAGCCATATCTTGTTGGCCGGGCCGGCAGCGCATTCATCGGCATGATGGTCAGTTTCACACCGCTGCTCACTGTCGTTGCGTCGATTCCGCTGTTGAAGGTTCTCCCTGCACGACGGCAACTCTTGGGCGTGCTCGGCGCGCTGGTCTTTATGGGCCTGTTGATCCGCGAAGGCGTCACCCGACAAATCAAGCCGATTGATCTCGCGCTGGCGCTGACAGTTCCTTTGTGCTACGCCCTGACGAATACGTTAATCCGCAAATCGCTCAGTCATGTGGCCGCGCTCGAATTGTCGCTCGTATCGCTGACCGCCGCGGGAATAATCCTGTTCTCGACTTCAATGATGATTCCGTTCGAGCGGCCTCAGGTTGCCGGCCACGCCGTCTGGACGGCGATCGCAGCGGTCGCGTTTCTGGGCATTGTCGGCACGGGGGTGGCGACGTTCTTGTTCAACAGGTTGATACAGGAACAGGGGCCATTGTTCGCCGGCATGGCGACCAACCTGTCCCCAATCGGCGCGTTGATGCTGGGATGGCTGGACGCCGAGCATGTTTCGGCGTCGCAGATCGCAGCGCTGGCGGGCCTGTTGTGCATGGTCGCGATCGTGCAATTCGGGGCAGTGCGCCAGCTTCGCGACGCGTAGGTCAGGCTGGAAAGCCTGACTGCTTTAACTCGAACTCCTACAGCACTTTACAGAGTATTCAAGGCTGTCTGTCAATCTTCGCACTCCCCCCAATTTTCCTGTTCTCTTAGGAAGTATGACCGAAGTATGACCGTTCTGTGACAATCATTTGGACGAGAATTCATAGAATTCCAATGGCTAAAGGAACATTAGCAAACGGGTGAGAGAAGGATCGAACCTCGAACATGATTGGAGCCGGGACTGTGTCACACGAAGCCTACGAAGATCTTCCCTCCGAGTCTCTGGCGGTCGCCGAACGTGAGCCGGCGATGGGTTACGACTCGGTTGATTCGGTGGTCGATACGATGACGGTTCGTTCGCGACACGGCGTGATTCGCGAGAATTACCAGACCGATATGGCTGAAACATTCACCGAGAAGAATCCGGGCGTTGCCCGCCGGTTTCGCGACCGGTTTCCGACCGGCGTTTCGTGGGGCGTCACCGTCTGGATGCTCATTATGCACGTCGGCGCGATCGCCGCGTTGTGGTACTTCTCGTGGGCCGGCATCGCACTTCTCGTGGGCCTGCATTTTGTGACCGCCTGCCTGGGAATTACGCTGGGTTATCACCGCCTGCTGACGCACGGCAGCATGGTTGTTCCGCGGCCGCTCAAGTATTTCTTCTCGATGTGCGGCATGTTGTCGGCCGAAGGCAGCCCGCTGATGTGGGTCGCCACGCACCGCAAGCATCACGTCCATTCCGATCACGACGAAGATCCCCATTCGCCCAACCACGGTTTCTGGTGGTCGCACATGCTGTGGTTCGCTCCCGCCAACACACCCGAAGAGCTCGAAGCGCTGCTCAAGCGCTGGGCTCCCGACCTTTACAAAGACCCCGTGCAGCAATTCTTCCACAAAACATTCGGGTTGTATCCGGCGATCCTGGGAGTGATCCTGTACGGAATCGGCGAGTATTTCTTCGCCCAGGGAATGTCGTGGATGCTGTGGGGGCTGTGCATGCGGATGGTGCTGGCCTATCACTCGACGTGGTTCGTCAATTCGGCGACGCACCTGTGGGGCTACCGCAATTACGAAACGACCGATCGCAGCCGCAACCTGTGGTGGGTGGCACTGATCAGCTACGGCGAAGGCTGGCACAACAATCATCACGCACACCAGCGCCTGGCCGCCCATGGCCATCGCTGGTGGGAATTCGACGTCACCTACATGGTGATCCGCCTGCTTAAAGCGGTCGGCCTGGCGACGAAGGTGCAAGACCGGATTCCAGAGCAACACTAACTCGTAGAGCAGGTTTTCCAACCTGCTCGTTTGCAGTTCCAGGTTCAGTGCCGATCCAGGCACCGGCTGGCTGACTCCGGGCCGCTCGCCGCTTTTGCGCTATGCGGGGCGGCTGATCGAGCGCCGGCGGTGAAGGATGCGCGACACGGCGTTCCAGACGCGTTCCACCGAAAGCTCGGCCAGGCAGGCCAGGTGCGCGCTGCCAGCCATCGGGCACTGCTTGTGGTAGCCTGCCGCACACCAGACGCCTGTGGACACCAGTTCGTGCATCATGCCGCCGGGACCTGACGGCGCGGGCCCTGAGAGAACAGGACTGGTGCAGGTAAAGATGCCGACGACCGGGGTTCCGACGGCCGCCGCCAGGTGCATTGGGCCCGAGTCGTTCGAAACCATAAGGTCGACGGCGCGCAACAGGGATGCCAGTTGCTTGAGGGTCGTCCGGCCTGCCAGATTCAGGGCCGGTCGACCGCAGGCGTGCGCCGCTTCGACAATGCGGGCGGCTGCAATCTGCTCAGAATTGGTCCCGACGACGACAACCGATCCGTCAAACCGCCTGGCGATCTCGGCGAATTTTTCGACGGGCCAACGCTTGGTTTCCCAGCCCGCGCCCGCGTGGATTGCCATGATCGGGCCTGGCAATAGCTTCACCTGCTCGGCCAGCCACGCCGCATCGGCGGGGGCACCGGGAATGGCGGCTTCCCGCGGATGATTCATCATCCCCAGCGCCTCGGCCACACGCCAGTAACGATTGTATGCCGGAACATTTCGACCGGAATCGGGCAAGATGCAGTTGCACGCCAGGCTAGCCCCCTCGCGAGCGGTTTCCAATCCAACCCGCAGCGGCGCCCGTGTGGCGAGTGTCATGACGGCGGTTCGAAATAACCCCTGCAGGTCGAATACCAAATCGAATCGCCGATGGCCGAGAGTCGTCAAAATCTGCCGCCATTCACTCCAGCCGCCATCACGATGAAACGGAATAATCTCGGTAAGATCCGCATGGCCGGCGATCAAATCGATCAGGTCGCGACGAATGACCCACGAAATGGTTGCCGCAGGAAAGCGCTGTCGCAGCAGGCCCAGTAGGGGCATCGTCTGCACGACGTCCCCCAGCGCACTGGGCTTGATGAGGCAGATCCGCCGGGCGTCGAGCTCTTGCAGTCGCGAAACAGGAATGCGAAACGGCATGGGGCCGGATGATATGCGCGATGCTCAAATTCGGACAAGAGCGAATTGCATTATCCAGATGACGCATTTTCACCAGATTGATATTTCTTAGCAGTCTATTTTTTAGGAACAGGTTGCTTGACAACTCCAATTTGACTCACGAAAGTACTTCCTGCGTAAGGCTGGGACCTGACGCTCGTTGTGGGACTAGTGCGGGTAAGTACGTTCGTTTGCCATCGTCATTAGGACGACCGAGGCGCCCACAGCTCGGAAATGGAGTTCCAGCCTATGCCCGCTCACTTGAGTGCCCTGGTCCTGTTCGCCGCGTTGAGCGGCGGCACTCGTGAATCAACAGTCTACGACAGCTACAAACAAGCCTGGCACGCCGGACGTGCCCAGAACCTTCCCGTGCTGGTGATTCTGAACCCGGCCGAAGAAGCGAATGCCTCTGCCGTCGATCTCGACTGGCTCCGCCGTTCGCGCCACCGCCGTGATCTCCTGGCCAACTACGTGGTCGTGGTGGTCGACGCCTCCACTCCGGAAGGGAAAGTCGTCCACAAGCAATTTGGTGCAGCGGCTCTGCCGCGCGTCTCCGTCCTCGACCGGCAACAGAAATGGCAGATCTACCGGTCGAGCCAATCTCTGTCGGCCGAAGACTGGAACATGGTGCTCGAAGCGCACAAAAAGGGGAATCCTCCCCCGCCGCGTCCCAAACCGGCGGCATGTCAGACCTGAATGTAGACCACTTGGATTGCCCGTGCGGCAATCATTCGCTGTGGGAGACGTCGTTGCCGTCGGGCTGGGACCTGACGCAGACCGTGAGACCAGTCGGGTTCATTTCACTTTTGTTTCGAGCCGAGATGCTCACGACTCGGAGAAGGATCTCCAACTGATGAACTTGCAAATGGGTGTGCTCGAGAAGTTTCAGAAGGGCGAAACCCCCGTCGTGAAGCCCAAGCCGGTTTACGATTGCCCGTATTGCAACCGCTAGGTCGCAAGTCGGCTTAATGGCGAGAGGGGGCCCGCCTGCCCTCCCTCGCTTTGGGCCGCTCGGTCAGGGCCATCGCTGGCGTTCACTGTGATCGATCTGCCGGAGCCAGAAACCCAGCGATGGCCCGGACGAGCTGGACGCTGACGAGCTGGACGTTGCCGGAGACTAAACCGAAGTCCGCACTACGCCTCGAGTGCCTGGCGCATATCGGCGATCAAATCGTCCGGATGCTCGATGCCTACCGAAACCCGCAGCGTTTTGTCGGTGATGCCGGCCCCGCGCCGCGCTTCCAGCGTCATCGAGGCGTGGCTCATCGTTTCAGGATGCTCCATCAGCGATTCCACCCCCCCCAGCGACTCGGCCATCGCAAACAGCTTGGTGCTGGTCATGACACGCTCGGCCTTGGCG
>DASYAR010000221.1:0-9959 GCA_036501235.1 Planctomycetaceae bacterium
ACGGCGACGGCCCTGGAGCTGCTCGACAAGCTTCTGACCGCCGGCGATCACCCGCTCAAGCTGCTGGGAGGCGTCAACGCCGTATTCCGCCCGATCGCCAAAGGGACCGAATTATCGCGCCTGGGGATGCCGCTTCCCGAGGCGCTCGCCGCAGGAGGGGTCAAACCGTTTGTGGTGCAGGCGGTCGTTCCCTATTTGAAGCGCATTTCGCGCCGTCGGGCCGAGCAGATCTTCCAATGGCTGCTGGCCGCCGATCTCGACCTCAAAGGGGCCAGCTCGCTCCCCGAACGGATGATCGCCGAACGGTTGCTCCTGCAACTGGCGGGGAAAACGTAGCCCAGTGTGGTCACCTCACTCCGTGAGATGATGACTTTGGCTCGCTTCGCGAGTCTGGTTCATCTTGCCCTGTGACGAGGCGGGCCGAGCGATTGCGGGTGAAGTAGTGGCCGGCCCATTGCACGAACACCAGCAGCCGATTTTCGAACTGCACGATCTGCATCAAGTGGATGAACAACCACGTCAGCCACGCCAGCGGGCCCGAATACCGCCAGCCAAAAATGTCGCATACGGCTCTCATCGTGCCGATCGTGGCCATTGTCCCCAGGTCGCGATAGCGAAACGCCGGCAATGGCTTTCCTGCGAATCGCGCGTCGATCAACCGCGCGGCGAATTTCCCCTGCTGCATCGCCACAGGGGCCAGGCCGGGCAGCGGTTTGCCGTCGGCGCCTGGGCAATGCGCCATGTCGCCGATGACGAAGATTTCAGGATGTCCGACGATCGTTAGATCGGCCTGGACGCGAATGCGCCCACCACGATCAACTTCGGCGCCGGTTTTTTCCGCCAAAACCCTCGCCAGGGGCGAGGCCTGGACCCCCGCCGACCACAAAATGGTATGGGCGGCAATGCGCTCGACGTGGTCCCCTTGTTTGAGGAGCACCGCCGCCGGTTCGATGCCCGTGACGAGCGCCCCGGTGCGAACTTCCACTCGCATCCGTTCGAGCGCAGTGCGTGCCTTGGCCGACAGCTCGGGCGCAAAGGGGGGCAGGATCCGATCTCCCGCTTCCACCAGCAGAATGCGGGCCTTAGTCGGATCGATCGCGCGAAATTCCTTGCGCAGCGTGTCGTGCGCCAACTCGACGATGGCGCCGGCCATTTCGACCCCCGTGGGACCGCCCCCCACAATCACGAACGTCAGCCAGGGAGCGATCTCTTCCGTACTCGCGAGCCGTTCAGCCGTCTCGAATGCCAGCAGTATTTTGCGCCGGATCGACGTGGCGTCGTCGATCGTTTTGATGCTGGGGGCATACTGCTCCCATTCCGGATGGCCGAAATAGCTGTGCGTTGCCCCTGCGGCGACGATCAGAGTGTCATAGCGAAATTCTCCGTCGCGGAGCACCACGCGTCTCCCCGCCAGATCGATGTCCACGACGTTTCCCAACAGCACCTGCGCGTTGGCTTGTCTGCGAAGCAAGGATCGCAGGGGCGCGGCGATGTTGGCGGGCGAGAGCCCGCCGGTCGCCACCTGATACAGGAGCGGCTGGAACAAATGATGATTGTGACGATCGACGAGCGTGACGCGAACATTCGATTTTCGCAGCGACCGGGCGGCATGCAGCCCGCCGAACCCACCACCGATGATTACGACTTCGTGCTGCATGTTTCCGTGCGTTTTCGTCTTTCCTGCACAAGTGGTTGGTCTGCGAGCAAGCGGCCGATCGTCACACGTAGGAGAAAACGATCGGCGTCTGGATATCGGGGTGCAAGCTTTTATGGACCGGGCAGTGCAGCGCGGCCGTTTCGAGCTTCTTGCGGTCTTCCGTAGACAGCCGCACGGCTTTGTCGGCGGGAACGCGGATCGAGACCCGCAGCGTGCCGATCCGCCGCACAGGTTCCTGAATCATCTCTTTGACGACGTGCACCGTGGTCCCGGTGATGTCGAGTTTGTTGCGGTCGGCGACGATGCCCATCAGCGTCGTCATGCACGTTCCCAGCGCCGTGGCGACGAGATCGGTGGGCGAAAAGCTTTCGCCTCGGCCGTGGTTGTCCACGGGGGCGTCGGTCGCCAGTTGAGTCTTAGACGGGCCATGCGTGGCCCGGCAGCGGAGCTGGCCTTCGTAGACGACGTCGATTTCAACGGCCATGACATGGGCTCCTGGATTCTTAACAGATGAAGAGGCAAGTGCTGCGACGCAGAGCGTCGATCCGTGCGTTCCCACGCAGAGAGCCTGTGAATTTTTTAAATCGCGATTTTTTCCGGATGACCTTTGTATCGGACCGTCGGCTGATCGTCGTTCCTGAGCGATTCTGGGCGGTCGTTTTTTGGGAAGAACGCCAGATTGGTCTGGAACGTCAATTTTTTCACGCCCTCAGAGCGTGGGAACGAGATTGCTGGCGTGGGAACGAGATGTAAGCGTAGGAACGAGATGCCGGAAGAATATCTCATTGAAGCGTCCCTTGAAACTGTCCTACGGCTCATTGACAATGGCGGATCACCCCTTGAGCGCCCGGCGCCTGCACCATCGAACGGACAACAACGTGGCCCAGAACACAGATTCGAAACTCAAATCGCAACAACCCGATAATCCCCGGATCATCATCAGCGCCTTCGCCGACGAGGCGGCAAACTCGAAATCCGTCGTCGAACAGTTCGCCGTGCTGGCCGCCCTGGGACTCGAATACTACAGCCCCCGTTTTCTGAACGTGTCGGGCGAAGTCAAGAACATCATGCAGCTCGACAAGGCCGAGCTGAAAACAGTCAAGTCGCTGCAGGACGACTATGGACTCAAGGTGACCAGCATTGGCTCGCCGATCGGCAAGGTCAAGCTGCTCGACCAGGACGACGGCACGCACAACCGGTTCGTCCCGTTCGCCAAATACCTGAAGGAAGACGTGGCCATCGCGATCGAGCGGGCGAAGGCGCTCGACGCCCACATGATCCGCGGCTTTTCGTTCTATCATCCACGCGGGACCAATCCGGCTCCCCATGTGGTCCAGGCTGCCGAGCAGCTCGCCGCGATTGCCGAAAAGTGCGCCAAGGCCGACGTCGTGTATGCCCTTGAGGTCGAGGCCAACCTGATCGGCCAGAACGGTCGGCTGATGGCCGACCTGGCCAGCCGTGTCAACAAGCCGAACCTGGTCTGCATTTTCGATGGAGGCAATATCTCGTCTCAGAACCTCGATCCGGTCAAGTGCTTCGACGAGTTCCAAGCGATGCGCAAATACCTCGGGTACCTGCACATCAAGGATTATCGGATCGATAAGAAACTGGAATGGACCGGCGTCGTCGATGAAGAGCGACTCAAGAACTTCGTCCCCTGCGATCGAGGCGACAGCGGACACGAAGCCATCTTCCGCGACCTGCGCGACAACCTGCCGGCGATCGATAAGAAGATGAAAAAGCTGGGGTTGCCGGGCGTGTTCCTCGAACTCGAGCCGCATTTGAAGGGAGGCGGCCAGTTCGGCGGCTTCAGCGGGCCGGACGGGTTGGGAGTGGCGTGCCGGGCGCTGTGCCGGCTGCTCGATTATGTCGGTCTGGATTATCAATTGCGGACGTTCGAACACATCCGCCAGGCGCGGGGGTTCTGAATGTCATTCGATCCAAGGTTATTGGACAAGATGCTGGTGTGCACGAAGTGCCGTTCGCCGCTGGTGCGCGACGGAGAGTCGCTCGTGTGTGTGACCGCCGATTGCCGAATGCGATTTGCCATCCTGCATGAGATCCCGAACATGCTGATGGAGGAAGCGTCGGTTGCGCCGGTCGCCGAATGGTCCGCCGCGATGCAACGCGCCGGGCGCGATTCGAATTCCTGAAATGAAATTGAGCCACAGAGGGATGTCTGTGATGATGCGGAGAATGCGTATGCAGAAGGCTTTCATCTGGTACACCAGGTCGGCACGAGTTTCTGGCACGTTCCAGCGCGCGCCAAATACGGTTCTGCTCCTGCTCGGTTTGATTGCCGGTTGTTCGGACGGATCTGGATCGACGGCGGCTCCTCCGCGGCCGACTGTCGTCGAGACCGCCGTTCGCGCGCAAACCCCGGCCGAGGCATCATCCGCAACGGCGTTGCCAGCCGCAAAGTTGACGACGGCAGGAACCGACCCGCTCGTCGAAACACCGCTTGCAGCCGTGGAATCCGCCGCAGAGGAAATGGATTCGAATGCCAGCAAGCCAGACGTGGATCAGGCGACGGCGGATACTGATGCCGATGGAAGCGGCGACGAACTCTTGCTGGCTGCGGCCGATACGCAGAAAAAGCCCGTCGTCAAAAAGCCGGTTCCGCGCTATTCGCGCCGGCAGGAGCACGATCCCAACGGCATCGGCAAGTTTTACATGGGGCGCGAGATCGCCCACGTCATGGGATTTCAGAACGGCGGGGCCAATTGGCTCGAGCGCCCCGAGCGCGAGCAGGAAGAAGCCTCTTCCAAAATGATCGATGAGCTCAAGCTCCAGCCCGGCCAGGTCGTCGCCGACATCGGCGCGGGGACGGGCCGGCTGACCTTGATGATGTCAGACAAAGTCGGCGCTGACGGCAAAGTGCTCGCCGTCGACGTGCAGCAGGAAATGCTCGACATCATTTCCGTCAAGCTCCGGCAGCGGAATATCAAGAACGTCGAGCTGGTCAAAGGGACCGAAAAATCCCCCAAGCTCAAGAAAGACAGTCTCGACCTGGCTCTGTTCGTTGACGTCTATCACGAATTCGCCTTTCCGTACGAGATGATGCTCGAAATCTCGAAGGCCATGAAAGTCGGCGGCCGCGTCGTGCTCATCGAATTCCGCATGGAGGACGAAACGGTTCCCATCAAGCTCGTCCATAAGATGACCGAGGCCCAGGCCAAAAAAGAATTGGGCGTTCCCGAATTGCGACTCAAATGGACCGAGACGATCGGCACGCTCCCCTGGCAGCACATTCTCATTTTCGAACGGCAGCCCGACGTCGCCGATGAAAAGTCCGGCGAGAAAACCGACGACAATTCCGACGTCAAAAAAATCGACGGCTCGAACGGCGCCGCGTCCACATTCCCCGACACGCCGAACACCCAGGATCCCAAGGACAAATTGTCGACGCCGGAAGAGGCGCTGGCCAAAATCTCCGTCCCCGAAGGCTTCTCGGTCTCCCTGTTCGCCGCCGAGCCCGACGTCCAACAGCCGATCGCCCTCACAACCGACGAGCGCGGCCGCTTGTGGATCGCCGAGAATTACACCTACTCCGAGAGCAAGGTCAACTTTAACGACAACCTCCGCGATCGCATCGTCATCCTGGAAGACACCGACGGCGACGGCCGATTCGACGAGCGGACCGTTTTCTGGGACGAGGCCAGAAAGTTGACCAGCATCGAGGTCGGATTCGGCGGTGTCTGGGCGCTCTGTGCGCCACACCTGCTCTTCATTCCCGACGTTAACCGCGACGACGTTCCCGACGGCAAGCCCATCGTCGTGCTCGACGGCTGGGACGAGAGTGCCGTGCGGCATAATATCGTCAATGGGCTCAAGTGGGGGCCGGACGGCTGGCTCTACGGCCGGCATGGGATTCTGGCCACATCGCAGGTCGGCAAGCCGGGCGCGACACCGTCGCAACGAGTGCCGATCAACTGCGGGATCTGGCGCTATCACCCCACGCGCGGCATCTTCGAAGCGGTCGCCCACGGCACCACTAACTCCTGGGGCTTCGATTACGACGAGCATGGCGAGATGTTCTTCATCAACACGGTGATCGGCCACTTGTGGCACGTCGTGCCGGGGGCCCATTACCGGCGAATGTATGGGACCGATCTCAATCCCTACGTCTATCAACTGATCGAGCAATCGGCCGATCACTTTCACTGGGACACGGGCGAAGCCTGGAACGACATCCGTAAAGGAGTTTCCGCGACGACCGATAAGGCGGGGGGCGGGCACGCCCATTCCGGCATGATGATCTACCTGGGCGGCAACTGGCCCGACGAGTACCGCAATACGATGTTCACGGTCAACCTGCACGGCCACCGGTTGAATAACGACCGGCTCGAACGAGCGGGCGCCGGGTACGTCGGCAAACACGCAGCCGATCATGCCCGGTTCGGCGATCCGTGGTTTCGAGGCATCGACCTGATCTACGGGCCCGACGGGGGGGTCTACGTCGCCGACTGGACGGACGTCGGCGAATGTCACGAGAACGACGGGGTGCACCGCACGTCGGGGCGGATTTTCAAAATCACCTACGGCAAGCCGAAGCCGGCAGTTGGATTCGACATGGCCAACGCCACCGATGCCGACCTGGTCCGTGGCCAACTGCACGCCAACGACTGGATCGTGCGGCAGGCACGGCGGATCCTGCAGGAACGGGCCGCCGGGGGTCGCGATCTGGCCCATGCCCGCACGTTGCTATTCGAAGTCCTTAACGCCGATGAATCAATCCCACACAAGCTGCGGGCCTTATGGTGCCTGAATTCGATCGGTGCGCTCGATGAACCGCGGTTGATTGGACTGTTCGCACATACGGACGAACACGTTCGCGCCTGGGCCGTGCGGCTGCTCGCCGATCGAGGCGAGCTTTCGCCATCCGCGGTGGATGCTCTGCAAAGACTCGCCGGGCGGGAAGAGTCGGGCCTGGTGCAGGTGTACCTGGCTTCCACATTGCAACGACTCGACACGGAACAGCGCTGGCCGATCGCCGAAGCTTTGACGTCGCAAGAGGAATTTGCCGGCGACCTCGAACTGCCGCTGATGGTCTGGTACGGCATTGAACCGGCCGTGGTGCAACAACCAGGACGTGCCGTGAAATTGGCGCTGGCCAGTCGGTTCCCTCTTGTGCGGCAGCACATCGCTCGCAGATTGACAGTCGAAATCGAACGGCTGGGGGATGCGGTGAACATCCTTGTGACCGGGCTGGCGGAAAGTAGCGATCCAGCCGTGCAGTTTGACCTGCTCACGGGAATGACCCAGGCGCTGCGTGGCTGGCGGAAGGCGCCGGTTCCCGCAGGCTGGACGAATCTGGCCGAGAAGCTGACGGCAGCAGAAGACAAGCGCGTGCCAACCCTGGCCCGCGAATTGGCAGTCGTTTTTGGCGACGGCCGGGCGCTCGATGAGCTGCGGCAAATCGTGGGCGACGGCAATGCCGAACCAGATTCGCGAAAACAGGCGCTGCGAACTCTGGTCGAAAGCCGTCCGAATGACCTGCCGGGCTTGCTCGCCAAACTCGTCAGCGATCGAGTTCTGGCCAACGAGGCCGTCCGCGGATTGGCAGCGTGCGATATTCCTGAATCGCCCCGGCTGATCCTCGACGCCTATCCCCGTCTCGACCCGGAAGGCCGGTCGATCGCCGTCAACACACTCGTTTCCCGCGCGGCCTACGCCCGGGCGCTGCTCGATGCGGTCGCCGCGGGGCGAATCAGCCGCGGCGATTTGTCCGCGTTCCACGCGCGGCAGATCAGCAGTTTCGACGACCCGGCCCTTACGGCGCAGTTAACCCAGGTGTGGGGCGAAACCCGCGTGGCCGACGCCGAGAAACGCAAGCTGATCGACCGTTACAAGAGCTTGCTCACGGCGGAGCGCCTCGCGGGGGCCAATGCTTCCGCAGGACGGGGACTGTTCAACAAAACGTGCGCCACGTGTCACGTGCTGTATGGTCAGGGTAAATCGGCCGGGCCGGATCTGACCGGCTCGAACCGCAAGAACCACGAATACCTGCTCGAGAACATTATCGACCCCAACGCGTCGGTCGCCGTCGATTTTCGGATGACGATCGTCGTGCTCAACAGCGGCCGGGTCGTGACGGGATTGATCGTCGAGAAGACCGACAAAACGCTCACCTTGCAGACGCAGAACGAGCGGGTCGTTATCGACCGGTCCGAGATAGAAGAGATGAAAGCGACCACGTCGTCACTGATGCCCGAAGGACTGCTGACGAACCTCTCGGAAGACCAGTTCCGCGACTTGGCTGCATACCTGATGTCCTCCGAACAGGTGCCGCTGCCCCCGCCATAGCCGCCGGCTTGTTCATTATTCGGTAAAGCGACGCACTCGAGATGACTCACGTCGTGACTCATTGGAACGGTCAACGCAGCAGTGGTCTCGCCAGCAGGCGATCGAATTCTTTGCCGATAACACCGCGAAAACGGAGTTCGACATCGTCAACGAAGTCGACCGTTACATCTCGTGGCCCGGCCAGGCGCTGGCCTACAAGATCGGCGAGCTGAAAATCCGCGAGCTGCGCGGTCGAGCCGAGAAGGAACTGGGAGACAAATTCGACATCCGGAAATTTCACGACGTCATCCTGCGTCAAGGCGCCGTTCCCCTCGACGTCCTCGAAGAGCTGGTTCTCGCCTGAATCGCGGATCATCAATAGCTCTGGCGAGCCAGGGACGTCAGTCCCACGGGTAGTGCCGCGCTGGCCCCCCGCGTCGTGGGCGCATCAAGAAGATAAATAGACGGACAAACTGGGCCACAGATGCTCACAGATACGATTACCAATTCTCACGGGGATTTAACGCCGTGCATCCACACCTGATTTCCGCCGCCCTGATCGTCGCGACAACCTCCGTTGCCTTCGCCGACCAGAAACCATACCGCATCCAAGTGATCGACGACGCAACGGGTCGGGGGGTGCCGCTGGTCGAGTTGCGGACCGTCAACGACATTCGAATGTTCACCGACAGCAACGGCATCGTCGCGTTCGACGAACCGGGGCTGATGAACCAGTCGGTTTTCTTTTTCGTCCAAAGCCACGGTTACGAATTCCCCAAAGACGGCTTTGGCTACGCAGGCCAAGCGATCTCGATCGAGCCCGGCGGCGAGGCGACTCTCAAGATCAAACGGCTCAACATCGCCCAGCGCCTGTATCGCGTCACGGGTGCCGGCATTTACCGCGATACGCTGCTCACCGGCGGCAAGGCCCCGATTCGCGAGCCAGTCCTCAATGCCCAAGTGCTCGGATCAGACAGCATCCTGACCGCCGTCTTCCGGGGAAAAATCCACTGGTTCTGGGGAGATACGAATCGGCCCGCATATCCGCTGGGAAATTTCGACGTGCCGGGAGCCACGTCGCAACTACCCGGCTCCGGCGGTCTCGATCCCAATGCCGGAGTCGACCTGACGTATTTCGTTGACGACAAAGGCTTCGCGCGCCCCACCGCCAAAATGCCCGGTTCAGGCCCCACCTGGATCGACAGCCTCGTCGTGCTGCGCGAGTCGGACGGGCGTGAACGAATGCTGGGTTCGTATATGAAGGTCAAACCGCCGCTGGACGTCTATCAGCGCGGCCTGGCCGAATTCGATCCGGCAACCAACAGCTTCACGAAGGTCGTCGAGTATCCGAAAGAGGCGCCCGTCTACCCCAGCGGGCATACGTTTTTGCTCCGGGAGGGTGACGTCGAGTACGTTTACTTCTGCCATCCTCATCCCCTGGTCCGCGTACGGGCCAATCCAGCCAGCCTCGCGAATCTCGCCGAGTACGAGGCTTATACCTGCCTCAAACCGGGCAGCCGCATATCAGATGCGCAGGTCGATCGCGACGCAGACGGAAAAATCCGTTACGCCTGGAAGACCAACACGCCGATCGTTGGCCCCGTCGAGCAGAAAAAGCTGGTCGCAGATAAAAAACTCCGGTCCAACGAGGGACTGCTGCAGCTGGCCGATCGGGAGACAGGGAAACCCGTCATCGCCCATCACGGCTCGGTCTGCTGGAACGAGTTCCGCAAGCGATGGGTGATGATTACGGTGGAGATCGGCGGCACGACGTCTCACCTGGGAGAGGTGTGGTACGCCGAGGCGGAGACGCCGCTGGGACCGTGGGCCTATGCCGTGAAAGTGGTCACACACAACAAATACAGCTTCTACAATCCGAAGCAGCACGCGATGCTCGATCAGAACGGCGGGCGGACAATCTTTTTCGAGGGGACGTACACACACACGTTCTCCGGAAACACCGACCAGACGCCGCGCTACGAATACAACCAGGTCATGTACCGCCTTGATCTCGATG
>DASYAR010000222.1:0-23523 GCA_036501235.1 Planctomycetaceae bacterium
GTCGGAACGCAAGGCCGAAGCCGATCGGCTCCGTGCCGAGGGGGAGAAGGAGGCCCAGGGAATTCGCGACGAAGCGTTGGTGAAAAGCGAAGAGACGCTGCGCGAGGGGCGCGAACAGGCTGGCGCTTTGCGGGGCCTGGCGGAACAGGAAACTGCGGAAATCCTGTCGCGGGCGCATAACCTGGATCCCGATTTTTATCGCTTCTGGCGATCGCTGGAGGCGATCAAGAGAGTCCTGGGGGGAAAGGCGACGCTGATCTTGCGCACCGATCAGGGATTTTTCGACGTCCTGACGGCGCCCAGCCGCGACTCGAAGGCCCCCCGCTCCGGCGCCCAGTCCCCCCCTTCTGCGACGACCGCGCCCTAAGCCCCCGCCATGCCCCAGAAACAACCGATCGTGCTGGAAGCTTTCGCCGCGGCCCTCTCGTGGTTTCGCTGGGTGGCGCTGGCCCTCTTGGCGCTGTATCTGCTGTCGGGCATCACCGTCGTGCAGCCGGGAGAAGTCGTGCTGGTGTTGCGCCTCGGAAAATTGCATGGGAGCACCCCTGACGAACAGATTCGACGGCCCGGATTGTTGTGGGCACTACCTGAGCCAATTGACCGCGTTCTTCGCGTTCCCGTCAAAGAGGAAGGCGAGGTCGTCATTCAGGACCTTTGGAAATCGCTGACCGACAGCGGGCCGTCCACTGACGTCATCGACCCGCTGAAGGAAGGCTACTGCCTGACCGGCGATCAGAACATTTTGCAGCCTCGACTCGTAGCCAAATACCGCATCCACGATCCCGTCGCGTTTGCGCTCCGGGTCGAGGACCCGCGAGGCGTAGTTCATGACGCCGTAATGACCGCCGCGACCGAGGCGATCGCCAGCTGGCATGTCGACGACGCCCTGCGGCTGCGCGACGACGAGACGCAAGAAAGTCTCGCACCCGTCGTGCAGCGGGCGGCTCAGGCGCGTCTGGACGGCGTTCCCTGCGGCTTGATCTTATCGGCCCTGGAGTTCAAAGAGATCCACCCGCCGCGCCACCTGCGGGCCGAATTCGAGAAAGTGCAAAGCGCCCGTGTCGAAAAGAACACCCGCCGGCGCGAGGCCGAGGGCTTCGCTGCGCAAGAGATTCCCCGGGCCGAAGCCGAGCGCAATCGTCTGATTCAGGAGTCGCGAGCCAACGGAAGCATCTTGCGAGCTCGGGCGACCGCCGAAGTTTCGGTGTTCACGACGCTGCATGCCGAGTATCGTCGCCAGCCGGAATTGGCCCGGCAGCGGATCTACCGCGAGGCGCTCCAGGTGGTCATGAGCCAGGTCGGCAAGCGTTACCTGCTCCCTCCTCAAACGCGGCCCGGCGATGTGCGGATTTTCATCTCCGAGCAGGAGGCCGCGCCATGAGCGCGCTGGCGCCCGCGGCATCGGCCCACCTGGAACGACGGCTCGAAGCCGTTCTCACGCGGGGCGAGCGCCTGCGAATCGGGTTCGATCTCGGCAGCACACTGCTGGCCGGCGGCCTGTTGGTGGTGGCATTTCTGTTTCAGTGGTTTGGAGACCCGGCGCAGAGGCCGCTCGTGGAAATGTCTAAGGGAGTTGCCGCTCTGATCGTCTCGGCCCCTATTTTTGGCGTCGCGCTGCGGGGGATCTTGACGGGAAAGGCAGACGACGTCATCGAGCAATTAGTCGCCTTGGCGGTGCTGGCCGCGCTGGCCAGCGGTGAGTTCGCAACGGCGGCGTTCGTGCCCATGATTCTCAACTTGGGTCATTTTCTCGAACAACGCAGCATCCTCGGGGCTCAAGCGGCAATCGACGGTCTGCAGACATTGCAGGGAAGGACGGCCACGCTCTTGACCGCGGAAGGCGAACGCGAGGTCGAGCCTGCCACCCTGCGACCAGCAGACGTCGTCGTCGTGAGGCCCGGCGACGTCTTGCCCGCGGACGGCGTCATTTGCAAAGGGACTTCGACGGTCGATCAGTCGTCGATCACCGGAGAATCGCTCGCCGAGGAAGTTTGCCCCGGAATGCGACTCTTTGCCGGATCGATCAATCTGACCGGAATGCTGGAAGTGACCGTGACCGGCGTCGGCGCCGAGACGGCCCTCGGACGAGTCCTGGAACTGCTCCGCGCGGCCGAACAGTCGAAGACTCCCGCAGTACGGCTGCTCGAACGGTATGCAGGATTTTATGTTCCGCTCATGCTCCTGTCGGCCGCCGTGCTGCTGTTCGTCACGCGAGACATGTCGCGGGCGGTGACGCTCCTGGTAGTCGCCTGTCCCGGAACATTCCTGCTGGCCGGTCCCTCGGCGATGATTGCCGCTTTGGCTGCAGCGTCGCGACTGGGTATTCTCGTCAAGAACACGAAGTTCCTGGAAGTGCTGGCCGACGTCGATACGGTCGTGCTCGACAAAACCGGCACTGTCACGTTGGGGCATCTCGACGTCGTCGCCATTCGATTGTGTGACGGCGTGACCGAGGCAGGGCTTTTGCGTGCCGCGGCCGTCTGCGCGACAGCGTCGCGGCATCCGGTCTCCCGGGCTGTGATGCGGGCCGCTGCGAAGGCGGAGTTGCCCTCTGGCGACGCTCCGCAGTCTGTCGAAGAAACACCAGGGCGCGGGGTTGCGGCCACTGCGGGCGAGAACCTCTGTCTGCTCGGGCGCGGTGACTGGCTGCGGGAACGGGGCTTGGATGTCCCTGAGAATCCCGACCATGCCGGAGCCGTCGTGTGGGTCGCCCGGGATGGCGCAGTGCTCGGCTGTCTGCTGCTGGCTGATTTGCCGCGCCCTGAGGCGGCGCGCGCCGTTGCCGAACTACGAGAGTTGGGCTTGAGCCGGGTGCTCCTGCTGACGGGAGATCGTCGCCAGGCTGCCGTTGACGTGGCGCGCAATTTAAATATCGAAGACGTCATCGCCGAAGTTTTGCCCGAACAGAAATTGCACGCCGTTCAAGCCGAAAAGTCCGCCGGCCGGAGCGTGATGGTCGTTGGCGACGGCGTCAACGACGCGTTGGCACTGGCGAGCGGCGACGTGGGGGTCGCCATGGGGGCGATGGGGTCCGACGTCGCATTGAGAAGCGCCGACGTGGCCCTGATGACGAACGATCTGGCCCGCCTGCCGCTGGCCATTCGACTGTCGCGGCGGACCTGCGCCACGATCAACCAGAACCTGCTCATCGGCGCCGGGTCGTCGGTCGTGATGCTGTCGCTGGCGGCGCTGGGGCTCGTCTCGCCGATCGTCGGCGCCGTGCTGCACAACGTCGGCGAGATCTATGTCTTGTTCAACAGCGCACGGTTGCTTGGATTCGGAAGAAACACGAACTGATTTTTGCGATCAGTAGTCGGACAAGACCTCGCCGCCTGCCCGCGTTCCCAGCGCAACCCAAGTATTAATGTAGATGCTGCTGCTGAGGAATCGCACCGACCCGTCGGCGAACAGAAAATTAACGCCTCCCGCGTGGCGGCTCGTGAAGTCGTCCGCATGGCCCGAGGCGTTGTTGGGCAGTTGCCCCTCGAGTATCGTTCCGGTGTGACCCAGAACAAGCACCGGCCAGTCGGTGTTGTCAGCTCCTGGCAGATTCGACAGATTCTGCACCATGCCGTTGGTCACCGCTCCCGTCCAGGTGGCATAGGCCAGGTTGCTGGCTCTTTCACCCACGGCGATGGTATTCGAAGTTCCGTCAATGATGTCGGCCATGCGAACTCGACTGTTACGGTAAAATAGACCTTCTCCCGCGTTCGGGACGTCGGAAATCTCGCTGGAGCCGAACATTGCGACATAATTGGCTCGAGCGATAGTGCCGAGCAGAACTCCATTGAAATCACCAATGTCGAATGTGTCCGGCCCGGTATCCGAGGGGCAAATGAACACCGTCACAGGCGTTGCTGAGGCAGTTTGCCTGGCTATGCCGGAAGAGAAGTCGATCGTTCGTTTGAGCGGATCTTGCTCCAGCCAATCCAGGATCGCTCCACCCCACCCCCAGCCCGGCCCGAGATCGGTAGGTATCAGGATGGGAGGGGGGGGCGGCACTCCGGTGACTTTTTGCGAGTCATCATCCAAAGCATTGGCGACCGCCAATTCGCCGACCTGGCACATATATCCCGGCGGAAATGTTCGCTGGGCTTCGTGATAATTGTGCAGTGCAAAACCGATTTGACGAAGGCGGTTCGCGCACGTCTGTGTATTGGCTGCGGCCCGCGCCTGCTGCACGGCCGGCAAGAGCATGGAAATGAGGATGCCGATAATGGCGATCACGACCAGCAGTTCGATCAGCGTGAATCCCGCACGGGCCCGTGAATGGCGCATGATTCAATTCACCTTCCATAATTTGAGGGTGCTGTCGTGACTGGATGTCACCAGAGTATGACCGTCGGGCAGGAAAACCATCGGCCCGACGGCGAAATCGTGCCCATTGAGACGGGCTCGCTCCCTCTTGCCCGGGATATCCCACACCACGATGACTTTGTCCTGCGATCCGATCGCCAGCGTCCTCCCATCGGATGAAATGGCGGCGCCGCACAGGATATGTGCATTCGGTTCGACCGGATCGAGCGGTACTCGCTGCTGCGCGTCATAGAGATGCACTCTCGCGCCGCCGACACAGGCGATCGTTTTGCCGTTGGCGGAAAGGACCAGGCCATAACAGTGGCCGGAAGGTCCCGGCATCACAGCCACAGCTTGAGACGTCGCCAAGTCCCAGATGCGGACCGTTTTATCGCTGGCGAAGGTCACCAGCTCTTGCCCCCCCGGCAGAAACGCAAAACCGGAAATCGGTTGCCGATGCCCGCGCAATACCCGTCGTGCGTCGCGATTATCGATGGGCCAGTAATAGACGTCCATGCCAAGTGCGGCAGCGACCGTCTTGCCGTCATCGCTGATGTCCAAACCGCGAACGGGCCTGGGTAGATTTGCCCAGACTGAGACCTCTTTACCAGACGTCAAATCCCAGATTCGTATCGAGTTGTCATTGCCCCCCGTGACAATCGTGGTTCCATCGGGAGACCACGCCAGCCCCAGCACCCTTCCGGTATGGCCGCGCAGGACTGCCTCTTGGCTTCGGTCCTCCAGGTCCCAGATTCGGACGGTTCCGTCACCCCCGCCGCTGGCGACTGACGTCCCGTCCGGCGACAGGGACAGACAAAATATTCCGTCCTTGTGGCCGCTCAGCGTCGCAAATTCGTCATGCGGGCCCCGCGTGCTGTACCACAATCCGAGCGCGGACGCGAGAACCAGTCCAATCGCAGACATTCGCAGCATGAGCGAACCGACAAGTGCCTGTAAGAAAGTATCGCATTAACGTTCACAAATTATAGCTCATCCGCGAGGCTTGGGTAAAGTGTCGTTTGTTGCGATCACGCGGCAAAACTCGGGAGCCGGCTTTCGAGCTGAGAGGCGAATCCAGGTTCATCACACGACTATTGTACCGGCTTGAGGCGCACCGTTCGGTCCTGGATTTCGACTGTGACGCCCAGCGGGCCGAGGGCCAATTTGAGCAGCTCTTCGATCTTGGCGTTCTTGAATTCGATGTTGATGCGCTGATTGAGATCGATCCCGGCAGCCTTGAATTCGGCCCGATCGTACTCGAATGTGAGCAGTCCCTGGCCGGGAGTTTCCAGGCTGCGGAGCAAATCACCGACGGGCTTATTTTGAATTCTCCCGCTGTAACGTTGCAGCTTAAGAGGCTTGAGCGGAGCGGCCGCACGTGGGCGGCCTTTGTCCGACGCACGGCTTCCGCGGCGGACCCGTTCGACGAGTTCGTGCAGCTCTTCGGTTCCGCTGACGATCACTTTATTCCCCTCCCCTCGCGCTTCGAGCCCCGGAATTTCTTCCTGCCAGCGGATGACGGCGTCGGCAGGAGACATGCCGCGCGGCGGATCGTGCGGCTTTTCAATCGCGACACGTTCCGGAACTGGTTCGAGGCGCACGCCGCGAGTCTCGTCGGTCCACTGGAACGACAGATCGAACTGTGCCAGAACGAGCGAGAGAGCTTCCACGGGAGCCGCGTCGGGCAGCGCGGCGGCGGCCCACAGGTCATGTGGAATCTGGTCGACGCCTTGCACTTCGAGCCGATATTCTTCGGCGATCCGGCGCACGACGTCGGCAGGCCGATCGAGATCATCCCAGCGGAATGGCTTGCCGCGAGTAAGAACATTGCGTCGCGATTCAGGGATTTGCAGGTCTTTCAGCTCAGCCCGCCGCAAGGCCACCAGAGTTCGCAGCTTTTCCGCGGAGGAGCGCGGGCCGATGTACACGACGCTGCCGATGATCGTCGCACCGGCGTCGCACTCGGCGGCCAGACGATCGAAACATTCACGAAGCGTGTCGCTCGACACCTTGAACGAGCGCTCGGCGGTCGGATCGATACGGCGGTCCAGCAGAATGGCCACGCGCGGCCCTTCTTCCACGGCACGCACAATCACCCGCAGATCGATGTGGTCCCAGGTGGGAGAAAAGGGCTGTTCGAGCGCACTGCGGAAGGCCGTTCCCGCCGCGAGGTTGGTCGGCTCGTCGGCCTTGCACCAGCCAATTGTGAACAGGGCGAGCAAGAGAGCCGCGCAGGAACGCGCAGGAGCGCGAATTACCCGGTTGACGTTGCTGCGTTTCATGCAAATCCCCGGGCAGCCGGATCCTTCACGAGACGGTCAGACCAGCGGCAGTGACCACGGAGCCCGGTATTCGCTGCCGGTAAATTCGGCCGCCGCCGAGTCATTCGTCACGCGGCCCGAACGGGGATCGACGTCGATGCTCCGCCCCCTGCGATACGCGATGTTTCCAAGATGGCACAGGGCGCTCGATGTATGCCCGATTTCGAGCGGACAGGCCGGCACGGCACGCGATCGGATGCATTCGACAAAATTTCGCAAGTGCGGTTCGAGCAATTCGCTCGTTCCTTCGGTTGCCGCGTCCTTCTGCCCGTAGATTTTCCAACCACCACGATCGACGATCAAGGTTCCCCGATCGCCGCAAAAGGCGACGGCCGCGCTGCGCCCTTCCTGACCGTGCGAGCTCCATAGACGATGCTCCCAGGTGATCGTCTTGCCGGGATAGGCGTAGTTGACGAACAGCGTGTCGGGGGTTTGCTGGTCATCCTGAAAATGATGCTTGCCGCCAGTGGAGGAGACCTGCATCGGCAAGTCGACGGCCAAGCCCCAGCGGGCGACGTCCAAGAGATGCACGCCCCAATTCCCGAGCTCGCCGGTTCCGTAGTCCCAGAACCAATGCCAGTTGTAATGGAATCGATTCGGGTTAAACGGGCGTTCTGCAGCCGGCCCGAGCCACAGGTCATAATTGACGCCGGCCGGCGCCTCGGCATTTTTACGAAACCCGATCGTTTTGCGCTGATGGACCGTCCAGGCTTTCGCCAGATGCACTTCCCCCAGTTTACCGCTGCGAATGTATTCGACGGCTGATTGAAAATGTGCGCCCGACCGCTGCTGCAAACCCGACTGCACGATCCGCTGATGCCTGACAGCCGCCGCGATCATCGCCGGTCCTTCGGCGAGCGTGTGTGAGACTGGTTTTTCGACATAGACGTCTTTGCCTGCCTGGCAGGCCAGAATCGTCATCGTCGCGTGCCAATGATCGGGGGTGGCAATGACGACGGCGTCGAGCGCCGGATCATCAAGCAAACGGCGAAAATCGGTCGCCATCGTCGGCGCAGGCCCCTGCCGAGCTTCGATGTCGCGAGCGGCGTGTGGCAAGAGCGATTCGTCAACATCGCAGAGGACTGCGACGTTGACGTCCTTGAAACCAGCGAGAGCGCCCGCCAGCGCCTTCCCCTGATTGCGTATACCGATGACTCCCACGGTCACCCGCTCGCTCGGCGCCGGCCTCGCGCCGGCGGCACCCGTCCAACCCACGACGCCGGCCGCAGCCATTCCCGCGGCATTGGCGGCGCTCGCCCCCAAAAACACGCGGCGGTTGATCTGCGGATCGTTGTGGACTGGCTTCGTCATCTTGGAATGCGGATCGCGTCGACAGGTGGCCCCGTTAACCTATTATGGCCAACGCGAGCTCATAAACCAAGAGAAAGTTCGCTATTCCGCGAGAAATCCTCAGCGCTCGAGCCGTCAATCGATCTGCGCACCGGCCATGATCTTCGAGACGCGGCCCGCGAAAAGCTCGGCGGAAGCTCCGCGATCGAGCAGCTGTGGTCGCCAGCGCACATCCAATTCCGTGAGCGATTTGATCTGATAGACTTCGGACAGAGCTTGCTCGAAACCGTCGCGCTGTCCCGCTTCCAGGAAGTCCAGGAATTTTTCCGGTGAGTCGCGCTCGATCAGATAGGCCACCAGCGATGCGCTTTGACCGTAAAACGCGTCGCGCCGGTCGCCTACCGGATAGTCACGCACCGACATCAAGTCGGCGGCCGCGAAGCGCGGCGCGCGGGCCAATGCCTTTTGCATTGCCGTACGGCGGACAGCCTGCCTGGCGGCCGGCTCGGCGAGAATCGCGATGCCTTCGTCGGCCCAGCGCGGAATCTGCTGATCGGAGAACCGAGCTGCCAGCACGACGTGCGTCAATTCGTGCGGCAGAGCAGTCGTCAACCAGTCGGCGGCGTCGGCCCGCAGGTCGACCCGACGCTTGCTGACTTTCCCACGATCAATGGCGATCGTGGCGCAGCCCGATGAATTTCGACTATCCGGCCCGAGCTCGCGGACGTATCCAGAAAGTCCGGCGTGAACGACGATATCACAACGCGGTGACCAATCGGCAGCGCCGGGCCCGAGCCAGGTATCGTGCAGTTGCCGACGGAGCGCTTCGCACGCTTCGGGCAAGCGCTTCGCCTCTGCCAAGTTGGGAGAACAGAAGACGCGAAAAGATTGTGTCTCCTGAACCAGCCAGCCTTGAGAACGATAGGATTTGAAGGTTAGGGAAGTGGACGCGGACGAATGCGCATCTCCTGCGTAAGCCGATCCACTCAGAATCAGCAGAATCGTAAATTGTAGAATGGTTCGACGCATAGGGCTGGCATCCAGAACACGGAAGCAAGCGTTGGCAGCGAGTTCCCAATATCAAACTTCATGCCCAGGACCTCGATGAGAATCAAAAAATGCGTCGAGCAATCTCTTAAGTTATTGAAGTAATTCAACTTGCGGCGTTACAATAGGCCGGTAATTGACGATCATTTGTCGTAATTCAAGGGTCTCACGAGGATGTAAACTGCACGGTTATTGCGCTGGAGTGCACGATTGGCCGGCACGTCATGCCTGCAAACGGTCCCCCGACGGAAGATTACAAATTATGCAGGACATGATGTCACCTCTTGTTTCTCAAGGAGAAAGACGACTAGAATTTCAATTGTTTATGTTCCAACACCGGGTGATCGCAGCCAAGCAGACAGGACGGGCATCGCGCGATCCCCATTCCTCGGCAGGAGAGTGATCATGCTCAAGCTGGCCGTTGCGACCGTTTTCTGTTCTGTTGGCCTGTCTCTCTGCTCCGACTTGGCACAAGCGGGTTGTTGCCGACGGAGTTCGTCTTGCTGTTGCAACCCGGCTCCGACGTGCTGCGCTCCGGCGCCAAGTTCGGCGGTCCCCGCGCCCGCCGCTGGCGCTCCCGTTTATGATGGGTCGGCTCCCGCTGCGCCTCCGGCGCCTTCCGCGAGCATGATTCCCGGCGATCCGTCACTGGCGATGTCGCCGAACGCTAATGGACAGCGAACGTATCGCAGTTTTTCATACGACGCAGCTCCTGCAAATTCGGGTTATTATGCCGCCCCGCAATCCAGGATTCGCGTGATCCCCGATCGGTTGAAGTATCGCGCCGACCGGAAAATGATGCATAACTACTAATTGCTCGCACGCGTCGCAAAACGCGTCTTGGAGACCACGTAGGACGGCCTTCCCAGGCCGTCCATTTTTGTAGATCCAGGTTGTTCCAGCCTGACCTACCCGAGAGCCGACTGCACAACATGGCGCATCAAATCGACCGGTCGTTCGATTGCCGCACTGGCGTCGATGCGAGGCACGAGCGGAAGACTCTCGAACGAGAGGTCGGGCGGATTCCGCGGCCGGTCGGGTTGTCCGAGCCAGAAGATGAACGCGGCATCCATGGCATCCGCTCTCGGCAGGTCCCAGTCGATGCATCGAATGTCGGCAAATGCATCGCTGAGTGCTGCGAGGGATTCCGACTTCAGCACGGCAGAACCCCCGGCGACGGCCACTGGAAGAGGTCGCATGAGCAGTCGATCGCGGAGCGCCAGCATCGTTTCCCGCTTGATGGGATGCACGAGGTCAGGAGCGATCTCGACCAGCGGGTCGAGGACGAACCGCCGATACCAAGCCGCGGGATGCGGTACGACGAGCCGTGGCGAATCGATAACGTCGGCGCCGTAATAGAGCAGGTCGAGATCAATTGTACGCGGCCCCCAGTGCACCGACCGTACCCGTCCCAGATCGCGTTCAATGGACTGCAACAGATCAAGGAGCGCGATTGGATCGAGCTCGGCCTCGAGCTCGGCCACTGCATTCAGGAAACTGCCCCCCGCATGTTCGCCGACAGCAGTCGTTTCGAACATACGGCTGACTGCGACGACCGAGCATCCGGGAGTGCTTCGTAAGCGATTGAGCGCCGCCAGAAAGGTTTCGCCAACTGGCCCGGAGTTGCCTCCCAAAGAAATGTGACAACGGGAAATGTGGCAACGGGGCATGACGTGCGGGAAACGAGAAGAGACGGCGGTTGTCGGACATCCGTCATCTTAAGTCGGCGCGCGCGATTGCCACAATGCGCAGCGGAGAATTGCCGCATCCCGATATGCCATGCATACGAGACGGCTGCACAGCGACTATGACCCGAACCCGGCCGATTGCATCGCCGAATTGTTGCCGCTCCACATGCCCCCGGTTCCCTGGCCGACAGTGACGATGGAGCCAATGATGACCAGCAAAATCAAACCCAGCATGACGGCGTATTCGACCGCCGTGGCAGCGCACTCGTCGCTCAAGAATCTCAGAATCGGTTTCATGACATTGACCTTTCGGCAATCGGAACGTGCCCGCCGACAGTCGTGGCCACCGAGGAATGTCGGACGACGGGGATACCGTCAATTTTCACTGTAGGTCGGAATTCAGAGCAATTCAAATTTAAGGCCGAGTGTCGAATCGCGGATTGGCAGAAATGGACGGTGCACGGCTGCAAGATGCGACCAATTGCTAGAATCGGATGCCAAAGTCGGGTCAGCTTCGGTGAAAATCGCTCAGAGTAGATGGCACACTCCGTGTGCCGTTTTCGTTTTCAACTTGTTCCCAAGCTCCGCTTGGGAACGCTCCTCTCGAAGCTCCACTTCACGTCGGATCAAAGGGCAATACCAGTCTCCGCTCGCACGTCGATGGGCGCGGTAAGCATTCATTTGCTCGTTGCAACTCGGGAAGCAGAGCTTCCCGGCGAGCGTTCCCAAGCGGAGCTTGGGAACGAGCCCCCCGTGGTGATGGCCACGGCCCACCTGTAAGAATTCACACACCGTGTGCCGTCGCCCGTCTCGAAAGCGGTCGGTTTGTATCCAACAACCGGAAAAGCCAAGACAGGAAACGGCACACGGAGTGTGCCTGCTACTCTGAGCGGGGCACTTTCGCAATCACCGTGTCGACCTGAGCCGCGGGTCCATCGCGTCGCGCAGGCCATTCCCGATCAGATTGAAAACGGTGACCGTGAAAAAGATCCCCAGCGACGGGGCGATCACAAGCCACACAAGCGAATAATTCTCGGACCCGAGCCGCAAGACGTTCCCCCAGCTCGGCGTGGGAGGGCGAACCCCAAACCCCAACAGGCTCAATCCGGCTTCGGTGATGATCGCATTTGCGATTCCGAACGGGGCCGCGACCAACGCCGGAGCCAGTGAATTGGGCAGAATGTGGCGGAAGACAATTCTCGCGTGTGTAAATCCCAAGGCCTGGGCGGCGCTGACGTAGTCCGCTGCGCGCTGCTTGAGTACCTCGCCGCGAATCAGCCTCGCGATTGAAGGCCAGCCCGTCAATCCGATGACGACCATGATGATGTAAATGCTCGGCCCGATCAGCCCGACAAGCGTCAGGATCAGAAAGAACGCGGGAAACAGCAGTACGATTTCGATGACGCGGGAAATCAGAATATCGACGAACCCTCCGAAGTAGCCGGCCAGGGAACCCAGAACACAGCCGATCGTCAAATAAATGCCGACAGCGACGATCCCCACCGTGATCGAGATCCGTGTGCCGTAAACGAGCCGCGTGAACACGTCGCGTCCGGCGTTGTCAGTCCCGATCAAATGCGGAAATCCATCGTTCGATTCGCGCCACTCGGCCGCCGGCTTGCGGAACAGGGGCGGTCGATTCTCGCAGCCGAACAAATCCTGTTCGATCGGACCGAAGGGAATGAGGACGTAGATTCCGTGCTTCGTCTGCGCAGAGGCGAATTGCTCCTGCGTGAACGTGCGCGACGCATAGACATTCCTGGGACGCAGCACCGGAACGGAAAAGGCCGTGGCGAGCACCGCCGTCAGCCCCACATACTGGAGCGACAGCCACCACCATCGGCGACCGACCGATGCTCCGCGCGCCTTCCAGCGCCGGTTTTGAATCAGGGCCGCGACAGCCCACACAGGAAATCCGATCAGAGCCATGTTGAACAGATAGTCAACCGGTTCGGCCGTGTGGAACAAGCCGCGAAACCAGGGATACAGCCGCTGCGGGCCCTCGTCGAAGACGAGCGGCTGATTCGAGCAGATCAAAGGGGCGCAGATGGCGATCGCGACGACCGGCGTCAGGGCCCGCACAGCCCATGAAGCCAGCCGGTTTTTGCGAAATTGCTGCCAGACGATGTCCCAATAGGTTTCGTGCTGAGTCATCAGCCCGCCCCCTTGCCACCAAAACTGATGCGCGGATCGGCCGCCACATACAACAGGTCCGACAAGAGAATGCTGAACATCACGACGATGGCGTCGACGTAAATGAGCGCCATCAGCGTGGGAAAGTCCTTCTGTTCGATCGAGACCCACGACAGCCGTCCCATGCCCGGAATGCCGAACAGGAATTCGACGAGCACACTGCCCCCCAGCATTGCCGGCAGAAAACTGGAAAACAGCGTGATGATCGGAATCAACCCATTCCTCAGGGCGTGCTTGAGAATCACGAACACTTCACGAACTCCCTTGGCACGGGCCGTGCGCACATAGTCTTGACTGATGACGTCCAGCAGGCTCGAACGCGAATACATCGCCAGTCCCGCCAGACTGAACAAAGAGAGACACACGATCGGCAACACCGTATGCCAGGCATAATCGGCCAGCCACGGGACCCATGACAGGTCATCCGCTCCCTCGGAATGCAGCGACATGGCCGGAAACACCTTGAACGGCTTTCCGAAACAAAGCGTCATCAGAAACAGCATGCCGGCAATGAACGACGGCAGTGAATACAGCATGAAGAGCACCAGCGAAATCAGGTTGTCGGCCAGGCGCCCGCGCCGCACCGCGCAAATCACTCCCAGCGGCACGGCGATCAGATAAATCAGAATCTGGGCCGCGATCATCAGCGGGGCCGACACTTTGACCGCCGACCAGAGCCTTTCGCTGACAGGTTCGCGCGTCGCCAGCGTCGAGCGCCCGAAATTGAACGTCGCCAGCCGCGTCACCATATGCGCGTATTGCGTGTCGGTGAACAGCCGCAGACAGCGCGTTGTCAGCGACGGGCGGTATTCTGCCTGCTGCGAGTCGTAATGCAATTTCCAATTCGCGGCGACGTCGGCGACTTCGGCCGCGGAGGCGTCCAGCGGCACGTCGAGTTTCAGAGGCACCGAGACGAACAGCTTGAGCACGATCGAGGCCACGAACCGCTCTGGCAATGTTCCGCCGTCCAGCAGTTTGTGCGCAAAGAACGGCAAGTCGTCGCGGTCATAACTCGCTTCCTGCAATTTCTCGAACAGCACGCCGCGATCGGGCTCGGCCACGAGCGTGGCAAACTGTTGCTCGAGGATTTCCTTCCGGTCAGGGTCGAGCGGTGGGAATGTCTTCTCGTTCTTCAGCCACCATTCCTTCCAGCCGGAAACGACGCGCGGCGTTTCTGCCTCGCGCGGCTGACTGGAATAGGTGAAGACGAACGGATCGATCACCATGCGGTTCAGGCAGCGAATGGCGCCGATCCGCTCGCGCAGCGGGGTATCGCTACGCTTGAGCAGCGCGATCGCTTCAGGGACGCCGTTGAGGCCTGTGTCTTCGCAATCGACTTGCACCCAGGCCTGAATCTTACGCGCCAGGCTTTCGTACTGATCGGCGTCGGGCAAGCTGGAGTCGAATTCGGGAATCTTCAGCGACCGTAGAAACTCGCGGCGAGCCACGTCCTCGGCGGTGGGATTCGCCTGGGCCAGTGCTGGAATTTCGGCGCGGATTTCTTCTACGGACAGCGACAGATAGTGCGCCGCGATGCGGACGGGCTCGGTATAATCGCGAAAATAATTGCGATTCAACAACAGCGGTTTATCGAGCTTCAGGTCGCGCTTCTGAATCAGAAAGGCTTCGCGAGTCTGGGTCGACTGCCCTGCCGATCCGCCGGCCCCGAGCTGCATCATCAACGGGTCGCCCGGCGCCAGTTGCATGATGCAGAACGAGACGACCGTCACCCCGAACAGCGTCGGGATCATCAGCAGCAGGCGACGGATAATGTACGTCCACACGGCCGGGAGTCCTTCCAGGGCGGGCCGAATCAGTTGGCCAGCACGCGCGGCTTCGTGGCATACCACTCCCGGATGTCATAACCGGGACGAATTTTATAGAACTTGACGTTCTTCAGGCGTCCATCGCCAAAGCACGTGAACTTCTCCGTGAACAGGAACGTGTACGGCTGATCGTCGTGGATCATCCGGTGCATTTGGTGGTACAGCTCGATCTGCCGGTCTTTATCCAGGCATACGCGAAGTTCATCGATCAGCTTGTCCAATTCTTTATTCGCATAACCGATCGCATTGGAGCTGTCGGGGAGGTCCGCCTGGCTCGAATGCCAGACCTGAAACAGGTCCTGCTTCCAGTCCATGGCCCAGCCCCCCATGACAGCGTCGAATTCTTTCTTCCGCATCTTTTGCAGCATCAGGCCCCATTTGGCCGGTGAAATCTGCACGTCGACGCCTACCTTGCGGCAGTTCTCCTTGATGATCTCTGCGACCGTGAGGAATGAGGGATTGTCGGAATAAATCATCAGGTCGAACGTCGCCTGAATTTTTTTGCCGTTGATGGATTTCGAACGAATGCCGTTGCCGTCGGTATCTTCCCAGCCCGCCTCATTGAGGAGCTTTGCCGACTTCTCGAGATCGAAGGGGACGGGAGGGACTGATGCGTCGTAGGCGCTGCTGCCATAGGTCAATGGACCGGTCATGCGTACGGCCAACCCTTTGAACACGACGTCGATGATCTGGTCCACCGGGATCGCGTGCGACAGCGCCCAGCGGACACGCTTATCTTTGAAGAAGTCCCGCTTCTGGTTGTAGGCAACCATGCGGAATCCCGGGTAATCGAAATCGAACGCCGCCACCTTTCCCGATTTGACGTTTTCGTGGTCTTTTCCATCCAGGAACAGATTCTTCTCCGGGATCCGCACCCAATCGATTTCGTTCTGGAGCGCCATCTGCCGCGACGTGTTCGAATTGGGGATGCAGCGGAAGATCACCTTGGAGAAGTACGCCGGCGGTCCCCAGTAGTCGGGATTGCGCTCGAACACGACCCTTTCATCCTTGTCCCACTTTTTGAACATCCAGGGCCCGGTGCCGCACATCTGCCGATTGGCCCAGTGACTATTGAACCCCTCGGCAAACTCCTTTGACGAGAAGTCGAACGAAATCGGTTCCCCTTTTTCGTTCACGGAATAGACGTGCCGCGGGATGATGAAACGATCCGCCAGCAATGAATACTCCTCGGCGCGAAAGTACGGTTTCGTCCACTTGACTTTCACCGTGTAATCATCGACGAAGGTGACCTTGATCTTGTATTTTTGTGAGGCATCGGTGGCGTCAGGGTCTTCAAAATAGCTGCGCAAGGATGCGGCTTGAATGTGAGGGTTCAAAGCGCAGTCGAATGTGAATTTCACGTCCTTGGCAGTGAACTCTTTGGCGGGCAGCGTTTTTCCGCTGGGGAGAGTCATCGGGTGCCATTTGACCCCCTTGCGCAACTTGATCGTAAAAGTCAAAGTTTTCTGATCGAAGTCCCAGCGTTCGGCGAGCATTGGCTCGAGCCGATCGGGATCTGAAAAATCCTGGAGCGCCAGCGGCTCGTGCACACAGCGCAAAAGCTCTTTGCTGACGGTGTCATTGGCAATCAGGGGATTGAAAGTATCGGGATCGTTGGGATACCACATCACCAGCGTGTCGTTCTTCGCCGGGGATTGGCCGCCACGCGTCTTATTTCGGTCGCTGTTCGTGGCCGACGCGGTCGTGCCGGGGCTGGGTTTGACAGCCTGATCGGCCGAGAAACTGTCGGTCCCCGCCCCATCGAATCCCACGAATAGAGCCAGAGCAGCAACGCCCCCCAGCATCTTGCGAACGCTCATCACGTCCCCCGGTTGCAGGCAATTGACGGTTCATCACCCCCCTCGGAACGTCGCACGTAACACCGATTCGGGCGATCGGATCGTATAGAACGGCGCGAAACCGGTCAAATGCACCCAGACGTTGCTGATTTTTTAGACAAATTGTCTGTAAACTCGTCATCTGTCTTGATAATATGAGACACAAATGGGGAGTTCGCGGAGTATCCGCGACTTGGGCCTCCCTTGTGAACGACCATTGCCCCGCGTTCGGATTAGTCTGACCATGACGGCCTATCGCTTTTTCGGCGGACTCTATCTGCTGTGCGCATTCCTGATTCTCGCGCAATGGACCTACGCCCAGGAAGCGGAGGCAACTGACGAAGCGATCAAAGCCGCAGTCGAGGCGACCTCTGCCGAGCCGGCGGGCGCGGCTTCAGCACAGCCGGGCGGGCAAAACGCGAAGCCGAACGGCCCCAACGGCAAGCAACCCCCCGGCGGCCCTGGAAAAAATCCGGGCGCAAAACCTGGGGAAGCCGCAAAACCCGACGAGAAAGCCAAGACCACATCGCGACCGACGAAGCCCGACGCGCCCCCTAATCCGGACGAATTGAAAATCCAGCCCGACGAAAACGGCCGAGTGCGATTCAATTTTCACGGTCAGCCGTGGCCCGCAGTGCTGGAATGGCTGGCTCGCGTTTCGGATCTCAGTCTCGACTGGCAGGAACTGCCTTCCGATTTTCTCAACCTGCGAACGCAGCGCAGCTACACGATTGACGAGGCCCGCGACCTTATCAATCGACATCTCCTCGATCGAGGCTTCACGCTGCTTAAGCATGGCGAAGTCCTCTCGGCTGTGAGCGTCAAAAAAATCGATCCCAGCCTCGTGCCGCGCGTGGCGCCCTCCGCACTCGACGAGCGCGAGCCGCACGAATTTGTGAAGGTGTCGTTTCCGCTCGACTCGCTCACCGCCGAGACGGCCGTCGTAGAGCTCAATCCGATGCTGAGCCCGAATGGGAAACTCTCGGCCCTGAAGGCAACCAACCGCATCGAAGCCATGGACTCGGCCATCAACCTGCTGGAGATCCGCGACATGCTCTCGCACGAGCAGTCTCACCGGGGACGGAAACGCATCGTGCAAGAATTCCGGCTGGAATATGCGCGGGCCGCAGAGGTCTTCGAGCAATTGCACGAACTGCTGGGGCTTGAAAGGAAAAAGTCTGCCGGGCAGTCCGGACCGCAGTCGCGGGAACAGATGATGATGCAACAGCAACAGCAGATGATGGAGCAGCAGCAGCAACAGGCCCAGGGGGGCAAGGGACCGCCCAAGCAGGCGCCGCCGCAGGTGCATCTGGTCGTCGTTCCCCGAGAGAACAGCATCGTGGCAACAGCCCCCGCCGACCAGATGGCCATCGTCAGCGAGGCGATCAAGCTGATCGACGTCCCCTCCAGCCGGTCGCAGTCGCTCGAGCAGAGCATGAACCGCACGCAGGTTTATCGACTGGCGGCGCTCGACCCGGAACCGCTCATCAAGCTGCTTGAGGAACTAGGCGACCTCGATCCGACGACGCGCCTGCAAGTCGACAAACGAAACCGGTCGATCATCGCCCACGCGTCGCTGGCGGACCATCTGACGATTCGCACTCTGGTCAAGAAGCTGGACGGCAGCGATCGCAAATTCGAAGTCATCAAGCTCCGCCGGCTGGAGGCCGATTATGTCGCCGGTTCGATCGAGTTCATGATGGGTGGCGCCGAAAAGAAAAAACAGCAGAGCAATCGTTTCTATCCGTATATGTTCGATTACGGTTTCGGGCGTAACAATAACGAGCAGGAAGACGAGTCTCGCAAGTTCCGCGTGGACGCCGATACCGAACACAACCGGCTGCTCTTGTGGGCCAACGCCGTCGAACTGGAAGAGGTCAATCATCTGCTGGTAAAGCTGGGTGAGATTTCGGGGCCGGGTGGAAATCTTTCGACATTGCGAGTGCTCGATACGATTCCGCCGGACGAAGCTGACCAGCTTCTGAAGAAACTGCGGCAGTCGTGGCAAGGCGTGGCGCCGAACCCGCTCGAATTCGCGCCCCGCGCCGAACCGGAAAGCGACGTGCCGTCGGCTCGGTCGGCGGATCCGAAGAAGAAGCCGGCACGCCAGCGCGGCGAGAGCCAGACGACCACCCAGGCGCCACCAGAAAGAAAGTCGAATGAACCCGGCGTGACCGAGGCACGGCTGTTGCGACTGGTCGAGGTGGCCAGTTCGGAAGATGATTCCAGCGAGGACGTGACAAATCCGGAGTCGCCGGACGCCGGCGAATTGCCGCCGCAACGTGCGCCGCGAGCCCGGAAACGCTTGCAACCCGACGCCGATCAGGACGATATCTTTGACGACGCAAAGACCGGCGAAGACGGGCGGGCCGAGCCGCGTCAGCCCGCGGCGCAGCGCGGATCGCCGAGCCCCCGAGCCGACGCTCCTGCCGCACCGATCCGCATCGGCCGCAGTCCCGACGGCAAAGTCATTATTTCTTCGTCCGATTCCGAGGCCCTCGACAAATTCGAAGACATGGTCGCCGAGTTGTCTGCTGGCGGGCGTCGCGATTACAAGGTCTTCAAGCTCAAATATCGATCGACTTGGGCCTACGGCGTGGCTTTGAATCTCAAGGAGTTCTTCGAAGAGAAAGACAAAAAGCAGCCGCGCAGCCGGTTCGACTTCTTCTATGGCCCCATGCCGACCAATCAAGCCGACGACGAGCGCCGCTTGTCGAAGCGCCGACCGTTGAAGTTCATTTCCGATGCCGATTCGAATTCGATCCTCGTGACCGGGGCCGATCCCAATCAACTGCGGATCATCGAAGAGCTCATCGACTTGTATGACATCCCCGAATCGAAAGATTCGGCGGCAGTGCGGAAGACCAAACTCGTGCAGGTGAAATACTCGAAGGCCCGCGCCCTGTGCGACGCCGTCAAAGATGTGTATCGCGACCTGCTGAGCGCCAACGACCCCGCCCTGCAGAATCAGAACAACCAGAACAACAAAAAGGGGTCTGAATCGATGTATACGTATGTCAATAATTTCGCGGCCGACGATAAAAAGCCGGAAGCCCCCGCGAAGTTCAAAGGACAGCTTTCGATCGGCGTCGTCGAATTTTCGAATTCACTGGTCGTATCGGCCTCCGAGGGCCTGGCAGATACGGTCGTCGCCACGATCGAGGCCCTTGATCGGGCGGCCATTCCTTCGGTCAATCGGATGCGCGTCATGAAGATCGACCGTACGATTGACGCCAACGAGTTGCAAAAGCGGCTAAAGAACCTGGTCACAAAACCACCTCCGCCGCGGCAACCGCAGCAACCACAGCAGCCGCAGCAGCCGCAAATGCCCAATCCCGAATCGGCGACGTTCATTGACAACAACTAGCCGTTGCTTCGTGACCCGGCCGCCCTGACGGGACGGCCGGGCGTTCTGGTCGCACGGCTCATTAGCACACGTGGTCTGCTGCTGGTAACATGGTCTCCGTCCCGCTTTTCCGGAGCCATCGGATGACCTCCCTCAACCGTCGTGAATTCCTCAACACAGCTTCCGTCTTGACGGCAGGAGGCGTCGCCGCGTCGCTGACGGCTCATCTGTACGCCGGTGAAGACGAAAAGCCGAAAGAGCGACCGCCGGTGAAGCTGGCGATCATGGGCGTCAACAGCCGCGGCAAGCAGCTTCTGCCCGGTTTTGTCGAGATTCCCGAAATCGAAATCGCTTACATCTGCGATCCGGACAGCGACACGATTCCTTCAGCGGTCAAGATCGTGCAGGACGGCGGCAAGCCGACGCCGCGAATTGAAAAGGATTTTCGTGTCGCACTCGATGATCCGAGCGTGACCGCCCTCGTGTGCGCGGCCCCCGATCATTGGCACGCGCTGGCGACGATTCTCGCCTGCCAGGCGGGTAAAGATGTGTATGTCGAAAAGCCCTGCTGCCATAATCCGCTGGAAGGGCAGCGGATGGTCGCGGCAGCCCGTCGTTACAACCGCGTCGTGCAGGTCGGCACGCAGCGCCGCAGTGGTCTCGATATGCAGGCGCTCGTCAAGGAGGTTCAGGGGGGGCGTCTCGGCAAGGTCAATTTCGTTCGCTGCTGGATCACCAGCACGCGTCCTAATATCGGGCATGAAGCGCCCTCCGCGCCACCGTCAAATCTCGATTTCAACTTGTGGTGCGGACCAGGCCCCGACAAGTCGTACAAGAAGAACCTTGTCCATTATCACTGGCATTGGCGCTGGGATTACGGCACCGGCGAATGCGGCAACAATGGCATTCATGCGCTCGACATCGCCCGCTGGGGATTGGGGATCGAGTTCGTCGACCTGGTCACCTGCGGCGGCGGCAAGTATTTTTTCGACGACGACCAGGAAACGCCCGACACGCAACTGGCCACGTTCGAGGTGCCCGGGGCCTGCATCCAGTGGGAGCATCGCACCTGGTCGCCGCGCGGCATCGACGGCGAAGGCTTTGGCGTCGCGTTCTACGGCTCGCAGGGGACGCTCGTCACGAACGGCCGCGGCTGGGTGATTTACGAAGGTACGGGAAAGAACGAAAAGGTGGCTGCGAAACACGATGGCTCGGAACTCGAGAAAGCGCACAAGGCGAATTTTCTCGATTGCATCGCCAGCCGCGAGAGGCCGAACGCCGACGTGGAGATCGCCCACCGCAGTACGCTCTTATGCCATCTGGCGAACATCGCCTGGCGGACGAAATCGGTCGTCCGGTTCGACAAGGTACGAGAAACGATCGTCGACAATGAACCCGCCTCGCAACTCATGGGCCGCTCGTACCGCAAAGGTTTCGAGTTGCCTGAGATCGTCTAGCGCCGCGGCAGTTCGCTCGAGCGAGCCGCCGGTTTATCCCTGCGGTTCCCGGGTGACGGGCAATTCGGCGTCGGCAATTCGAGTTGGGGCGGTGCGTATGGACGTCAGCTGTCGCACTCAGATTATTCCGCGTCATATTTGCTCATGGCCCCGATACCAGTGGGAAAAACACATTGACTCGCCGGAGCGAGTGTGGCGTCCTTCTGACGACATCTCTTTCCCTTCTCATTGGCCGGTCCTAAAATGGTCAGAACGTGCCCTTTGATTCAGATTCTGAGCCCGTGACCGCTGCTTTCTCCGGCATTTCGAATAGATCTGTGAATCGCAAATGAACGACGAAATCTACACGGATGAGATTCAGGATGAGGCCCTGGACGGATACCACAGGGGCCATTTGGAACATCCGACGATCGCGCACGAGGACGAGAACCCATTGTGCGGTGATACGGTGCGGCTGGAACTTCTCGTGGACGAGAACAATCGAGTCAAGGAAGCTTGGTTTGAGGGACATGGCTGCATGATCAGCCAGGCTGCCGCCTCGATTCTGACTCGCGAAATCGAAGGGAAATCGCTCGACGAATTGAAGAAATTCCAAGCGCCCCAGATGCTCGATTTACTTGGAGTGCGTCTGACGGCGTCGCGCCAGAAATGTGGTCTGTTGAGCTTCAAAGTGCTCAAGACGATTGTTTACACGCTTGAAGAGCAAAAGTCCTGAAATAAAGTAATCATCTCGCTCCGCGAGATGAGGTATTGATGATCCCCACATGGCTGACATTTGAACCATTGAAAGCCTGCCGGGCCGGATTGATGATTGGACTGAGATTCGAAACGAGATCTGCAAGCCACGCAGCATGTCGCACCAAGGCGGGATTTGCAGGGAAAGGACAGGCTTCATCTCGGCGCGGCGAAATGACGACATTGCTTCGCTTCGCGAAATCAGGACTTCGATGAATCTTCCGATGAACACTTTGCATATTGCACCTCAACTCGACGTCGACGCCGTGCGGCGGGACTTCCCGATCCTCGGCAAACCGTTGCCGAACGGGACGCCGCTGGTCTATCTCGACAGCGGAGCCACGGCTCAGAAGCCGCGGCAAGTGATCGGCAAGCTCGTCGAGTGCCTGGAGAATTACAACGCCAACGTGCACCGCGGCATCCATGCGCTGGGAGACCGGGTCACCACCGAGCTCGAAGCGGCCCGCGAAAAAGTCCGCCAGTTCATCGGCGCTGCCGAGGCCGAAGAAATTATCTTCACCTCCGGCACCACGATGTCGATCAATCTCGTTGCCAATGCCTGGGGAAGAAAATTCCTGCAGGCGGGAGACGAATTGCTCCTCAACGAAATGGAGCACCACGCCAACCTCGTCCCTTGGCAACAGATCGCCCGCGAGAAGGGGGCGAAACTGCGGTTCATCCCTCTTACTGCTGACGGCCGGCTTGATTTATCGTCGCTCGACAACGTCCTCACCGAGCGCACGAAGCTCGTAGCTGTCACCGGCCTGTCCAATGTCCTGGGAACAATCAATCCGGTCGGCGAGATTGCCGCCAAAGCGAAAGCGAAGGGGGCCCTGGTGCTGGTCGACGGGGCCCAGAGCGTGCCGCATGCCGCCACCAACGTCACGTCGCCTGACATCGACTTCCTCGCATTCTCTGGACACAAACTTTATGGCCCGACAGGAATTGGCGTGCTGTACGGCAAGCGACGTCTGCTCGAGAGTATGGATCCGTTTCTTTGCGGTGGCAATATGATCCGGCGCGTCCGCAAGGAATCATCCGACTTTGCGGAGTTGCCGTCTAAATTCGAGGCGGGCACGATTCCGATCGTGGAGGCGATTGGATTGGGTGCAGCTGTCGATTATGTTGAATCGTTCGGACTCGCCGCGATTGCTGCCCACGAAGATGGGCTGATGCGCCGCGCCTATTCGCAATTGTCGCAGATTCCCGGATTGACGATCGTGGGACCGGCGCCTGAATTTCGCGGGGCGATCGTCAGCTTCACCGTCGATGGAGTGCATCCGCACGACATGGCCGAATTGCTCGACCGCAAGGGAGTCGCCGTGCGGGCAGGGCATCACTGCACGATGCCGCTGCATGAGTTTCTCAAAGTGAACGCTACGACCCGTGCCAGCTTCGCGCTGTATAACACGCCGGCGGAAGTCGACGCACTGTGCGACGCGATACAGTACGCGCGAAAGGTTTTCCGGCTGTCGTGATGCCGTTG